>NZ_CP022957.1:1602500-1926875 GCF_002269385.1 Maribacter cobaltidurans
TTGTTAATTGGAAAGATAACGGGTATACTACTAGTTTCTGAATTTTTATCGATGCCCGAACCTATGTTGGTCATTCCCTTCGCTTTTAAAATGCTCCTTGTGGCCATTTTGGAAGAGACATTTTTTAGAGGTTATTTATTTACTAATCTTTATGATGGATTCAAATCAAAGAGATTATTTAAAAAAAAAGCACTTTTAATTTCCTTGATGTTATCATCACTTTTTTTCGGGTTAGCTCATTTTAGCAACAATGACGCTTCCATTCTTTCAATAGTATTACTTACAATAAATGGCATGGTTTGGTGTATTCCGTTTATAATGACCGAAAATTTAGGACTGTCAATCGGCCTTCATATGGCATGGAATTTTACACAAACTCAATTGGGATTTACAATGAGTGGTAACAAGGCTGTAAATTCATTTTACGAAATTGAAAACAAAGGTGCCGATTTGCTGACTGGTGGAGAATATGGTCCTGAAGCCGGAATATTGGGGCTTTTCGGGTTCGTCGTTATGTTTTTGCTATCACTGGCCTATTTGAAACATATCAAAGGAAAGAAATTATAGCAATAACTGTCACGTTGATTTAATTTAACAGACATCTCTTGTCTTAGTGGTAACTATAAAGTCAATTTCAAGAAAGCACGCCAAAAGCACGCCGTCAAATAAAAAAGGCAGCTACATTTTCATGTAACTGCCTGATTTTAAAGCTCCCCCTCTTGGGCTCGAACCAAGGACCCTCTGATTAACAGTCAGATGCTCTAACCAACTGAGCTAAGGAGGAAAATACCTTACTTTATCCTTTAAAGCGGCTGCAAATATAATTGTTTTTTAAAATTTGCCAAACAAAAAAAAGTGGTTTTTCTATTTAAATAACCATTTGTATAAATCGTTGCCATTTGCGAACAACAATAACGCTATTAAGAGGAAAAATCCAGTAATTTGAGCGTATTCCAAAAACTTATCACTTGGCTTTCTTCCTGTTATCATTTCATATAAAAGAAACATAACATGTCCACCATCCAATGCCGGGATGGGAAGAATGTTCATAAAGGCAAGTATAATGGAGATAAAGGCAGTAGCGCTCCAAAAAGCTGGCCAGTCCCAACCATCGGGGAAAAGACCTCCTATGGCGGCAAATCCACCAACGCCCTTATAGGCCCCCGTTGAAGGGTTAAAAATCTTCTTCATTTGTTTTACGTAGCCGCTCAAGGTACTTACACCCTTGTCTATGCCGGCGGGGATGGACTCCAAAAAAGAATACTTTACCTTTTCTATTTTAAAATAACCATTCTCCGCATATTCATCAAAGGAGTTATAACCGGCAAAAACACCTAATTTCCCTTCGTTGGTAACCTGCGCCTCAATAGGTATTGTTTTTCCATCTCTTTTAACGGTCAGTTCAACTTTTTTTCCTTTATTTTCCTCCAAAATGGGAACTATTTCATCTTGGTATATTACGCTCTGTCCATTTACCGCTATAACTTCGTCCTTTTCCTTTAAGCCGCTATTTAAATTAGGAGAATCTTCAGGTATTTCACGAACTACAAATGGCGTTCTTAAACTTAAGAATCGTGCTTTATCCTCGTCCTCCAACAAAGTAGCTATAAAATCAACCGGGATTTCTTGATCAAAGGTTCTACCGTCCCGTTGAATCGTAATGGTATTACCATTAATAATTTCCAAGGGCAATGAACTAAATTTTTCCACCTTTTCACCGTCCACTGCAACAATTAAATCTCCAGTTTTAATACCCAGCTCATCCCCAATATTCTTTTCAGTGACCAAAAAACCATCCTTTAAACTATCTGCAGGAATATACTGTTCTCCATAAGAATAGGCCATTCCAATATAAATGATTACTGCCAAAATAAAGTTGACCGTAACGCCACCCAACATAATGATCAAGCGCTGCCAAGCGGGTTTACTCCTAAACTCCCAAGGTTTGGGTTCTTCCTTCATGGCTTCGGTATCCATACTCTCATCGATCATACCGGCAATTTTCACATACCCTCCCAAAGGAAGCCATCCAATTCCATATACAGTTTCCCCTATTTTCTTTTTAAAAAGGGAGAATTTTACATCAAAGAACAAATAGAACTTTTCTACACGGGTCTTGAATAATTTGGCGGGGATAAAATGTCCAAGTTCATGAAGCACGATCAAAAGGGAAAGGCTTAGAAAAAATTGGATGGTCTTAATGGCAATGGGACTCATTAGCGTCTTCTAAAATTTAAATCGGACAAAAGTACGGCTTTACGAAGTCTTAAAAAAAGAAACTCGCTATACACCCGTTATTTTTAAGAATATTTTGGCTACATCAACGTATTAATAATTTGAATCACACCGTGTCCTCACTTACCTTTGTACAAAAAGCATCATGGGCTCTTTTTTCAATAAATTCAAATTTTTCGGCATGGTAATGCTGGGGATTTCGGCGGTCATCATTTACCTCTTTTATAATGCCCTACAGCCCCAAAAAACGCTCCCTGTCTACTCTCCCGCTATGGTAAACAGCGACTTGGTGGACCAGGAAATTCAACACATCCGTAAATATCACACGATTGCGGACTTTTCCCTGATAAACCAAAATGGGGATACCATTACACAAGATGATTATAGGGACAAGATTTACATTGCGGATTTTTTCTTTACTACATGCCCTACCATTTGTCCAATTATGACCAAGAACATGGCATCCATCCAAGATAAAGTTGGGGATGACGTCATGCTGCTCTCCCATTCCGTAACTCCGCAAATAGATTCCGTAGCACAGTTAAAAAAATACGCTTTGGAAAAAGGGGTGGACGACTCAAAATGGAATTTGGTTACCGGCGATAAAAAACAAATCTACGAATTGGCACGTAAGTCCTATTTGGCCGTAAAAACAGACGGAGATGGAGGTCCCTATGATATGATTCATACAGAAAATTTCATTTTGGTCGACAAAAAAAAGCGTATACGCGGTTTCTACGACGGCACCAGCGAAGAAGAGGTACAAAAACTACTGGAAGATTTGAAAATTCTCAAATGCAGCTACGAAGAATAGATTTTCCCATCATTGGAATGTCTGCAGTACAGATATTAGCCTAATAATTCTTGCTTATGATAAAAATTGCGTTATTTTTGCTTAATTATATTGAATCTAAATAAGAATTGGAGACAACAGTTGCACGTTTAAAGCGAGGTCAAAAGGGAATTATCAAGGAGTTTACCGAGGATTTACTTCCCATTAAACTTCTGGAGCTTGGCTGTCTGCCAGGCAACGAAGTAGAACTGGTACAAGTGGCACCCCTTAAGGATCCAATATATATAAATGTCAATGGGTCACATATTGCCATAAGGCGCGTGATTGCGGAGCAAATCGCTTTAGAGATCATTGATGAAGATGTTGTGCTATGAGCAAACAAATCAATGTAGCTCTTATTGGAAATCCTAATACTGGAAAAACCTCCGTCTTCAATCAATTAACCGGACTCAATCAAAAAGTTGGGAATTACCCTGGTATTACGGTAGAAAAGAAAGAGGGCATCTGTAAGCTACCTAGAGGGGTTAGAGCCCACATCATTGACCTCCCCGGAACTTATAGCTTAAACACCACCTCACTGGATGAAAGTGTCGCAGTGGAACTTCTACTCAATAAAAACGATAAGGACCACCCCGATGTCGCCTTGGTAGTATCGGATGTGGAGAACCTAAAAAGAAACCTTCTTCTTTTTACACAAATAAAGGATTTAAAAATCCCGGCCATTTTAGTGATTAATATGGCCGATAGAATGACCCGTAAGGGCATTAGCATCGATATTGAACTTTTAGAGGAAAAACTAGATGCAAAAATCGCATTAGTAAGTACACGAAAAGGTACGGGTATAGAAAAACTTAAAGAACTTATTGCGGATTATAAAAACTTGTCCAAAACTCCGAATGTTGATACTACCGTTATAGCCCCGGAGTATTTTGAAAAGCTCAAAAACACCTTTCCAAAGGAGGATATTTACAAACTATGGTTGGTCATAACCCAGGATGTCAATTTCATGCCCATCCAAAAAAACCTGATTAAGGACGCCTCCTCATTTAGTACAAAGTCAAAATCCGAGTTAAAAAGGTTACAGCAAAAGGAAACCATACTCCGTTATCAGTTTATCAATGGCATTTTAAAAGAAACATACAAAGTAGATATAAATGCTGCCAAAGGATTCAGGGCTACACTAGATAAGGTGCTGACCCACAAAGTCTTTGGTTATCTTATTTTCTTTATTATCCTTTTGACCATTTTTCAGGCCATTTATGGCTGGAGTGAATATCCGATGGATATGATAGACGGTTTCTTTGCCTCTGCTACGGAGTGGGTAAAGGAAACCTTACCTCCCGGCGTATTCACTAATCTTATTGCCGAGGGCGTTTTGGCTGGTATTGGCGGGATAGTGATTTTTATACCTCAAATAGCGTTTCTTTTTCTGTTCATTTCCCTTTTGGAAGAAACCGGGTATATGAGCAGGGTGGTATTTCTAATGGACAGAATCATGAGACCCTTTGGTCTAAGTGGAAAAAGTGTTGTTCCCTTGATTTCTGGAACGGCCTGTGCCATACCGGCAGTAATGGCGACTAGAACCATTGAAAACTGGAAAGAGCGACTGATTACCATTTTGGTAACCCCATTTACAACATGTTCGGCAAGGTTACCGGTGTATCTCATCATTATTGCCTTAGTAATTCCTGAAGGAAGCTTCCTAGGACTTAGTTTTAAGGCTTTAACTTTAATGCTCTTATATCTTTTAGGGTTTGCCGCGGCTATTTTATCCGCTATGGCACTCAATAAAATATTAAAAATAAAAAGCAGGTCTTTCTTCGTTATAGAACTTCCAAACTATAAACTTCCACTTCTAAAAAATGTGGGATACACGGTTTTGGAAAAGACCAAAAGTTTCGTTTTTGGCGCAGGAAAGATAATTTTGGCCATCTCCATAATTCTTTGGTTCCTGGGATCCAATGGATACTCTGACGATTTTAAAAATGCAGAATCTATCGTAGCCAATCGCATTGCAGAAAATGGCTTTTCCGATAACAGTAAAACCTATATCGCAAATAATCTAGAAGAGTACAAATCTTCATTGACCAATGCCGAAATAGACCAAACATCTTCCTCTTTTAAGGACTCTATCGTAGCAATGAATTCAACATTGGAAGAAAAGGCGTTGAATCAAGAAATAGCAAGCTATAAATTGGAACATTCCTATATGGGTTATATGGGAAAAGCGATAGAACCCATTGTTAGTCCTTTAGGATACGATTGGAAAATCGGAATTGCCGTATTGACATCTTTTGCCGCAAGAGAGGTTTTTGTGGGCACCTTGGCAACAATTTATAGTGTTGGGAACGATGAAGAAGAAACGATTAAAAACAGAATGGCGGCGGAGGTAAACCCGGTAACCAAGGAACCGTTATTTAATTTAGCCTCGGGTATTTCATTATTGCTTTTCTATGCCTTTGCCATGCAATGTATGAGCACATTGGCCATAGTAAAAAGGGAGACCAACTCCTGGAAATGGCCCACTTATCAATTAGTATTTATGAGTTTGTTTGCTTATATTATTGCCTTGGTTGCCTATCAAATCTTAAAATAAATGGAAATACTCCAACATATATTAGTTTATATTACCGTAGCGATTTCTTTCGTGTATCTTCTATTTAAGTTTGTACTGCCCAAAACGTTATTCTCAAACGGAAAGAACAATACAAAATCTTGTGGCCAAGACGATTGTGGTTGCCACTAAAAGAGGTTTGTACATTGTCATTTGTCCCCTTGCTATGTTAAGGAATCAATAAAAATTTCACAATAATATCCAAAAGGGTATGGTTTTGTACCAGGGGATACTTTAGTTTGTATTCTAGCAGAATTACCATATGAATAGAGTACTACCCATTTTTATTTGGGGGCTTCACATTTTATTTAGTCCTTTTCTTTTTGCTCAAACCTTAACTTCTACCGTACTGGATAGCGTTACTCAAAAACCCGTTCCTTATGCCACGGTTCTACTGAACAATAAAGGAGTAATTACGAACGAAGAAGGTAAATTTACTTTTTTGATTGATGAAGGTGTTCAGGAAACCGACTCGCTTTTTATTTCCTGTATCGGATATGAATCTATTGGCAAACCTTTAAAAGAGTTCAAGGAAAAAACGATTCTTTTAGCACCAAAAGCTATAGAACTTCGAGAGGTCATTGTTTCCAATAAGGACTATACTCCAGAGGAAATACTTGAATTCGTAGAAGACAACATCGAGAAAAACTATCGGCTTGGTTTTACTAAAAAAAGACTGTTCCTCAGAGAATCAAATTCAAACTATATTTCAAAATCCGATTATCGCATTAAGGAGTCCACGATACCTGAATTGAACAGGGAATTTCTAGATAGTGTACTACGTTCCGTACCCACAAATGACACGTACTATACCGAAGTTTTGGGTGATCTTTACGGAAACGAAGACGAGGACGAACAGAAGTTGGACTTGATAAAAGCTTCCGAACTATATGATAAGAGCAGTCGCCTGGACCTTGAAAACTTGGAAGAGAGATTTAATGAGATTATCAAGAAAAATGTAAAAACCGATTCCTATTTCAAGATAAAATCCGGATTGTTCGGCACGAAGGTAGATGCAGACGAACTTTTTGAAACGGAAGTGGATTCTAATGACGTTAAATCCTTGAATGAAGAGCTTGAGGAAACAACGGAACGAAAAAAGTTCTTTTCTAACTACAAAAAAAGTACCCTCGCCAATTTATATACCAATCTTCCCATCTTTGAGGATACCGATTATAATGTACTCTGGAAATCCAGACGATATGACCTTACGCTTGAAGCATTTACATTTATTGGGGACAAGGCACTATATGTAATCGATTTTAAGCCCAAGCGCTCAGAAGAATTTAGGGGTAAATTATATATTGACGCCAATGACTTTGCCTTGGTAAAAATGGATTTTGAAAATGTGGAACCCCTCAGAAAATTTAAACTACTAGGGATTTCATTGAACGAATACCTGGCTAAGGGAAGTATTCTATTTGGGAAGGATGACGATGGTAAATATAGCCTCCGTTATTACGAAATTACCAAAGGAAATAGGGTCGGTTTCAAAAGGCCCGTAAAAATCATTGAGAAAAATAAAAACGTAAAGGGACGAAGGAAACAAAATGAACTTCATCTAAAAATAGATGCAGCTTTTAACGGACGCAACAAATACGAAGTAGTCGTTTTTGAGACGGATCCCATTTCTGAGTCCACGTTCGAATCCTTTACGGAAAAAAAGGATGTACTTCCCCAATACATGCCCAATTACGATCCAGAATTCTGGCAAGGATATAGTATTATGGAGCCTAATACGGCCATTAAGGAATTTACTTCCGTCGTGAAAGAAGAAGAGTAATCCATATATAAAGGAATACATTTCAAGAAATCGCTCCCTAAGAAGCGATTTTTTTATGCGTTGATGTAACCTTTTATAAATTCCTGACTATATAGTGTAAAGGAATAACAAAGAACACCTTTTGGAAGAACTAACCAACGAAGAATTAATGACATCCGTTTCAAACGGACAATTGGACACTTTAAAGATTCTCTTTGAAAGGCACCATGTTCATGTGTTTAATTTTTTGTATAAGATGTGCGGAGATAGAATGTTAAGTGAAGATTTGACGCAAGAGGTATTTTATAAAATTATGAAGTATAGAACCTCTTATCATCATGGCAGTTTTGTTTCCTGGATGTTCACCATTGCCCGAAATAGTTTAAAAACACATTTTAAAAGAAATAGACCGCATGATGATATTGAAAATGTGTCATTTAACCTCGTTGCCGAAAATGAGAGTAATTCCGAGGAATATTCGCAGTTACAATTGGCCTTGGCAAAACTAAACGCTTCTGATCGAGAATTACTGGTTCTTAATCGGTTTCAGGAGATAAAATATAAAGAACTGGCAGAAATAACCGGAAGTACGCCGGGTGCCGTAAAAACTAAAGTCAGTAGGGCTTTAAAAAAGTTGAAGACCATATATTTTAAAGAGTTATGAAGGTATCACACGAAAAAATAGATTCTTTATTACCCTTATATCTAACTGGTGAATTAGACCCCATAGAGATAGAAATGGTAGAAAAGCACTTAGAAGATTGTAAGGAATGCAGGGACACTCTTGATTCATTCAAAAGTCTGTCCAAAACCTTTCAAGAAGAAGAGTTGCAGGCTCCATCCCCGAACCTCCGTCTTAAATTTCTGGAAGCTTTGGAAACTGAAAAGATGAGCCAAGGTAAAATCATTACCATGAACAAAAAATCCAACAACGGGTTAAACTTTATGGTATTGGGCAAAATAGCAGCCGGTTTTGCCATATTGGTCACCGCTTTTATGATGGGTAAATTATATGAATCGAAAGAGTCCGAACTGGAGTATGCCTTATTGGAGAACGAGGCATTGAAATCCAAGGAAATGGCTATGCTTTCCCTTATGGAAAACCAATCTGCAAGTAAGCGAATTCAAGGTGTCAATTTTATCGAGGCATTTAAAGCGCCTGATGTGGAGGTATTGAATGCCTTAAAGGATAGAATGTTGTTGGACCAAAACACCAATGTGCGTATAGCTGCAGTTGAAGCCCTGTCTAACTTTTCCGATTCGGAACTTGTTAAATCGGCCTTTATAACCGCTTTGGAAACTGAAAAGAACCCGAGTGTACAAATTGCCATTATAAAAAACCTGGTCAGGGTTCAGGAGAAAAAAGCTACTGCACCAATGAAAAAATTGCTGGAGCTGGAAGAAACCCAACCTTTTATCAAAGAAGAAATCAAAAAAGGATTACCACAAATTATATAAACATCATTGCTGAGCCTAGGCGAGGCATCTAAAAACGAAAAATCATGAAAAAAATTAAATTATTTCTATTTACGGTTGCCCTATCCATCGGATTACAGGCACAGTCAGAATTCAGTAAGTCGTTAAGCGGAATCGAATGGGTGAAAATCGAAACAAAATCGAGTATCACAATTAAAACACACGATAAAAATGAAGTGTTAATCAAAATAAGTGATCCTAAGCCAAAGCCTGAAAAGGCTGCAGGTTTAAAACTCCTTGGGGCCACTGGAGTAGATAATACCAATGTAGGGTTTAACGTAGCCCAAGCTGGGAATAACCTGCTTGTAGAAAACATTAGAAAAAATCAGGAAGCGGAAATCTATTTACCCAAATCACAAAATGTTTCCATTACGAATTCTTGGGGAGGACGAATAAACGTTTCCGGGTTCTCAGGGGAAGTAGAAGCCAATTCTAATTTAAACGGAGAGCTTGTCTTGGAGAATCTCTCCGGTCCCGTTACCGCCTATTCCCTAAATCATGGGATACAGCTATCGTTCGACGAACTTAATCCAAATGCTCCCATTGTGCTAAGCACGACTAATGGTGAAATTGATGTCACTATCCCTTCCTCTGCCAAAGCAGATTTGGAACTTAGCACTTGGAACGGGGATATCTACTCCAACTTTGACATTGCAAGGCCGGACAAAGATGGACTCAAATCCATATCCAGCAAGAATATAAAAGGGGCCATTAATGGAGGTGGAACCACCCTTAGGCTTAAATCCACTAATGGAAATATTTATTTAAGAAAAAAATAAAACAATCATAAAAACGAACAGTCATGAAATGAGCCAACTAAAGTTCTTAGTATTCTAGAATATAAATGGCGAATTCTATCTGACCTTTAAAAATCAATCAAAATGAAACAGATTAAAACATTGAAACTTACCTTGTTGCTAGGCCTCATCAGCCTTACGTTAAATGCTCAAAAAATTATAGAAGAATCCTTCGATTATAATGGTCAATTTATAGACTTGGATGTAAAATTCGCTTCGGAAATAGAAGTGAAAACTTGGGATAAGAATTCAGTTTACTTTAAGGCCAATATTCACACCAAAGATGCAAAATTCTTGGATGAGTATAAATTGGACATTAATAAAACTTCAAACGAAATAAAAATAACTTCCATGGCCGAAGGCGTGTTTAAAAAGTTTCAAGGTGAGTGGAACGAGAACAATAAGGACAAGAAAAGAAGGTACTATAATACAGGCGATTGGTATGATTTTAACTATGTGATATATGTGCCAAAAAAAGCCAAGTTTAAAGTAAGCAGTATCAATGGAGACCTAAAATCCGAAATCATTGAAGGTGATTTTACAGCAGATTTAATCAATGGCAATATCGATATAGCACAATATTCGGGTAACTTGGACCTAACAACCATAAATGGCGAAATAGACTTGAAAATGGTAAATGCCATCCTAGTGGCCGAGACAATTCATGGGGACATCTATGCGGATGAAAAATTGAAATTCAGTTCCGAGGACCGTCATGTAGGTCAAAAAATTGCCGGTCAAATAGCGGAGGGTAAAAACAGGCTACGCTTAAATACCATTAATGGGAATATGTATCTGAGACTTTAAACAAGATTTCGAACAAAATAGTAGAGCAGCAAGCTCCAACCTGTTACCAAAAATAGCCCACCAAGGGGAGTTACTGGACCTAAAAACTTCAATTTCTTCCCTTTTGATGCGCTTATACACAAACCATAGATACTAAAGGAAAAAAGCAATGTTCCAATTATAAAGCAATAAACCATATACTTCTCCAAACCAGTATCCAGATTGAAGTTAAACCCAATCATTAAAAGCACGAGAGCGTGATACATTTGATATTTAACCCCAGTTTCAAAACTTGTCAATTGTTCTGGAGTAAAAGATTTTTTGAGGATATGTGCACCAAAGGCACCAAAAATTACGGCCAATATACCAAGTATAGCTCCCATGACCTGTGAAAGTAGTACCATGACTTTTTCTCAAATATAATGGTAATTTATTTCAGCTTTAAAAGTAAAGCTTTAAGATATGACTAACTTTAAAGAAGAAATAAAGAAAATGAAAAAACTCATATTAATTATTTTGATTGCAATCCCCATAGTTTTATCAAATTGTGGAACTCCAAAAAGTGCTGTAGAAAATAGTTCCAAAACGAAAACCATAGATAGGGAGCGTACAGATATTTCCTTGTTGGATAGAATACGTAAAAAAAGTGGTGTGATTGTTAGAAATGGAGTGCCTTTACTGAATAAGTCTGCCAATTCATTTAGTTCGGAAGGAAGTCAGGAACCCTTATATGTTGTAAACTCTCAGGTTATTGGCAATTCGTTTGATTCCATAAATGACCTCGTTGACAGTTTTAATGTAAAATCGATAAGGATATTGTCAGGACCGGAAGCTTCAAGCTATGGAACGCAGGGAGGAAACGGGGTTATTATAATAACAACTTTTCAATAGTACTTTAATTCAGGGGGTCAACCTGTAATTTCCCCTTTAAATCATTGAACATATTTACCGTTTCAACGGAGTCCTTGAGATTAAAATATAATTTTAGGGAGTCTTTGTAGACTAACTTAATTTTGGGCTGCGAAATATTGTCCACAAAAACATAGATTTTTTTATCCGTCAAGGAATCCTTGAATTCTTGAAAAATTCCCTTTTCCTTTTCAAGTGCAGAAAAACCGTTCAAGCGAAGCATAGGCGGAATTCTTTCTACGAAAACAACACTGTCCAGGTCCGAATACGGCACCTTTTCCAAGTAAAAACCAGACAGGAGTCGTACATGATCTGGCGTGTTCTTAATCCAGTTTTTATAGTGCATGGTCAAGACGGTAACGCAGACTACTATCGTAATGACCAATAATAAGTTCCAAAACCAATGCCTCTTTTTAGAAGTCATATTCAATTATCAAATTATAAGTACTTGAACCATCGATTATTCAAATTGAAAAGCGTACGTTCAATAACTATAACTGCGTATTCCCAAAAAAATTATTTAAAACACAACTTGTAATTGTGGTTAGCCCAACCCTACATCCAAGGTCATCATGATTATAAAACCTCCGATAAAGCCCATCGTTGCAATATCCGTATAATTATCCTGTTGGGTTTCGGGAATTACTTCTTCCACGACAACAAAAATCATGGCTCCAGCTGCAAAGGAAAGGGCGTAAGGTAATATAGGCTGAAAGGTAAGTACGGCCCACGCGCCCAAAACACCGGCGATGGGCTCCACTATTGCAGAGGCCTGACCATATAAAAAACTCTTTTTTCTGCTCAATCCTTGCCTTCTTAAAGGCATGGCAACGGCAAAACCCTCCGGAAAATTTTGTAATCCAATCCCCAAGGCCAAGGCCACCGCCCCACCGATAGTGGCACCTTCAAAACCAGCGGCAACACCTCCAAAAAGTACTCCTACGGCAAGACCTTCCGGAATATTGTGCAAAGTAATAGCAAGCGTAAGCAAGGTGGTTCTATGCCAAGGGGTTTTGACTCCTTCGGCCTCACTTTCCTTAAAATTGATATGTAGATGGGGGAGAATTTTATCCAGTCCAAAGATAAAGCCTGCTCCCAATAGAAAACCTACGGCTGCGGGTATAACTTTTACAAAACCATCGCCTGGACTCATTTCAATTCCCGGTGCCAACAAACTCCAAAAACTGGCTGCCACCATAACTCCTCCCGTAAATCCAAGCATTCCATCTAAAACGGCCCTATTCATAGTTTTGAACAGGAACACTAGGGCGGCTCCGACTGCGGTAAGACCCCAAGTAAACAAAGTGGCATAAAATGCCGCCAAGATAGGATCTATCGATTCAAAATAATCTATTACTTGATTCATATCTATTCAATTAATTTTTTTCCAATACTTCCAAAAACAAATTGGAGGCAATTTGATCGGATATTCTCATTTCCCTATCATTGATAATGATGCTTACCGAACCGTCAAAATCTTCCTTTTCTAATATTTTTAAGGTGTCGCCCAAGGATATTTGATTTTTGTCCAAAAATTTTAAAAAGGCCACTGAGGAATCGTTTACTCCTACACAAACACCTTCAGAGCCTGTAGGGAGTTCGCTTATCAATTTTTTAACCGATTTCTTAAATTCTCCTTCTTTTGATGGTATGGGGTCGCCGTGGGGATCCACCCGTGGGTTACCCAAATAGGTATCCAATTTATCTATAAGTTTATCGCTCTTGATGTGTTCCAACTGTTCAGCAACCTCATGTACCTCATCCCAAGCAAAACCTAACTTATCCACTAAAAAAACCTCCCATAGCCTGTGTTTCCTGATTATGGAAAGCGCAGTCAATTCTCCATGTTCGGTAAGCGAAACCCCTTTATATTTTTTGTAGTTCACCATATTCTTTTCGGACAGCTTTTTAAGCATATCCGTAACCGAAGACGGTTTCGTATTCATTTGATCTGCGATGGCGTTTGTGGATATAGGCTGTTCCTTCCCGCTGCCCAAATGATATATTGTTTTTATGTAATCCTCTTCTGAAAGTGTCATTTCAAGTTTTTCAAAAGACTAAATTACATTTTTATATCTAAAAACTAATATTTAGTTTTATCTAAAATTATATTTAGAACCATTAAAATAATATTTTAGGATATGTCATTAAAACTATTGACATTCTGTTTTTTAATTTTTAATTGTTTTCTGGCCTACACCCAAGATGCAAGTGTTTCGGGTGTAATTACGTCTGAAAAGGAGACAGTACCCTTTGCGAACATTTTTCTTAAGAACACGGAAATAGGAACTTCTTCAAACGAAAGTGGGGAATTTATTTTGGAAGGTATAAGACCCGGTACCTATGTTTTGGTGACTTCCGTTATTGGTTTTAGACCTTTTTCAAAGAAAATAACCTTTACTAAAAATCAGAAACTACTGCTAGATATTGAGCTAGAACCATCCACCGAAAATTTGGAGGAAATGGTAGTGACCGGGACATTAAAAGCAGTGAGTCGTTCCGAAAGCCCGGTTCCCGTAGAAGTCTATAGCCCCACATTTTTAAAACAAAATCCAACGGCAAACATCTTTGAGGCCCTACAAAACGTGAACGGTGTAAGACCCCAAATCAATTGTAATGTCTGCAATACGGGCGACATACATGTCAATGGATTGGAAGGTCCCTATACCTTGGTGCTGATAGACGGCATGCCTATCGTCAGTGGATTAGGTACGGTCTACGGCCTTTCTGGAATCCCCAATTCCCTTATAGAGCAGATAGAAATCGTTAAGGGTCCCGCTTCTAGTCTTTATGGTAGTGAAGCGGTGGGAGGCTTGATCAATATTATAACCAAAAACAATTTGGAGGCACCCGACTTTGCCGCCGACACATTCCTAACAGGTTGGGGAGAATACAATCTGGATTTAGGGGCCAAACTTGAATTCGGAAAAAAAACGAATGTCCTTTTGGGGGTAAACTATTTTAATTTCGACCAATTGGTGGATAATAACGGAGATAATTTTACGGATTTAACCCTTCAAAATCGCATATCTATTTTTCAAAAATGGAGTTTTGAACGAAAGGACAACCGTATATTTTCCTTGGCCGGTCGCTATTTTTATGAGGACCGTTGGGGTGGAGAATTACAATGGACACCAGAGTACCGAGGTGGAAACGAAATTTATGGTGAAAGCATCTATACCCGACGATGGGAAATACTTGGAAAGTATCAATTACCCGTACGGGAAAAACTACTGTTTTCCTTTTCCTACAATGACCATAGCCAAAATTCGGTTTACGGGGATATTCCTTACGTAGCTGACCAGCGGATTGGGTTTTCACAATTGACTTGGGATAAAAAATTAGGCAAGCATGACCTTTTATTGGGCACCTCCCTTAGGTATAATTTTTATGACGATAATACTACGGCCACTGTCGTTGCCGATGAGGTTCTAATTCCCAGTTTATTTCTGCAAGATGAAATCAATTTGGCCGAAAAACATTCTTTGCTCTTAGGTCTACGCTATGACTATGACCAAAGACACGGTGCTATTTTTACACCTAGAACTGCCTATCGATTTAAAGTGTCCGATAATGATATACTGCGTTTTAACGCGGGCACCGGTTTTAGGGTAGTAAACCTTTTCACTGAAGAACATGCCGCACTAACGGGAGCTCGAGATGTAATCGTTACCGAGGAATTAAAACCAGAACGTTCGTTTAATGTCAACCTCAACTATCTAAAAAAAATATATGGGTCTAATGGTACGTTTGCCAACATTGATGCATCATTTTTTTATACTCACTTTAGCAATGCCATTTTACCCGATTATGATACGAATCCCAATCAGATTATATACGACAATTTAGATGGAAAATCGGTTTCCAAAGGAATAAGTGCTAATCTGGATGTAGTGTTCCCTAACGGATTCAAATTTTTACTGGGTGCAACGTTACAAGATGTGAGTCAGACCGAGAGTGGAATCACAACAAGACAAATTCTAACGGAAAGCTATACAGGGACTTGGAATTTAGGCTATACGTTCAACAATCTCGACCTTACCCTGGATTACACTGGGAATTTATATGGCCCTATGCGGCTACCTACTTTAGGTGAAAGTGACCCAAGAAGTGATTATTCGCCGGTTTGGAGTATTCAAAACATTCAATTTACCTATAAGGGATTGGATAATTTTGAATTCTACGGAGGCATTAAGAATCTATTGAACTGGACACCCAACCGTGGCAACCCCTTTATCATTGCCAGGGCTAACGACCCTTTTGATAGGGAAGTAACCTTTGACACCAATGGAAACCCGGTTTCCACACCGAATAATCCCAATGCATTAACCTTTGACCCTTCTTATGTCTACGGGCCCAACCAAGGTATCCGTGGTTTTTTCGGGATGCGGTATAGACTTAATTAATCCCTTTTCTTTCCAATAACTTCCCATCTTAAATACCTATTTTTGGATATGGCCAATTTGGACTACGATTACATCATTATTGGGGCGGGAGCAGCAGGTCTTATGTTGGCCGAGGCCATGGGAAAGGATAAGTATTTTTCAGATATGTCCATTTTACTTTTGGATAAGGACAGCAAAAATACCAATGACAGAACTTGGTGCTTTTGGGAAAAAGGAAAAGGTAAATTTGATGATATCCTTTATAAAAGCTGGGGTCATATTTCTTTTAAGGCTCAGGATTTTTCCAAAAGTTATGATATTGGCCCGTATTCCTACAAAATGGTCCGGGGCATTGATTTTTATTCCGATTATTTGAAAAGGATAAAGGATTGTGCCAACATTACATTTATACAAGAAGGGGTAGAAGATGTCAAGGAAAACCCGGAAAAAGTGATTGTATCGACACCATCAAACACCTATACCTGCCGTAAAGTGTTTGATAGTCGTTTTGATTATACCTTAACGAATTCCTCAAGTAAATACCCCGTTCTCCAACAACATTTTGTGGGATGGGTCATAAAGACCAAAACTCCAATTTTTGATGTGGACAAGGCCACTTACATGGATTTTTCCATTCCCCAGAAAGGAAATACAAGATTCATGTATGTGCTCCCCTATGAAGAAAATGTGGCCCTAGTGGAGTACACGCTGTTCTCCGAGAATGTGCTGCCTAAACAGGAATATGAAGCTGCTATCCAGAATTATATCAAGGAACACCTCAACTGCGAGCCATTTGAAATTTTAGAAAAGGAACAAGGTAATATCCCCATGACGTGCTTCGATTTCACCCAGAACAATACCCAAAGAATTTTCCACATAGGAACGGGTGGGGGTTGGGCCAAACCAAGTACGGGATATACTTTTATGAGTACCTCTAAAAAAGTCCCTCAGCTTGTAAGCCTTCTTAAATCGGAAACAGAATTTAAGGGTTTAAAAGCGAAAAAACGTTTTTGGTTCTATGACCTGTTATTCTTGGATGTCCTCCACTCCAACAATGCCATTGGACATCAAATTTTTACGAACCTATTTCAAAGCAGACAGCCCCAATTAATTTTCAAGTTTCTGGATGAGGAAACCAATTTGTGGGAAGAAATATATTATATATTGGGTTGTCCCAAAATGCCGTTCCTAAAAGCTTTTTTCAAAAGGCTATTTTAAACCGTTCTTCGCATTAAGTTTTCCCCGAAATCTTTAAGTATTAATTTTTTGTCATCCGAAATATCCAGGGATTCCAAAATTTCAAATGCCTTTTCGGTGTATAATGAAATAGCCTCTTGAGTGGCTTTCGAGGCTCCACTTTCCTGAAAAATCGATTTTACAGCTTCAATTTTATCTTCAGGTTCCTTAGGTTGTATGGAATACAGGTCTAAAAGTTCCTTTTTAACTGTCGTAGATCCGGACTCGATCGCTTTTATAAAGAGATAGGTTTTTTTGTTCTCTATAATGTCCCCACCTACCTGCTTGCCAAAAGTTTCTGGATCCCCAAATACGTCAAGTAAATCGTCTTGTAATTGAAAGGCAATTCCAAGATTTAAACCGAACCCATAAATAAGTTCTTGGTTCTCTTTACTGGTTTGGGCCACTATGCCACCCATTTTCATTGCAGCGGCAACCAAAACAGCGGTTTTGTACTCTATCATTTTCAAGTATTCCGGTAACGAAACATCATCTCGTGTCTCAAAATCTACATCGTACTGTTGTCCTTCACAAACCTGTAGTGCCGTTTTACTGAACAATTCCGCCAAAGCCCTAAAAGTTTTGGGTTCATAATTTTCAAAAAGCTGATAGGCACAAATAAGCATTGCATCCCCTGACAGAATTCCGGTATTGGTATCCCACTTTTCATGTACCGTAGTTTTTCCTCTTCGTACCGGTGCGGCATCCATGATATCATCGTGCACCAAAGAAAAATTATGGAATACTTCAATCGCCAAGGCCGCATTCAGAGCTTCTTTATAGCTACCATCGAAAATTTCCGCAGTCAATAAAGCCAATACCGGCCTAAGACGCTTTCCCCCTAATTTTAAAATATAGTTTATGGGTTCATAAAGATTCGTTGGCTCCTGAACAACAAACTTGGAATCCAAATAATCCATGAATTCAGCCCTATAAAAATCAATGGAATGCATGCACTTTTTTTTCAAAAATACATCCATTGTTACAAAAAGTGGATATATACGTCAGATGATATAGAAAAAAGATTCAAAAAAAATGCAATAGTTTTTAAAATCATCGTCTCTACTATTGAAGACCTAAAGAAAAACCGTCAGTGGTTTCTAGAAAACAACAGAATAACAACCTAACCGATTTCTTCGAAGAGGAATATAGTTCCCTCAAAGGCTATGTGCGCTCAAAAATAACGCATACGGCAGAAAGTGATGCCGAAGATATTATTCAGGATGTTGCCCTTCGGATATTTTCTAGGCCATTGGACGCATTGCCCATCCAAAATATTGGCGGATTTGTATACAACGCCATAAGAAATAGGATTATCGATGTAATGCGTACAAAAAAGGAAAGGATACGTAACGAAAAAACCCTAGAGCTGCTTTGGACAGAATTCGCGAGTATGTTCTACGAAGATTTTTCGGAAGAATATCCGGACCAACTAAAGGAAAAGCTACAACAGGCTATTGCAGAACTTAAACCTGTTTATAGGGACATCGTAATCGCGGTAGATTTTGAAGGGTATACCTACCGAGAGATTTCCAAACAAACGGGAATACCCACGGGCACATTAATGTCAAGGAGGCACAGGGCAATGTCCCTATTATTAAAAAAATTGGAATTGGTAAAAAAATAAAAAACAAAGAAATATGGAAACAAAGGAAAACATTGAGAGAAAGGTCGAGGACACCGTTAAGAAATCGGTGAAAAAAGGAGTAAAAATCTTCTTTTTTATTCTGTTGGGAATAGCCATTGCCTTTTTGGTCGGCTACATCGTAATGCGTTTATGGAATTGGTTGATGCCGCATTTGTTCGGACTGCCACAAGTGAGTTACTGGGAAGCCGTAGGTGTGTTGATTCTAGCTAAAATTATCTTCGGATTTGGTGGAGGCGGAAGCCACAATAACAAGAAAAAATCCAAAAAGAAGGAATTCTTTACAAATCGATGTAAAGGCATGCGAAGAGACTTTTCAGATTGGGATCACTATGATGAATTTTGGAAGGAAGAAGGAGAACAGGCCTATAAAAATTATGTGAAAAGAATTAATAACGGTAATCATGAAGGAGGTTAAGCATAAATCAAAAAAGAAATATAATTTTTTTAACAAGGCTTTCTTTTGGAGCTTGAACTTACCTAATCCAAGGGACTTGGAAGACGAAGCAAAACTTGTAAAACAATCCATATTACCCAATGAAAGCAACTAATCTGCCGTGGTTTGTTAACAAACAATAAAACTTTGGAAACTTTTATTGTTTTTAAAGTTTCCTTTTGTACATTTGTCCCCATTATGGAAGACAAAATTAGGGAAAAAGCGATGGAGATGTTCTTAAACTATGGTTTTAAAAGTGTTACCATGGACGATTTAGCCCAAGCCATAGGTATATCAAAAAAGACTATCTATGCGGTTTACCAAAATAAAACGGAATTGGTAGAGGCCTGTGTGATGTCCAAATTCTCTATTATGAAGGAAGGTATCAATAAGATCATTTCCCTTAAAAAAAACCCAATAGAGGAGGTTTTTGAGATTAAACAGTACGTAATGAGTAATCTAAAAAACCAAAAAAGTTCCCCACAGTATCAATTGACCAAGTACTACCCAAGAATCTTTGCCAAATTCCAAAAAGAACAGTGGGACATAATGCAGCACTGTGTAATTTCAAATATTGAACGGGGTATGACACTTGGGCTGTACCGCTCCGATTTGCATGTACAGTTCATCTTTAGGATTTACTTTGCGGGCATTAATTATTTAAAGGACCCTATAATCTTCCCCTCGGAAAGATTTTCCATGGTATTCTTAATGGAATCCTATTTGGAATACCACCTAAGGGCCATTGTATCGCCGGAAGGACTAAAAAAATTAAACGAAATCATCAATTCAAATCACCAATAAATGCGTAATCAACTAATCACTTTACTATTGTTCTTAGCTCTTACAACCGGCTATGCACAGGAAGAAACCTATAGTTTTACCTTGGAAGAGGCCATTAGCTTTGCCTTGGAGAATAATTATAGCGCCATTAATGCGGACAGGGACCTTATAGACGCCCAAAAACAAAAATGGGAAACTATTGCGGAAGGACTGCCACAGATTTCAGGGGCCGTTAGCTATCAAAACCAACTGATACAACAAGTAGTACAATTGCCGGGTGAAATTGCCGGTGGCGAGCCCGGTACCTTTGTGGAGGTAGTCTTTGGCCAACCTCAGCAAGTGAATGCTTCGGCCACCTTAAGGCAGAAAATTTTTGATGGTTCCTATATCGTTGGGGTACAGGCGACCAAGGCTTTTCTTCGATATAGTGCCAACAACAATGAAAAGACGGCCCAAGACGTTAGAAAGGCCGTAGTTGAATCTTATGGAAACGTGCTCTTGGCCCGTGAAAGTGTGGCCATCTTTAAAAAGAATAAAGAGACCTTAGACAAAAACCTTTATGAGACCACCAAACTTTTTGAAAATGGGCTTAGTGACGAAGAAAGTGTAGACCAGCTTAAGATCACCCTTTCCTCCATTGAAAATCAGTTGAAGAACGCGGTTCGTTTGGAGGAAATCACCTTACAAATGTTGAACCTCGTCATGGGATTAGATCTGAATGCTCCTACACGTTTAAAGGAAGACCTGGAAAATCTTACCCAGCAACAAATTGATTTGGGAATCATGGAGGCGGACTTGAACCTAGAAAATAATGTGGATTACAGAATTGCGCAGAACCTAAATGAACAACGCTATTTTGAATGGAAACTTGCACGAAGCCGGGCCTTACCTACGTTAAATGGTTTTGTGAGCTATGGTGCCCTATCTTTTGGGAACGAATTCTCGTTTTTGGATCGAGGACAGGATTATTTTGAATTTTCCTCCTTTGGGATAGACCTTAACATTCCCATCTTTAGCTCATTAAAAAGAAGTGCAAGTACCCAAAGGGCAAAAATCGCCCTGGAAAAGGCAAAGACCCAATTAACCGAAGCAGAACAACAGATCAGACTACAATTGGAGAATGCCAAAAGTAACTACGTACTGGCCATTGAACAATATCAGACCTCTAAAAATAATTTGGAGTTGGCGGAAAGAATAGAAACGAAGAACCAGATAAAGTATACCGAAGGGCTTGCCAGTAGTTTTGAGTTACGCCAGGCACAAACACAGTTATACACGGCCCAGCAAGAATACTTACAGAATATGGTGGAGGTCATCAACAAGAAAACAGAACTAGAAATAATCCTTAACGAACAATCCTAAGCAATCAATCAATTAAATATATCATTATGAAAAAACTACTTTTCCTAGCCATTTCATTGGGACTATTATCCTGCGGAGGTGAAAACCAATCCGTATCCGGCTTAATAGAAAATGGTGATGTGGAGGCTTTAAGAGCCAAAAAGAACGAAATAGTAAGTCAACAGAAGGAACTTGAATACCAATTGATTCAGATAGATTCTGCTATTTCTCTATATGGACCAGCCGAAAAACTGCCATTGGTAAATACGATAACCGTAGAACCCGAGCTTTTTAAGCACTATTTGGAACTTCAAGGTAGTGTAAGCACCAAACAGAACGTTCTTATTTACCCAGAAATGTCCGGGACATTGCAGCGCGTATATGTAAAAGAAGGTCAACGGGTCAATAAAGGACAACTCTTGGCTACCATAGACGATGGTGGTATGGGAAGTCAATTGTCCCAATTAAAGACCCAGGCAGAACTGGCCAAAACTACTTTTGAAAGAAGAAAAAGGCTTTGGGAACAGCAAATTGGTTCCGAAATCGAATATTTATCGGCCAAGGCAGAGTATGAGGCACGACAAGATGCCGTAAAACAAGCGGAGAGTCAGCTAGGAAAATCATCCATTAGGGCCCCTTTTTCCGGTATTATCGACAATGTCATCAAAGACCAAGGAACCGTAGTTTCCCCAGGCCCAGGTTCTGAAATCTTCAGAATTGTAAACCTTTCGGACATGTACATTGAAGTTGATGTTCCCGAAACATATATTGGTTCTATTTCCAAGGGTAAAGAGGCCTTAGTGTATTTCCCAGTCTTGGGCGATAGTATTGAAACCGAAATCAGGGAAACCGGCAACTTCATCAATCCGGCGAACCGCTCCTTTAGTGTTGAAATACCAGTACCGAACAAGGATGGACAAATTAAGCCAAACCTTACGGGCAAGGTGAACCTAAATGATTATACCAGTGAAAATGCGATTCTTTTACCATCAAGTATCATTTCTGAAAATGCGGAGGGCGACCAATATGTGTATGTGGCCGAAGAACCGAATGCCGATGGCGAGGCAAAAGTAAAAAGAACCTTTGTCACCATTGGTAAGACCCAAGGCCCATCCGTTGAAATACTTAGCGGTTTAGAAAGCGGAAACCATGTGGTTAAAGAAGGTGCGAGAAGTGTGAAGGACGGTCAAAAAGTAAAAATTCAAAAGTAAGATTCAATGAGCGATAAAGTAAAGAAAAACGCCGATAAGGAGTTTAAATTATCTTCTTGGGCCATTGATAATCCTTCGGTCATTTATGTCATGATCGCCATATTTCTATGGCTTGGTTTTTCAGCCTACATGGCAATGCCAAGGGAAGATTTCCCCGAAATCGTGGAAACCAAGGTGTATATAAGCACCCCATATCCTGGCAACACAGCGGAGGATATAGAAAGATTGATAACCGACCCCCTCGAGGACCGACTCAAAAACATAAGTAACGTGGTGGAAATCGTTTCTACTTCCCAAGAGGACTACGCCATTATTACGGTAGAGTTTGATGAGGAAATAACCGTGGAGCAGGCCAAGCAAAAAGTAAAGGATGAGGTGGATTCCGAAAAAGCAAGTGAGGATTGGCCAACATTCAACGGTGCTAAAGTAGAACCTAATGTGTTCGACCTTAATTTTTCCGAGGAGGTACCCATTATGAATATCAATTTTACTGGGGATTATCCTGTGGAAAAATTAAAGGATTTTGCGGAATACCTACAGGATGAAATTGAAGACCTACCGGAAATCAAACAAGCGGATATTCGTGGAGCACAAGAGAAAGAAGTAGAAGTGGCGGTAGATATCTATAAGATGATGGCGGCCAAAATAAGTTTTCAGGATGTCTTGAACGCCATAGGGAATGGAAACATGACCATTTCCGCGGGAAACTTGAAAACCAGCGGACAACGTCGAACCATAAGGGTATTGGGTGAAATCGAAAACCCCAGTGATTTGGACAATTTTGTAGTGAAGTCCGAAAATGGGGCGGTTTACCTAAAGGATATCGCCAAAGTTACCTTCGAGGAAAAGGACAAAACTACCTATGCCAGGGAATTCGGGGACAATGTGGTCATGTTGGATGTAAAAAAACGTGCCGGAAGAAATGCCATCTCGGCTGCCGATAAAATTAAGGAAATCGTTAAGGAGGAACAGGCTAATTATTTCCCCGCCGACCTTCATATTTCCATTGCCAACGACTCTTCTAGCCGAACCTTGAACCAAGTTGATGACTTGGTGAACAATATCATTTTCGGGATAATCCTCGTGGTTACCGTTCTTATGTTCTTTTTAGGGTTTAGGAATGCCCTATTTGTTGGTTTTGCCATCCCAATGTCCATGTTCATGTCCTTTATGATACTTTCTGGGCTAGGGTACACCCTAAACACAATGATTCTATTTGGGATGATTATGGGTCTGGGAATGTTGGTAGATAACGGTATTGTGGTTGTTGAGAATGTATACCGATTGATGGACGAAGGCATGCCAAAAATTGAAGCGGCCAAGAAGGGTATCGGGGAAATCGCTTTTCCAATTATCATTTCCACGGCCACTACGGTAGCCGCCTTTGTACCTCTTGGGTTATGGCCGGGGATTTTTGGGCAATTCATGAAGTATTTTCCAATAACGCTATCGGTGGTATTGGGTTCTTCTTTGATTGTGGCCATTTTTATGAACTCCATGTTGGTTTCCCAATTTATGAGTACCAGTGAAAAGGAGTTGACCAGAAAACAGCTTATACGAATGAGTATTATTTTAGGTGGGCTGGGTATTTTAATTCTTGTATTTGGTGGTGCAATGCGAGGATTGGGATCCGTACTCATACTTACCGGAATTATGTTTTGGGTGTACAAGTATGTCATTAAAGGTGCGGCACAGCGTTTCCAGAAAAAGACCATGTCCCGATTCGAGGATTGGTATGAAAAGCAATTGAAGCATGCTTTGAGAGGTAAGAATGTGTATTGGTATTTTAGTCTGACCTTCCTCCTGCTGATAACCATATTTATCCTTTTCGGGATATCATTAGGATCTGGAAGAACCAAGGTTGAATTCTTCCCGGATAATACTCCCAACGAAATCTATGTCTATATCGAATATCCGGAAGGAACCGCGATTGAAAAAACCAATGAAATTACCAAGAAGGTCGAAAATCAGGTATATGGAATCATGGACGACCCTGCCTATAAGAAAAATGGCGAGAACTTTATAGTTACTTCCGCCGTCTCCGTAGTGGGTGAAGGAGCTGGAAACCCCCTGACGGATGGTGGATCTTCCGCAGAAATGCCGCACAAGGGAAAAGTGACCGTCAACTTCGCCGAATTTAAGTATAGGGACGGCATAAATACGGAGAATATTAGGGCGAAAGTACAGGAAGCTGTTAGTGGTATTTATCCTGGAGTGGCCATTTCCGTAGAAAAAGAAGCAAACGGACCACCAGCGGGACCACCGATCAATATAGAATTGGAAGGTAGGGATTACGACCAATTGATCAACACGGCGGAGGATATCCGAAATTTCCTCAACACCAAGAACATTGAGGGTATTGAGGAGTTAAAAGTGGATGTAAACAAGAGTAAACCGGCCATGCGGGTTGTAGTAGATCGTGAAAAAGCTGGGGAACTTGGTGTCGCCGTGGGCCAAGTAGGAAATCAATTAAGGCGTTCCTTATTTGGTGAAAAAGCAGGGGTCTACAAAGAAGATGGTGAGGATTATGACATCAACGTGCGCTTTAATGAAGAGTTAAGGTATAACAAGAGCGCGCTCTTCAATCAGAATATCATTTTTAGGGATCCCGCAAACGGGCAGATTAAGGAAATTCCTATTTCCGCCGTAGCCAAAGAGACGAATACTTCTGGATTTAGTGCTATCAAGCACCGGGACGGTAATCGTGTGGTAACTGTGTATTCCGGTTTAAAAGCTGGAGGAAACGCAGCGGCCATTGTTGCCCAGATTCAGGAGGAAATGAAACAGTTTGAAGAAATGCCGAACAACGTCAAAGTAGACTACACCGGTGAGATTGAAGAACAGAACAAGCAACAGATGTTTTTGATCGGAGCGTTTTTCTCTGGACTTGGCTTGATTATGCTGATTCTTATTTTCCAATTTGGGGGAATCTCCAAGCCCTTAATTATAATGATTGCCATATTCTTAAGTTTTATTGGGGTCTTTGGAGGGCTAATGATTACGGGGTGGTCCTTTGTAATTATGATGACCATGATGGGAATTATCTCCTTGGCAGGAATCGTAGTAAACAACGGTGTGGTACTATTGGACTATACCCAAATCCTGGTAGATCGTAAAAAGGTAAAACTGGACATGGACGATAAGGCGCTTTTGACCTTATCAGATGCGACGGAGGCCATTGTTAAAGGTGGAAAAGCAAGGTTACGACCTGTAATCCTAACGGCCATAACCACGGTACTGGGATTGATACCTTTAGCCATAGGTTTGAATATCGATTTCTTTGCCTTGTTCTCCGAGTTCAACCCACATATTTATGTTGGTGGGGATAACGTAGTATTCTGGGGGCCATTGGCTTGGACCGTAATATTTGGTCTTATAGTGGCCACTTTTTTAACCTTGATCATTGTACCGGTACTATTCAATATTATATACCGTATCAAGATTAAAGTAAGGGGTGCGGTAAATAACTAAAACCTATGTATTTGTTTTGATGAGAAAAGACAATGGATTCAGCGCTTTAAAATTATGTAAAGAAAAAAAGCCCGATACTAAAGTATCGGGCTTTTCTTATAATTTAGAAGAGTATTCGTATTACTAGTTAGTTACAATGGCTTCCTTAGCATCCATTTTTTCTACACTGGCAATCCTGTTATTATCAAAATTAACTTCTTTTACGGTATCCCCTTCCCAAAACAACCATTTACCAGTTTTCACTCCTTTGTCGTAATTACCCATTGCAATTTTCTCCCCCTTATCATCAAACATGGTCCACTTGCCTTCTAGTTTTTCATTTAAGAAAAAACCTTGTTGGGAAATTTCACCATTGGCATGAAAATAGGTAGCCTTTACCTTGTCCCCTACTTTTTCAAATTTTGGTTCTACTTGTTGTGCATGGGCACTAAAAGAAAGTGCTAGAACGGCCATGATTAGAATACGTTTCATAGGATATATATTTTTTATAATTATCTTCGACATAACATTAACGTTACAAATATATAATTATTTTACTATAAATCAATATTTAGATAACGTTTACTTAACATTAAATTTACATTGAAAATATAATTATTTGTGTTACAGTGTTTTACAATTTGAACTTTAACAATTATACCCTTCCTTACATTTTAAAAAAGGTAGTGTCACAAATAAATCTTTAATCGACCAAGACTTCTTAAATTTGCCTTTCTTTTTATAATAAGACCATTATGTATAGAAGCCATACCTGTGGAGAATTAAGGGATTCACATATAAATACCGATGTTGTTTTATCTGGCTGGGTCCATAAGACCCGAGATAAAGGATTTGTGGTTTGGGTAGATTTGCGTGATCGCTATGGTATCACACAGTTGGTGTTCGATGAAGACCGTACTTCAGCGGAGCTATTGGAAAAGTCCAGAAATCTAGGACGTGAGTTCGTAATACAGATTAAGGGTACTGTAATAGAGAGAGCCTCTAAAAACGATAAAATACCAACGGGAGCCATTGAGGTATTGGTCAAAGAACTTACGGTTCTTAATGTTTCCAAAACCCCTCCTTTTACAATTGAGAACGAAACTGATGGTGGCGAAGACCTTCGGATGAAATATCGATATCTGGACATCCGTCGTAATCCCGTAAAAAACAACCTTATTTTTAGGAGCAAGGTGACCATGGAAGTTCGAAACTATTTATCCCAAGAAGGGTTTATAGAAGTGGAAACTCCTTATTTAATCAAGTCTACACCAGAGGGAGCCCGGGATTTTGTGGTTCCAAGTAGAATGAACGAAGGACAGTTCTATGCCCTACCCCAATCCCCACAGACTTTTAAACAGCTGTTAATGGTGGGTGGAATGGACAAATACTTTCAAATTGTAAAGTGTTTTAGGGATGAGGACCTACGGGCAGACAGGCAACCTGAGTTTACCCAAATCGACTGTGAAATGGCTTTTGTGGAACAGGAGGATATCCTAGAAGTCTTTGAAGGGTTGACCAAATATCTATTGAAGGAAATCAATGGGGTTGAAATAGACAAATTCCCAAGAATCACCTTCGACGAGGCCATGGCAAAATATGGTAACGATAAGCCCGACATTCGTTTTGGAATGGAGTTTGGCGAATTGAACGAGGTTGCCCAACATAAGGATTTCAATGTTTTTAATTCGGCCGAATTGGTTGTGGGCATTGCTATCCCCAGCGGTAACTCCTATACCAGAAAGGAAATCGACAAACTTACGGATTGGGTAAAAAGACCACAGGTTGGCGCTTTGGGAATGGTCTATTGCCGATGTAACGAAGACGGTACTTACAAATCGTCCGTAGATAAATTTTACGACCAGGACGACTTGGCCCAATGGGCCAAAGCGACTGGCGCAAAGGCTGGTGACCTTATTTGTGTCCTTTCTGGGGACAAAAACAAGGTAAGGGGACAACTGAGTGCCTTGCGTATGGAGATGGCACAGCGATTGGGCCTAAGAAAATCGGACGAATTTGCTCCCCTTTGGGTGGTTGATTTTCCCTTATTGGAATTGGACGAGGAAACCGGCCATTACCATGCTATGCACCATCCGTTTACTTCCCCAAAACCGGGACAACTGGAACTGTTGGACAAAGATCCAGGAGCCGTTCGCGCCAATGCCTATGACTTGGTATTAAATGGAAACGAAATTGGAGGAGGTTCCATTCGTATACACGATAAGGAAACCCAATCCATCATGTTCAAACATTTAGGGTTTACGCCCGAAGAGGCAAAAGCACAGTTCGGATTCTTAATGGACGCCTTCCAATATGGCGCGCCGCCACATGGCGGAATCGCCTTTGGGTTGGATCGCTTGGTTTCGATTTTAGGCGGACAGGAAACCATTCGGGATTTTATCGCCTTCCCCAAAAATAACAATGGTAGGGATGTGATGATAGATGCCCCTGCCCCTATAGATGATGGACAACTTAAGGAGCTCAATCTGAAATTGGATTTATAGGAAATAAAAAATCCCACTTTTAGGTGGGATTTTTATATACCTTTAAATGAAGTTTTTCAGGAATGCCAACCCAAAACAAATCCTTACTTAAACGTTTGCTCATCTGGAGGTATAAAAATATTTCCGAGAAAACCTTCATCTATATTCTTAGCGTGGTGGTAGGACTTTTGGCAGGTTTGGCCTCGGTAACCCTTAAAAACGTCACATATTTTATTGAAGCCTCCTTGGAGAAAGGCATCATTTTCTCCCAAAACCAACTGTACTTTATCCTACCGATTATTGGGTTGACCCTTGTCTACCTCTATGTGAAATTCGTACATAAAGAGCGCTTGAAACATGCCGTTTCCTCAATTCTCTTTTCATTATCGAAAAAGCGGGGAATCATAGCCCGAAAGCAAATCCTTACCCAATTAATAGCGGCCCCGCTAACCGTAGGTTTCGGTGGTTCCGTAGGTCTTCTTGGTCCTGCCGTAGCATCGGGAGCGGCAATTAGTTCCAACTTGGGCAAATTATTCCATATCAATGCCAAGACCCGCTCTTTATTGATTGCCTGTGCCTCCGCAGGTGCCATAGCCTCCATCTTTCAATCGCCCATTGCGGCCATCATATTTGCTGTGGAGGTTTTTAGCATGGACCTCACCATGCTTTCCATGTTACCCCTATTATTGGCATCGATTTCCGGGGTGCTTACCTCCTATTTCTTTTTGGGAAACGAGGTCCTGTTCAACTTTAGTATATCCCGGGCTTTTGAGGTCAAAGACACCTTGTTCTATATTGTCTTAGGGGTAGGTACGGCCGTTGCCTCTATTTACTTTACCAAAATGTACTTTGGTATTCTCAAGCTTTTTAAACCGCTTAAAAGTCCTAAATATCGACTTTTGGTGGGCGGTCTCGCCATAGGAATTATGTTGTATATGATTCCCCCGCTTTATGGGGAGGGTTTCAGTTTTATAAACAACCTTTTAATTGGAGACCATATACAGGCCTTGGGCAAGACTCCTTTTGATCAGTATTTGGGAAATATTTGGGTGGTTATCGCTTTGTTATTCGGTATTACCATATTTAAGGCCGTGGCCATGACAACCACCTTTGCGGCTGGAGGTGCCGGTGGAATTTTCATCCCTACCATGGTCATGGGAAGTGCCCTGGGCAATGTGGTGGCCAAGGTCATCAACAACCTGGGGCTGGGATTCTCCGTATCCGAGAGTAATTTTACCCTGATAGGTATGGCCGGACTCATTGCCGGGGTGTTACACGCCCCCTTGACGGCTATATTCCTCATTGCCGAAATTACCGGCGGATACGGGCTTTTTGTACCCTTAATGATTACCGCTTCCATTTCCTATTTGATTACCAAAAACACTATCGACTACAATATTTATACCCGAGAACTGGCGGAGCGGGGCGACCTGATCACCCATAACAAGGACAAGGCCGTACTGACCCTTATGAGTCTGGACGACCTAATCGAAATGAACTTCAAAACGGTGAATCAACATATGACCCTCGGGGAAATGTTGCATGAGTCCGTAGCCAAATCTACCCGTAATATCTTTCCTGTAGTAGATAGTCATGAAGCATTGGTAGGTATTATCCTATTGGACGATATTCGGGAATTCATGTTCGATACCGCCTTGTATAAAACCACCAAGGCCATCACCTTTATGCAAAAACCCCCGGAAATCATTTTTTACGACCAGGACAACATGCAGGCCATTATGCAGAAATTCCAGGACAGCGGAGCCTGGAATCTTCCTGTGGTCAAGGACGGAAAGTATATGGGCTTTGTTTCCAAATCCAAGTTATTGACCGCCTACCGTAGGGAACTGATCAACTTTACGGGGAACTAAACCTTGGTTCAAAACCGGTACACCTTTTATTCTGGGTAACGAATTTCAACTCTTAGGTTGGTCCATAGCAGTACCCCTAGGATTTATTACTGCTACATGATTGGATGGGTCAAGCCACCCATCCCGCAATACTCAAATAAATCATTTATGGTTTTACCCCTGATAATAAAGATTGACCTTTTTCATTGCTTTTATTCCTATATTGGAGGTGTACAGATGTATTTTACATCTATATAAACAAGTTGGCAACAACCTAAAAACCGAAATGGAAGAAAGTGAATATTACAAAATAAGTAAAGAAAATGACTTGCCATTAAGGTGTCCTATTCTGAATTATTGTTCGAGAAGAGCTTGGACAATTTATTTATTTTCCGAATATTCAAAATATGACCCTAGTTTGAATATGGTTCAAGCTTTGAAAAAAGCGGGAGAAATACCGCAAGATTTTGAAGAAAACGAAATATTGGTACAAGGCGAATCACCTTCTATAATAAGAGGAAGTGATAATTACTATTTTTCAGATGTTTGTCCGGAAGTAAATTTATTTGACGGAATGAACGCTATGATTTCAGGAAAAGCCTGTTCAAAAGGCGACTATGACAAATATTATAAAGGAGAAAAAAACCGAGTTTTAAAATCTCAACACTTTTCGGAATGCCCTGAATTTAATAAATACCTGTTTGACAATGACAAAATTGGAAAACGAAGAAAAAAAACGAATAGAAGAAAAGCTATTCCATATAAGACAAAAGCACTTTTACAGAAAGAAATTAAATCTGAATGTCCGTTTTGCCCTAACAAGGATGTAGACCATTTTCAAGTACATCATATCGATGAAAACCCAGAGAATAATGAATATGGAAATTTATTAATGCTTTGTCCAAATTGCCACTCAAAAATCACAAAAGGAGACATTTCTAAAGAAACTGTTGGTAATATAAAAGTAGAACTGAATAAATAAAAGGCAGTTGCCAAAAATGGGTATAAAACATAGCGGTTTTATCACTTAATCAAAAGGAAATGAGACATACAACGTTATTGAGTGTTTGCTTATTATTAAGCTGCAATTCAGAACCGATAGAGCCATTTGAATTGTCCATTCGTGATTTCAATTACGCTTCGGCCTACTCCAAAGTGTATTCAATATCTAATGAAGAACTCAAGGTCGTTTTCAAAGGTGAATTAGAAAGTGAATCGGATACTATCTTATTTAAATCAATTGATATCCCAGCTAGAAGCTTAAGACAGCTTTCTCAAATTGACTTCGCCAATCTAAAAGCAATCTATTCAAATCAATGCGTGCTGGATGGGGATATAAAGTTGTTCACTTACAAGAAGAAAGACTCTTTAAAAAACGTTTTAGTTGAAAATTACTTTCATGAAGAACTTAGCCCGGCAATTGATATCATTAACGAATTAGTTCCAAGAGAACATCAGCTTCAATACAATGAAAAAATAATTAAGGAGCTTATGCAGGGTTGCGAAGAAATATTAATAATGGAGAACTTCCCTGATATTCAAAAAAACTAAATAAGTATGAAAACAAAGAACTGAGTTAAAACACAAGCCCTTTGAGTTTAATTAAAGACATAATTCTTAGCCTTTGGCAGTACACTTTTACGTATTTATCCATCCCAGAATTTCATACCTTTAGAGGTACCAAACAAGTTATTCCTAAACAACCAACCCAATGAAAAAAGTCCTTTTATTCACATTGATCGTAATTCTGATTATCGCTGGCATTCTAGTCTTCAACACCCTACAATTGAGCTCTAAACAAGTAGCTTCCCAACCAGTAGAGGAAGTAACGTTTCCAGAGGATATATTTCAAAACCTATCCAAAGGCTTGCAATACAAGACCATCTCCTTTAGTGAGGATGCCATACAGGATTCTACGGCCTTTTTTGGCTTTCATAAATTTTTGGAAGAAACCTTTCCTTTGGTGCATGCAAATCTGTCCCTCGAAAAAATTAATACCTATAGCCTTTTATATACATGGAAAGGTTCCGATGCTTCCAAAAAGTCCCTTATCCTTATGTCGCACCAAGATGTAGTTCCCGTAGATCAGCCTACATTGGAGGATTGGGAAGCAGGTCCGTTTGAAGGCAAGATAACCGATACCCATATCATTGGAAGGGGAACCTTGGATGATAAGGGCACCTTGATAGGCTTATTGGAAGCCGTAGAAAAATTATTGGAAGAATCCTTTGTACCCTCACAAACCATTTACTTGGCTTTTGGACACGATGAGGAAGTTGGCGGTGGCAAAGGTGCCGCCGAAATTGCAAAACACTTAAAGGCGAAAGGTGTCAATGCAGCCATGGCGTTGGATGAAGGTGGTTTTATTGCGGAAAATTTGGTTCCTGGTATAGAAAACCCCGTGGCTATGGTCAATCTGGCCGAAAAAGGGTTTGCTTCCTTTAGATTGATTGTGGAAACAAAAGGGGGACACAGCTCCCAACCCCCTAAGGAAAATACTATTGGAATACTTGCTAAGGCTATTGTGGACCTTGAAAACAATCAGCTACCCTATAAGCTGGTAAAACCTATAGACTATCAGTTAGAATATATGGGGGCGGAATTGCCTTTCTTTAAAAAAATGGCTTTTGCCAATCCTTGGTTATTTAAAACCCCTATCCTGGAAGCCCTAAATGCCCATACCACCACAGCACCTACCATTGTAAGTGGCGGTGTCAAAAACAACGTGATACCTACTGTTGCGGAGGCAACGATTAATTTTAGGATACTTCCGGGAGAATCCATAGAGTCCGTACAAGAACATATAGAAAATACAGTTTCGGATAAAATAAAGGTGGAACCTGTGGGGTTTTTGACCAACCCATCCAAGGTTTCCAGTATCGATTCCAAGGCCTATAAAACACTGGAGCAGACCATACGTAACCAATTTTCAACTAGCGTAGTAGTCCCTGGTTTGGTGGGCGGCGGTACCGATGGACGCTATTTTTATGAAGTTGCGGACGATGTATTCCGTTTCTACCCCATACGCCTAGCTCCGGATAGTATGACACGATTTCATGGTATAGACGAAAAAATAAGTAAGGAGAACTACAAGGAAATTGTGCAGTTCTCCTACCAACTCATTAAAAATTTTAAGTAGGACGTTCTCTTAAACTTTCTGTAAATGAGGATGGAATTCGTGCAACGGGAATTGCAGTACTTCCAATTTCCAAGGATTAAACTTCCTACAATGATTCGGGCCATAATTCCTAACTTTGCCCCATGAAGTATTTGATTACGCTTATCGTTTTGACTTCCTTTGGCTGCATCATCTACGGTTTTAATCTCGACCCATCCAAAGAGGATACGGCACATAAATTTATTGGTGGTGGTACAGTTGGACTCTTTTTAATTGCCATGCCCTTATTTTTGATCAAGGAAAGCCGGGGTAAAAAAATGAACGACTATATGTTGACCGAGGAAAACATTCGAAAAATGCAGGGGAAATCGACAAAAAACACTGAAAATCAACAGTTTCCAAAGGATAAAAAATAAATTTTACCCGTTACTTGCCCTAAAAATTCTTAAATTAGAATATTAATTCTATAATTTTTTATTTTAATGACTGGTACAGTAAAATTTTTTAATGAATCCAAAGGTTATGGGTTTATTACGAACGACGACACGGGAAAAGACATATTTGTCCATGCGACCGCTCTTAACGGAACGGAAATCAGGGAAGGAGACAAAGTAGAATACGTTGAGGAAGAAGGCAGAAAAGGTATAGTTGCAGGACAGGTTACTGTCCTTTAATTTACGTATTGCATTTTGAAACAGGAACCACGCCATGCGTGGTTTTTTTATTGCTAAAGTTCTGGGTTAAAACAATCATTCGGAAACCGATAAGTTGTTGGCAGCCATGGTGTTTATCATTATCTTAGGTCATTAAATGTTATTCTGATATGAAAGATTTTACGCGTCGCCATTGGTTAAAAGGGATTTCGCTTGGGGTGGCAGGCCTAATGATACATGAAAGGACTCACGCCAAAAGCTCTCGTCATCTTAATGATGTTACCGCCCTTATAGATCCAAAAGATGATTTAAAAATAACCAAACTGGAAATCATTCCGGTCCATACCCTGAGAACCATATTCGTAAAAATGCATACAAATGCGGGAATCATCGGGTTGGGAGAAGGCACTGTGGAAGGTAGGGTACCCACGACAATGACCGCCATAAAGGAACTGGAGGAATACCTAATAGGTAAGGATCCAAGGTTGGTAGCCCACCATTGGCAAGCAATGTACCGCCATGCCTTCTATAGAGGCGGAATTATTCTTACCTCTGCACTCTCAGCGGTAGACATTGCCATGTGGGACATTAAAGGTAAAGCCTTAGGTGTACCCGTATATGAGCTTTTAGGTGGTCTTACCCGGGATCGTATACGAGTGTACGGCCAGGCCCAAACCCCGGAAGGCGCAAAAAAAGTGATGGCAGAAGGTTATACTTCTATGAAAGTGGGTGTAACTAGTAGTAGGGGTCGGCTTTCACGTTATGTAGAAAATCCGGATTTCATAGCCGGTGCAGTTGAAAATATCCGAGCTATACGAGAGGTAATCGGACCCAAAGTGGATATGGGAATTGAGCTACATGGTGATCACCAACCCCAGACTGCTATGTTATTAATCAAAGCCCTTGAAGAATTTCAACCTTGGTTTTATGAAGAACCTATACAATTCCAAAATCTTCCCCTTATGGCGGAAATGGCCAAAAAGACCCATATTCCATTCGCAACCGGGGAACGTATGGTTACAAAATGGCAATTCCGGGAACTTCTGGAATTGAAGGCTGCCTCATTACTGCAACCCGATATTACGCACTGTGGAGGAATTACGGAACTTAAAGCGATTTCTACATTGGCTGAAGCACACTACGCAGGCATGCTGCCTCATGCAAAGGAAGGAATTATTGGTGCGGTCGCTTCTATGCACGTAGCAGCTTCCATTCCCAATTTTGTATGTCATGAACTCCCAAGTCTACAAGCGGCTCCGGAAGATGGCGTGGAACGCAGCTACCTCGGAAAGAGCTATATTAAAAAACCGCTTACCATGAACAAAGGAGAAATTATGGTAGCTGGAAATTTTGACGGACCTGGACTCGGCCTAGAACTTGATGATAATATTGTGGAAAACGAAAGGAACGTCCCTGAGTGGGAGTTTCCGGAAATGTGGGATACAGATGGTTCCGTAAAAGACCATTGAGTTTTTCTGGACTACTAGAATCGATTTAAATCAGAAAAATCTAATTTTCTTAGGCTTGCCGGAATGATTTCTTGTATTTACTGAACTAATTATAAGGTAGAAATTTTATGATCAGCCAAGGAATTCACAAAAAGTGAAAGACTACTTCCGCTTCTTTTCAAAAAACTGTTTTAAAAGAATTGATGCATCTTCTTCCAAAACCCCTCCAACTACTGTCGTTTTAGGATGCAAATGGGTACCCATGATCCTAAAACCACGCTGAGGGTCCGATGCCCCGAACACGATTTTAGAAATTTGGCTCCAATATAGTGCCCCTGCACACATTTGGCAGGGTTCCAAGGTGACATATAAGGTACAATCCCTAAGATATTTACCCCCCAGAAAATTGGCCGCTGCTGTGATAGCCTGCATTTCGGCATGTGCCGTAACGTCGTTCAGTTTTTCGGTAAGGTTATGTGCCCGAGCAATGACCCGATCTTGTATAACAACAATGGCTCCCACCGGAATCTCATCTTGTTCAAAAGCGTATTGGGCCTCCTGAAGGGCCTTTTTCATGAAATAGGAATCATCAAAAGGTGGTATCATACCCCAAAAATACAATAAGAAGAACTGGACTACTAGTAATTAAAAACAATTGTTTTGGTACATAAAAGAAGTATTTTTGCGACGTATAAATTTCTTGTGGACTCACTTCTAGCACATATCAATACCCCAAAGGACCTTAAAAAACTTACTGCGGACCAACTGCCTCAAGTGGTACGGGAGTTAAGGGAGTTCATCATTGATATTGTGGCTACAAAGGAAGGGCATCTAGGAGCCAGTTTGGGTGTTGTTGAGCTCACCGTGGCCCTGCACTACGTTTTTAACACGCCCGAGGACAAACTTATTTGGGATGTGGGCCACCAAGCTTACGGACATAAAATCCTAACCGGCAGAAAGAAAATATTTGAAACCAATAGGCAGCTTAATGGTATCAGTGGTTTTCCAAAAATGGCGGAAAGCGATTATGATGCCTTTGGTACCGGACATAGCTCCACCTCCATTTCTGCCATCTTGGGCATGGCTATGGCCTCCAAGTTAATGGGAGAACTTGATAGGCAACACATTGCGGTTATAGGGGATGCCTCCATTGCCAGTGGTATGGCCTTTGAGGGACTCAACCATGCCGGAGTTACGGATACTAATATTCTTGTCATCTTAAACGACAATGCCATTGGAATAGACCCTAGTGTGGGTGCTTTAAAAAAATACCTGACCAATGTTAAAAAGGGTACGGCCAAGGATGAAAATATTTTTGAATGCCTCAATTTCAATTATTCCGGTCCAATTGACGGGCATGATCTAAATACCCTGATACGCGAATTGGAGCGATTAAAATCCGTTCCGGGACCAAAATTGTTGCATGTTATCACCACCAAGGGAAAAGGACTTCAAAAAGCAGAGGAAAATCAGGTTACCTATCATGCCCCAGGAAAATTCGATAGAACAACAGGGGAGCTTCTTAAAAAGAATGATGACCCTCAACCTTTAAAATTTCAGGATGTTTTTGGCCATACGTTGGTGGAACTTGCCATAAAAAACAAAAAGATTGTAGGTATCACTCCGGCCATGCCTACGGGCAGTTCCTTAAAATATATGATGGAAGCCATTCCGGAACGCGCCTTTGATGTGGGAATCGCAGAACAACATGCCGTGACTATGGCCGCTGGAATGGCCACGGCAGGTCTGATTCCCTTTTGCAACATTTACTCTACTTTCCTCCAACGTGCCTATGACCAAGTGATTCACGATGTGGCACTTCAAAATATACCGGTCGTTTTTTGTTTGGATAGGGCGGGCCTAGTAGGTCAGGATGGCCCCACACACCATGGTGTTTTTGATATTGCCTACCTCCGCTGCATTCCCAATTTAATCCTTTGCGCACCTATGAACGAGGTAGAACTTAGAAATATTATGTACACGGCCCAATTGGGACTGCAAAACCCTATTGCCATTAGGTACCCTAGAGGCAGGGGAGTGCTTCTAGATTGGCAAATGCCCTTTGAAGAGATGTCTATTGGCACATCTTTTGAGGTGAAAAATGGAACAAAAATCGCCATACTGAGTACTGGCACCATTGGAAATAAGGTGACCCATTTACTTAGAGAAATTAAAAACAGCCAAAGCGTGGGACACTATCATTTTCCTTTTATTAAACCCTTGGACACAAAACGTATACAGCAAATTTTAGAAAATTACGAGCATATTCTAACCTTAGAAGATGGCTCTGCCATTGGAGGATTTGGGAGCGGAGTCTTGGAAGAGGCGAACCGTTTGGGAGTCCAAAAAACCATCAAGGTGTTTGGCGTTCCGGATGATTTTATCACCCATGGAACGCAAGAAGAATTATACCATTTGGCACATATAGACAATTCATCCGTAAAATCGTACTTAGAAACCCTATTATGAAAAAAGTAGTTTCACGTAAATCCAAACCGTTATACTACCTTCTATTCTTTATTTCAATAGTTGCATATTCCCAGGACACCATACCCTCGCCCATAGTGCCGGATACTGTTTTGATAGACACTACTGTGGTGGATACGATTGTAATCCGAAAGACACAGGAAAAAATAAAACATATTCCCAGGGGCGTAAATTTGATGAACCCGGTCATCTCCTTTAAACGTACCAAACCGTTAAAGGACAAATATGACCCTTTTCGTGTTCCTTCTTTTTGGACCAAGGAAAACCTGTTGGGCATCAATCTGAGCGAGGTAGCTTTTGTCAACTGGAACGCTGGGGGTGATAACGCAGTGAGCGGACTTGGATTTCTAAAATTCGTACGAGACTATAAGTTTAGGTATTTCAAATGGGACAATATTGTTGAACTGCGCTATGGTCTCAATGCTCAGGAAGGTAGAAAAATGAGAAAAACCGAAGATGTCATTCGCCTTAGTTCTAATTTGGGCTATAGAAGGGATACCATCAGCAATTGGTATTATTCCGTTCAATTGAATTTTAACACCCAATTCTCCAATGGTTATAAATATCCCGATAGGGATAACCCCATTTCAAGGTTTATGGCCCCGGGATATCTTTTCTTTGGTGCTGGTACCTCATACATTAGCAAAAACCAAAGGTTCAACCTGTACATGTCGCCAATAACCCAAAAATCCACATTTGTATTAGATCAGGATTTGGCTGACAAAGGAGCTTTTGGTGTCGAGAAAGCCATTTTGGACAGTAATGGAAATGTGATAACCCCCGGGGAGAACCATCGGTTGGAGCTAGGTATATTGATAACGCATAAATGGGAATTTAACATTGCCGAAAATATTGACATAAACAGTCGGCTTAACCTATATACCGATTACCTTAGAAGCTTTGGCAATGTGGACGTGGATTGGGAATTGAATATAAAAATGCGCGTCAACAAATACATTCTCACCACCTTGGGAACCCATTTAATCTACGATGATGATATCCTCTTTGACGAGGTTCAAAACGAAGCGGGCATAGTTACGAATCCCGGTATTCCCAAAATACAGTTCAAACAGGTGTTGGGGGTAGGAGTCGCCGTTGATTTCTAAAGCTGTTTGCCAGTTATTTTATTATGGATGTGTACGGCCGAGCTATCGGATAGACTGGCTACATAACAACAGGTGTTCAACAAAATCTCATAGAGGGAAAGATCGGTTCTCCTATAAAATTCCGGCAAAGTCTGTAAAACCAAATGGTGATAGTTAGAGGCCTTGTTTTCCATTTTTTGTACCAATGCATCGGTATAGACCTCCAAGATATCGGCAATGACCTTATATCCGGCAATCTCTTTCTCTATAACCTCTTGGTTCTTATACACCTTCTCTACACTTAAGCTTATAATATCCCGTATCTGGGCGTCATACTTGCTTTTATCCATTAAGGACATTTCAAATGTACCATTAAGTATATTTTCTTCATTGTCCATGAAAATTGCAACCGCATCTTTAATAAGTGTATTAATGGCCAAAGCCCTTAAATAACTAATACGATCTTCCTTGTACTCAAGAGTATTATACTTTTTGGTATTTATAGAGTCTTTAACCAGTTTAATGAGGTATTCCAAAGCATAATCTTCGGATATTAATCCCAAGTTTATACCATCTTCAAAATCGATAATCGTGTAACAGATATCGTCTGCAGCTTCAACCAAAAAGGTCAGGGGATGACGGGTAAAAGCAATATCATTACTGTCACGTGTTTGAATAAGGCCCAAATCTTCCGCCACTTCCAAAAACGCATTTCGTTCCGACTGAAAAAACCCGAATTTTTTATCCGCTATGTGTTTTGTGGGTCTTTTCGGAAGGGATTCCTTGGGGTATTTCATAAAGGCTCCTAAGGTAGCATAACTTAAACGCAACCCGCCGGGAACTCCTGCCCTATCCTGCGTAAGCAATTTAAAGCCATTGGCATTCCCTTCAAAGTCAATAATGTCCTGATATTCCTTGGGTGACAATTGGTCCTTATACACCTTTCCCTTGCCGTTTTTAAAATATTCCCCAATGGCCTTTTCCCCACTGTGGCCAAAAGGCGGGTTGCCTATGTCATGGGCAAGGGCCGCAGCGGCCACAATGGCCCCAAAGTCATTGAATTTATAACCATGAATCTCCTTTAAATGAGGGTGCTTTTCTAGGATTTTTTGGCCTGCCAACCTCCCAAGGCTTCTTCCTACTACAGAAACTTCAAGACTATGCGTCAACCGAGTGTGGACAAAGTCCGTTTTAGATAAAGGAATTACCTGGGTTTTGTCCTGCAAGCTTCTGAACGCCGCAGAAAATATAATGCGGTCATAATCCACATCGAAACCTAAACGGGTTTCGTTCTGTTCATTCCTAATTCTTTTGTTGACATCGCCCTTTCTGCGCAGAGACAGTAATTGTTCCCAATTCATGTACCTTATTTTAATCCCGCAAGATACATTATTTGCCGTGTAGAAATAATCTTGAGCCTATAGTTCCTAAAAGGTAACCCCTACATTAACCTTAACCTTTTGCAAAGATATTAATAACCCATACATAACCTTAACTTAACCTTAAGTGGTTTTATTTGCAAGCAAATAAACTGATTGAAGATGAGAATACTATTCTTTGTGATGATTGCCCTGGTAACCACCTTTACCTATGCCCAATCCACCGGGTCCATTCGCGGAAAAATTTTAGATAAGGAAATGTTTAGTGAACCTTTGCTAATGGCAACGGTTTCCTTAAAAAATACTGATTTGTCCGATCAGACAAATTTCAACGGTAACTTTGAGATTACAGAAGTCGCACCTGGTAACTATACGTTGGCAATCAATTTTTTAGGTTACGAGGGCCTGGAAATTCCTGTAGAAATAAAGGAAGGCCAAGAAGTTGAAATCTTGGAATCGTTAAAGGCCAAAACGTTATCAATGCCCATCACGGCAGAAAGCTCAGAAAAATTGACATCTGATCGTTCTTCTGGTCCACTTTATTAAATTGTTCTTTTGGGAATACTATAAGAGTCCAAAGTTCAAGTTGTTCCAGATTTATTTCCTATTTTCATCGGCAATTGTTGAATGAGAAATATACAAACGAGCGTTCCTCATTTACTTCATAACCTTTTATTAACCTGATTGAAGAATTATAATATCATTTTTGCATTTATTTAATTTTTAGATGGGAGAAAACATTTACCTCTTCATGATCATTGCCCTGGCCGTATTGGCCATTACGGATTTGGTGGTCGGAGTAAGTAATGATGCGGTCAATTTTTTAAATTCAGCCATTGGTTCCAAGGCCATATCCTTCCGGACCATCATGATCGTTGCAAGTATAGGAATCGCCTTTGGTGCCATCTCGTCTAGCGGTATGATGGAAGTGGCGAGAAAAGGAATTTTCAATCCAGGTGAATTTGTGTTTGCAGAAATTATGATTGTTTTTATGGCCGTAATGATTACGGACATTCTTCTTTTAGATTTTTTCAACACCTTGGGCATGCCCACATCCACAACGGTTTCCATTGTATTTGAGCTTTTAGGGGCGGCAGTCGCTATATCCATTGTTAAAATTTACGCAGATGACGGCAGTATTTCAGATTTGGCTAACTATATTAACACTGACAAGGCCACTGAAATCATCCTGGGTATTTTGCTATCTGTAGTTGTAGCATTCACCATTGGCGCTATAGTTCAATTTTTAAGCCGAATCCTGATTTCATTTAAATTCAATGAAAAGCCCAAATGGTACGGTGCCGTTTTTGGGGGTGTTGCCATTACCGGTATCATCTATTTTATATTGGTCAAAGGTCTAAAGGGAACATCTATTCTACCTGCGGAAATAACTGAATTTATTGCTACCCAAGCATCCTTGTTCATCCTAATAAATTTTGTTTTTTGGACGCTGGTATCCTACATTGTTTCCGCGTTTCTCAAATGGAACATCTACACCCTTATCATTGTTTTGGGAACTTTTGCACTGGCTATGGCCTTTGCGGGTAACGATCTTGTCAATTTCATAGGGGTACCCTTGGCCGCATTGGAATCTTTTATAAGTTGGAAAAGTTCTGGAATCCTACCTACGGAATTCAATATGAAGGGACTCTCGGCTGCCGTACAAACCCCTACCTATCTTCTTCTTTTATCTGGAGTAGTAATGATCATTACCCTATGGTTTTCCTCCAAAGCGAAGAGTGTAGTAAAGACCAGTGTAGACCTGTCCAGACAGGATGAAGGCGACGAACGTTTTGAACCCAATTTTCTATCACGCCAAATTGTAAAGTATACCATTAGGGCATCTGAGAACCTGAGCGGGATTATCCCAAAAGTCGTTCAGGACAAAATCGACAAGCAATTCGAAAAACCCTACGTGTATATACCCAAAAGCAAAGTGAAGGATTTACCTGCCTTTGATTTGGTGCGCGCCTCCGTAAACCTAATGGTGGCAAGTGTTTTGATTTCCTTGGCCACTTCCATGAAACTACCCCTATCTACTACATATGTGACCTTTATGGTCGCTATGGGATCTTCTTTAGCCGATAGAGCCTGGGGGCCAGAAAGTGCCGTCTACAGGGTTGCAGGTGTACTCAATGTAATTGGTGGTTGGTTTTTTACGGCTTTTAGTGCCTTTACTGCAGCGGCGATCATTGCATATTTCATACATCTTGGTGGCATTTTTGCCATTGGAGCGCTTTTGATCCTTGCCTTTCTCTTGATCGGTAAGAACTATTTATCACATTCCAAAAAAATGAAGGAGACCAAGTTGGAGGAAAAATTACAGCGTGCGGAAAGTAATACCATCATAGGACTGATAGAAGAAAGTGCCTCCAACATTGCACTTTCCATGAAAAGGGGAAACAAAATCTACACACAAAGCATCGACGGACTTGCAAAGCATGATATCGATACCCTAAAAAAGGGGAAAAAGGGTATTAATAAATTAGACAAGGAGGTCGAAGACCTTAGAAACAATATCTTTTATTTTATAAAAAATTTGGATGAATCCAGTATAGGAACCAGTAATTTCTACATCACTGCACTTAGTTATTTGCAGGACATGACCCAATCCTTGGAATATATATCCAAAGCAGGTTATAAGCATGTTCATAACAACCATAAGAGGCTTCGTTTTAATCAAATCAAGGATTTAAAGGAAACAGAATCCTATGTTGAGGACCTATTTAAAAGCATCCAAGAAATTTTTGAGAACAAAAGGTTTGAAAAATTGACCCCACTTCTCATGAACAGACAGGAATTGCTAAACAAACTCGACGCTAAAATCGCCAAGCAGGTAGAACGCACCCGATCTGATGAATCGAGCCCTAAAAACACCGCACTTTATTTTAGTCTTTTGTTAGAGACCAAGGATTTATTGACGGCCATTATGAACCTAATTGAGATTTATGAAAAGTATTCAAATTCTAAAGTGGTTTCTTCCAGTACTTTTCTTTAACGTTTTACAAGGTAATGCCCAAGAGCAATTAACCGGAACCCAACTTTTGGATAAAGCCATTGCCTATCACGATCCAAACGGTCATTGGAAACAGTTTATAGGGAAAATGGACATTATCATGACTACTCCGGATGCCGAAACCCGAAGGACCCAGTTGGAACTGAATCTACCTTCCAGCTATTTTAAATCCTCTGTTAGAAAAGGCAATAACACCGTGGACTATATACTGGACAAAGGGAAATGTGAGCTATTGCTCAATAAGAGTAATGCAATTGCGGACAATTACCGAGATAGCCTTCAAATTACCTGTGACCGGGCTAAAAAAATGAAGGATTACTATACATATCTCTATGGCCTTCCCATGAAATTAAAAGACCCAAGCACCTTAATTGACCCCAAGGTGCTTAGAAAATCCTTCAAGGGAAAGGATTATTTGGTTTTAAAAGTAAAGTATGATGAAAACGTTGGCAGTGACACCTGGTACTTTTATTTTGATCCAACCAATTACAATATGGAGGTCTACCAATTCTACCACGATGAGTCCAAAAACGATGGCGAATACATACTGCTTTCAGAAGAAATGTTGGTCAAAGATATAAAAATGCCCAAGGTCAGGGCTTGGTACTATAACAAGGATAATACCTATCTAGGCACCGATGATCTGGTTAAGGCAAACGCTTTGGAGTAACCGCTACCGATAAAAATTCATCTCATCCATATATTTCCAAACGGCCGGTGGCAACATCGGTTTAATATTGTTGCCCTTTTTATGCTCTCTTCGAATGAAAGTGGATGAAATTTCCATAATAGGGGCACCTACCCTATGGATTTTGGGATGGTCCTTAAATTGATGCTCGATTTTACCTTCTGATATCCTTGGGTATACATAAATAGAATATCCATCCAAAATCATTTCATAATTACGCCATTTATGGAAACTCTTTAGGTTATCCTCGCCCATAATAAGACAAAACTCGTAGTCCTTCGGATACTTTTCCGACAAATGAACCAAGGTGTTGATGGTATAATTGGGTTGGGGAAGGTCGAACTCGATCTTGGACGGTTTCAATTTGGGGTAATCCTCCGTAGCCTCCAATACCATTTGATATCTATGGTGATTGTCCAAAAGAGATTTCTTGACCTTAAACGGACTTTGGGGTGTAACTACGAACCAAACCTCATCCAAGTCTGAAAACTCCACCATATGGTTCGCAATGACCATATGACCGATATGAATGGGGTTGAAAGTGCCAAAAAATAGACCCACTTTCTTCATATGTCAAATGCCTTTACTTGAAATGATTTAAAACATAGGGCATGATACTGCACTATTCCTTTTTCTTGACGCCTACAAAATCCGCGACCAATTCCTCCGCTTCCTTTAGGGCCACTTTTAAATCATAGTTTTTAATGATTTTATCAAATTGGGGTGCCGTGGCCAATTCTACGGATGCCTTGGCAATCCGCATATTGATTTTGTCGTCGCTCTCGGTACTGCGCTTTTTCAACCGTATTTTAAGCTCGTCCACACTGGGAGGTTTTACAAAGACGGCCAAAGTAAGGTCCGGATATTTCTTTTTAATACGTAGGCCACCCACAACATCGATATCGAAAATGACATTCTTGCCCTGTGCCCACAAACGTTCGACCTCACTCTTTAAGGTTCCATAAAAATTATCCCGGTATACTTCCTCCCATTCCAAAAAATCATCGTTCTTGATATGGTTCTTGAACTCAGATACAGACATAAAGTAATAATGCTCCTTATTCTTCTCCTTTCCCCGTCTTGGTCTGGAAGTAGCGGATACGGAAAAGGCCAAATTAAGTTCCGGGCATCCCAATAGATGCCGGACAATGGTCGTTTTTCCACTTCCTGATGGAGCCGAAAATATGATCAGTTTTCCTCCCTCCATTAGAGTACATTTAGCATTTGTTCCTTTATTTTCTCCAGTTCGTCCTTCATCTGCACCACTAATTGCTGCATAGGGGCATAATTTGCCTTGGAACCTATAGTGTTGATTTCACGCCCTATTTCCTGTGAAATAAAGCCTAATTTCTTTCCATTACTATCGTTGGATTTTAAGGTCTTTTCAAAATAGTTCAAGTGATTGGCCAAGCGAACTTTCTCCTCCGTAATGTCATATTTCTCCAAATAGTAGATCAATTCCTGTTCAAAACGGTTCTCGTCCAACTCTACTTTGATATCCTGTACGGCCTTCTCCAATCGTTCCCTTACGTTGGACTGCCTTTCCGGATCCATCTCCATTACCTTGTCCAATAGTTGCTGTAATGCTTCTATGCGCTCTAAAAAGTCCTTTTCGAGAACATTTCCCTCTTCGGACCTGAATATATTGATTTCTTCAAGCGCACCGTCCAATGCCTTCAAAATGGCGGCATATTCCTCCTCGTCGATGTCATCCCTATCGGTACGCATAGCGTCCGGTAATCTAAGTGCCATTTCCAATAATTGAATATCCTCACCATCGGCAATGGATTTCAATTGTTTCATATATTGCTTTACGACACTTTCGTTGACCTGTCCAGAAGCCTCGTCACCAGTAATTTCTACATATAGGTTAAAATCGACCTTACCACGTTGCAGTGCGTTTGCAATCAACTTTCTAAGCTCCAACTCCTTTTCACGATAGGCAGAGGGCATCCTCGCATTTAAATCAATGCTTTTACTGTTCAAGGATTTTATTTCAACTGTAATCTTTTTAGTTGGAAGCTGCACCACATGCTTTCCAAATCCAGTCATGGATTGAATCATAGGTCAAATTTAAATTCGTGGCAAAGGTAACTTTTTAGATGGTATTATACCCGTCACAGCTCCCTCACCCAAATATTACGGTAACTCACCCGGCTATCGTCACCATGATCCTGTAAAAGTATAGGTCCTTTTCCGTGGGGAGGATTTTTGGGCCACCCAATATAAGGTGTAGTTCCCTTTATTTCCGTATGATCCTGGATAACAACACCGTTTTGCAATACCGTTACCGTTCCCGATTTTATTTTGCCTCCATCGGCATTGAATTCCGGTGCATGGTATATAATGTCATATACATTCCACTCCCCTGTGGGAACCGAGGCCATAGCAAGTGGCGGACCTTGCTTATAAAGCGATCCCACTTGACCGTTCACATAGGTCGGGTTATCATTTTGATCCAATACTTGTATTTCGTATATTCCGTTTAGAAAAACACCACTGTTTCCCCTGTGCTGTCCTTCCATTTGAACAGGTAAAGGAGAGCGCCATTCAATATGAAGCTGAATATCGCCAAAATTCTGCTTGGTCTGAATATCCCCGGTCTTATCATTTACCGTCATACTTCCGTCCTTATTCACATGCCACTTTGCGGCCGTACTGTCTCTGGAAGAAATCCAATTGTCCAAATTACTCCCATCAAATAATACGATTGCGTCACTAGGAGCCCCATTTTGGGAATATGGTTTCACCTCTTTCACTTTTGGCTCATAATACTCCGTTTCCTCAGGTTTGGTAGGTTCTGTTCCACTGTACTCCTCGTAGGTGATAACTTGGTCCTCGACCATAGCTTCTGGTTCTTTAGCTACCTCCTCAACCTTTTCCTGACAGGATATTATTAATAGGGAGGTTAAAATCCCTGTAAAATAAAATCGTTTCATTCTATAATAAGTATTGTTTAAAGTTCCTTTATTTTAATATTCTTAAATGCCACTCCGTTACCATGGTCCTGCAAAGCAATTTTACCTGTAGGGTATTTTCCAAATTGTTCCCAATTCGCAAATTTCGATTTAGAGACCATTTCTCCCCATTCCGGATCATTAACAGGAAAATCAACAACTTTGACCCCATTCAGCACTACATTACCTTCATTGGTTTTGTGGTTTACCGTAATTACCATGGTGTTCCATTCTCCAACGGGTTTAGTGACATCCTCGGTAGGTGATACCATATCATATAATGCTCCGGATTGATGGCTAGTTCCATTCTTTCCGTCTGGGTGGCCTTCATTGTCCAACACCTGTACTTCCGGACCTGTTAGATAAGGTTGTCCCAAACTATCTATTTCCTTTACGCCCCACATAACCCCACTGTTTCCACCTTCCGAGATTTTCCAATCCATGGACAAAACAAAATCGGTATACGTATTATCGCTTACCAAATTAGATTGTTCACCGTTTTCATGGTTCTCAGGCGGATATAAAACCGTGGCCCCGTCCTCTATCTTCCAGTTATCGGTGACATTATCCTTTAAATATTCGTGCCAACCACTAAAGGATTCCCCATCAAATAATGAGGTCCACTCATTGTCCGATGCCATTTCTGCCGTTTCGTCCATCTCTTCAACGGCCGGGGTGTTTTCCTTTTTTGCTTCCTTACACCCTATTATCAATAAGGCAAGTACTGCTGTTTTAAGTATTTTTTTCATGTGCATAGTTTAATGTTTAAAGTCCCAATATGTTCTTAAGCATTTGCTCATCGATTTCGGTACCGGCAAAATCATCGAAGGTCTTTTCGGTAGCCTCAATAATGTGGTCCTTGATAAAAATGGCACCTTCCCTTGCTCCTTGCTCCGGACTTTTAATACAACATTCCCATTCCATTACGGCCCATACATCACACCCGTACTGAGTCAATTTGGAAAAAATGGTCTTAAAATCTATTTGGCCGTCGCCTAAAGAACGATATCTACCGGCACGATTTCCCCAATCGTTATAACCGCCAAAGGCTCCTTTCTTTCCTGTAGGGTTGAACTCGGAATCCTTCACATGGAAGGATTTAATGAATTCGTGATAGAAATCTATGTATTCTATATAGTCCAACTGTTGTAATACGAAATGACTTGGGTCATATAGGATGTTTACCCTTTTGTGGTTATTGGTAGCTTCCAAAAAACGCTCAAAAGTATCCCCATCATGAAGGTCCTCACCAGGATGGATTTCATAACATACATCCACGCCCTCCTTGTCAAAATGATTTAAAATGGGCATCCATCTTTTGGCCAATTCCTCAAACCCCATCTCTACCAATCCGGCCGGTCTTTGCGGCCATGGGTGCATGGTATGCCAAAGAAGAGACCCTGAAAATGTCGCATGGGAAGTTAAGCCCAATCTTCTACTGGCAGTAGCTGCCTTTTTCACCGTTTCTACCGCCCATTCCGTTCTTGCTTTTGGGTTATTATGTACATTTTTGGGCGCAAAGGAATCGAACATCAGGTCATATGCCGGGTGCACAGCTACCAATTGTCCCTGTAAGTGCGTGGAAAGCTCCGTAATCTCCAACCCATAGGAATTTATTTTTCCCTTTAATTCGTCACAATAAGTCTGACTTTCAGCGGCCTTGTCCAAGTCAATAAGGAAACTTTCCCATGTAGGTATCTGAATTCCTTTATAGCCCAGATCGGCAGCCCATTTACACATGCCGTCCAAGGTGTTGAACGGTGCCTTACTATCTACAAATTGTGCTAAAAATACTCCTGGCCCTTTAATTGTTTTCATTTGTTGTTTTTTATTTTTTAATTCGGACAAATGTAATTCGCCATTGAAATTCACGATATATATCACGAATTGTTATGGCTCATTTCATACGTAATACTTGATTCTGTTGTTTAAATGGTTGTTAATCTTACAAATAGAAATATGCGAATTAATACTATATTTAAGAATTCTTTGTACATATCGCCGTTTGCCGATAGTCAATTTATAAATATAGGAAATACCAACAGAAAAAGATAAAAATATAGGGATGAATCGAGATAGGGGCCACAATGCACTACTGCCCAAAATGGTACTTATATTGGATTGAAAAATAATGCACTCAAATTATCATAGTAAAGACCTTACATCGGAAATCCAAGAAAACGTATCGAATTAATACTATAATATCACTCGTCTAATAACTATATTAGACCCAACCATTAACGGATATATCATGGAAAACACCTCTGCCAGAAATATGTGGGGAGATTATCTGGACAAACATCTTGAGGATGCCTTTCACGAAGCACCTGAAGTGATTCACTTTTGCGATAATGAAACCGATGCCAATAACTGCGCTGAATTGGTAAAAAATGGTATTAAAAAAGCTACAACCGATTCTCTTTTGGGTCTGCAATATAGAAACGAGCCATTGCCAAAAATAGGAGACTTTAAAGTGGTAACCAATTGGAAAGGCGAAGCACAATGCATTATACAGCTCACCTCCGTTAAGCTAAAACCCTATTTTAGCATTGATGCTTCCTATGCACAACTGGAAGGAGAAGGCGACAAGAGTCTAGAATACTGGAAAAAGACCCATTGGGATTATTATACTAGGGAACTAGAACCTTTTGGCCGCGTACCAAGGGAAAGTATGATCTTGGTATGCCAGGAGTTTGAGAGAATATTCTAAATAAAAAGGACCGGTGAGTAGCCGGTCCTTTTTTTAAATGGGTTTATTAATTAATCCTCTAAATTCACCCAAGTATTTCCATTTTTATTTGATTCTACTGTAGAAATAATAAAATCCATACCTCTTACACCGTCTATAATCGTGGGGAATTCCCCATCGTTATATTTTTCTCCTCGTATCGCCCTTGCAGCTCCCAAATAGATGTTGGCCATGGAATCAAATATACCTTCAGGGTGTCCTGGTGGCAATTTAGTTCCGTCCAAAGACAGTTCGGTATTATACGCATGTCCTGGTTTGTAAATCTGTACAGGTTCCGTATCACTTAATTTATAAAGAAAATTGGGATTTTCCTGTTCCCAGACAAAAGCTCCTTTTTCGCCATAAATACGAATGGCCAGTCCGTTTTCCTCTCCCGTAGCAACCTGACTACCACGAATAACTCCTTTAACATTGTCTCCCATTCTAATGAGTACCGTACCGTCTACATCCATTTGGTTGTCGTCGTACAGATAATTAAAATCACACAAAAGCGATTTTACTTTAAGACCGGTAGTGTATTCTACCATATTGAATGCATGCACCCCAATATCACCCATACAAGAACTTATTCCGGCCTTTTTGGGGTCCAGTCTCCAGACGGAGTTTCGTTTGTCCTTGTCATGGATTATTTCATTGATCCAACCCTGATAGTACCTCGCATCTACCTTATGTATTTTGCCCAAAGCACCGGCTTTGATCATTTCCCTCATTTGGCGTACCATAGGATAACCCGTATAGGTATGTGTCAAAGCAAATACAGCACCTGATTTTTGTTGCGCTTCCAATAAAATTTTAGCCTCTTCCAAAGTAGTTGTCATAGGCTTTTCACATATAACATGAAAACCGTTGTCCAATAACTTTTTGGCCATTGGAAAGTGCAAGAAGTTAGGGGTTAGCACGGAACATACTTGTATACGTTCATCTTCCGGCAATTTCATTTCTTCCTCTACCAAGGTGTCAAAATCCTTGTAGACCCTATTCAGGGGAATATCTATTTCCTTGGCAAAAGCCACATTATCCTCATAATTAGGGTTAAAAACTGCTCCCGTTATCTGATAATTATCATTGATATGGGAAGCTACCCTATGCAATACTCCAATAAGAGAATCTCCTCCTCCTCCTAAAATTCCTAATCTAATTTTCTTTGGCATGTTGTAATCGTATTTTAAGTTTTAAGGCTTTTAAATTATGTAAAAATTCTAAGATTGGTAGTCGATTTTCTCTGATTTAAACAAAAGAGCGAATAAAATCGACACAACTAAGGCAAATCCTGCGGGATAAAGCCAAATTGAATCCCAAATATGCATTCCGTCACTTAGCAAATAGTTATTGGATATTTTACCGGCTATCCAAAACCCTATTAACATTCCCACCCCATAAGTAGCCAGGGTAATCAACCCTTGTGCAGAGCTTTTGTATTTGGGTCCGGCTTTGCTATCGGTATATATTTGTCCTGAAACGAAAAAGAAATCGTAACATATTCCATGCAAGGCAATTCCAATGAGCAGCATAAATTCCAAATCACCAACGTCCCCATAGGCAAAAAGGAGATAACGGACGAACCAGGCCAGCATAGCCACCATTATGGTTTTTTTAAACCCGAACCGGGAAAAGAAATAGGGCAGCAACAACAGAAATAGAATTTCAGAAAGCTGACCTAGGGTCATTTTTCCCGTAGGACTCTCCATGCCCACCTCCACTAAAAAAGGATTTGCATTTTGATAATAGAAAGCCAATGGAATACAAATGAGAATGGAGGATATAAAAAAGATCAAAAAATTTCGGTCCTTGAAAAGGCCCAGGGCATCCAGCCCCAGAATATCCCTTAAGGTCAACTTTTCATTATTCCCTTTGGCCTTTGGTGGTGTTTTAGGCAGGGTAAAACTGAAAAAACCCAGAAATATGGATGCGATGGAGGTCATTATAAAAGTGTTTTTCAACAATCCCTGCGTAATTCCGGAACTGGAGTCCCATCTAAAAAGGTAACTGATCAATACACCGGCAATAATCCATCCCAGGGTTCCAAAGACCCTTACCAAAGAGAACTCTTTTGCAGGATCGGTCATTTGGTTAAAAGAAACGGAATTGACCAAGGCCAGAGTAGGCATATACAAAATCATATATCCCAGGACATAAGGGTAAAAAAGATCGAAGGAAGTAGTCTTGTACATTAAAAACAAAAGGCCCGCCCCGATTAAATGAAGTACACCCAAAATTCGTTCGGCATTAAAATACCTATCGGCAATCAATCCTATTACAAAAGGGGCAATGATTGCACCCCAGGATTGTGTGGAGAACGCCAACGCAATTTCCCCATCCGTTGCGTTAATATTGTTTCCTAGAAAAGTACCAAGGGTAACGAACCAGCCTCCCCATATAAAGAATTCAAGGAACATCATCAAACAAAGCTGCATTCTAACTCCCAAGTTCATACCAAGCTATCTTTTATAGAACACATAGTCCAAGACCAGCGGCTCCAAACCATTGTTTCTAAAATCGACTGCAATTTGCCCTCTGTGATTGGTGGAATGATTAATGATATGGAATAGTATATCTTTTAAATTGTTGGTGAATAACCTACCTTCTGAATTTTCGTAGTCTATACGTTTTTCAAAACTATCCGCATTTGTAATAATCTCGAAGGAACTCCTTTGGTTTTCATAATGGATATCTGACCAATCCTTAGTATCATGTATATCCCAAACATTAAATTCGGCCGTATTCCCATTAATACGTGAGTTCCAAATATGATGGGCATTTAGTATATGACTAAAAAGTTTCTGGGTATTGTCAGGAACCTTTTGCAATTCGATACTTTGGGTGATTATCCTTTTGTTACAAAAGAAATTATAATCGAACAACTCGTTAAAGAATGCTTTCATAAAAAACAGAGAGTTAAACCACTTCCTTTGCCGCTTTTAACAATAAGTCCCTGGTCGCAATGATACCTTCTTCCTCGCTGAGCTCATTACCTTCATATTCCACTCCAATAAAACCAGTATAACCGTTGTCCTTGACCATTTGCAACATTTTTACATAGTCTATATTCTCTTCGTTACCGTTGGCATCGAATACATTGGACTTTGCGCTTACTGCCTTGGCATAAGGCATAAGTTCCTTTACACCTTTATATTTATCGTAGGACTCCGCACAATCCCAACTATCGGGTTTTCTGGTGATACAGAAATTTCCAAAATCGGGCAATGTACCAACGTTGTCCATAGCCACCATCTTCATTACCTCGGCGTGCAACGCTCCGTTCGAGGATAATCCGCCATGGTTTTCCACCAAGATGTTGATATTTTTATCTTTGGCGTAGGTAGCCAGTTTCGTTAGACCATCTACGGAGTTTTTCTTCCATTCTTCTGGATCATTACTGCCGGAAAGGTTTACACGAATGGCATGGCATCCCATTGCGGCGGCGGCGTCTACCCATTTTTTATGTTTTTCCACGGTCTCATTACGTTCCGTTTCATCACTTACCGCAAGCTCACCTTGACGATCAATCATGATCAAGACATTTTTCATACCATGTTTTTTGGCTTCGGCGTTACTTTTTTCAATAAAAGCGGCCATAGCTTCTTCAGAATAATTAGCGTCGGACAATTCCGGATCATATAATTGGCTTACATATTCCAAGCCTGTAAATCCCCAATTTTTGGCCTTCTCCGCAAATGTATACGGATCCATTCCCTTTTCTCTTATATTTTTATGTAGCGACCATTGCGCCAGAGATAATTCAAAGAAGGGTTCTTCCATACCGGAAGATTCATCAGGTTCAGTAACAGATTGTTCCTCCTTTTTTGCTTCTTTACAGGCATAAGCCCCTAAAAAGGTGACTCCTACTCCCGCCGCTGTGGTTTTGGAAATAAATTTTCTTCTCTTCATGACTCAATGTACTATTTTGGTTATGTTATTGATTTTGATAAAGTTCAGGTCTCCGTATTCAAAGAAGCACTACAGTATCTATAACGATGTAGTGCCATATTCACAATAAGATTAAGCTTTAAATGTATAGAATTAATTTAATATTTAATAAATTTAGGGAATAAACAATTTCTATGAGTAAATTTTATTATAACGAAGAACAGGAATCGTACGATGCGATTGTTGTTGGAACTGGGATTAGCGGTGGTTGGGCTGCTAAAGAGCTATGTGAAAATGGTTTAAAAACATTGGTTCTTGAAAGGGGTAGAATGGTCAAGCATATTGAAGACTATGAGACCGCTAATAAAGACCCTTGGGATTTTCCGAATGGCGGCGTGGCTACCAAGGAAATTATTGAACAGCAACCCAAGCAGAACAGAACAGGCTATACTACAAGTCAGGCAAGCCATATGTGGTTCGTAAATGACTTGGAACATCCCTATAATGAAACCAAGCGATTTGATTGGATGCGTGGTTATCATGTTGGCGGTAGATCCCTCCAGTGGGGGCGACATAGTTATCGCTGGAGTGACATAGACTTCGAAGCCAACAAAAGGGACGGTATTGCTGTGGATTGGCCCGTGCGATACAAGGATATTGCCCCTTGGTACTCCAAAGTAGAAAATTTTATAGGGGTTAGTGGCGAAGCATTAAACTTGCCCCAGCTTCCGGATAGTGACTTTCTTCCAATGATGGAGTTAAACTGTGTGGAACAGCATGTTAGGGAAAAGGTAGCAGAAAATTTTGGAGGCCGTGTAATAACCGCCGGAAGGGTGGCCCATATTACGGGTGACAAAAAATTTGACGGCAGAACAAAATGTCAGTTCAGGAATAGATGTATAAGAGGATGTCCATTTGGTGGATACTTTAGTAGTCTATCCTCTACACTGCCCGCTGCGGAGGCAACAGGGAATATGACCTTAAGACCGGATTCCATCGTTCACGAGATTATGTATGACCCAGATACCAAAAGAGCCACAGGAGTAAAGGTAATAGATAGAGTTACCAAAGAGGCCTATGAATTTAAGTCAAAGGTGATATTCCTTTGTGCATCTGCCATCGCCTCCACCTCTATATTGATGCAATCAAAATCGGATAGATTCCCTAATGGTATGGGTAACGATTCCGACCAATTGGGCCGTAACATCATGGACCATCATCTTGGTGTAGGTGCTACTGGAAAATTTGACGGCTTTGAAGACAAATATTATAAAGGAAGAAAACCTAACGGTGTCTATATTCCAAGATTTAGAAACTTGGGGGGTGATTCAGACAGAAAAGATTACATACGTGGTTTTGGATATCAAGGAGGAGCGAGCCGAGGAAATTGGGAAGATATTGTGTCCGAGTTGTCACACGGAAAAAGCTTGAAAGAAGCTATTACAAAGCCAGGAGGATGGACTTTTGGAATTGGAGGATTTGGAGAAATCCTACCTTATGAGGAAAATAGGTTTACCTTGGATTATGACAAAAAGGATCAATGGGGACTACCTACGGTGACCTTTGATGCGGAATTTCAGGAAAATGAATACAATATGCGTAAAGACATGCAGGAATCCGCAGTCGAGATGTTGGAAAAATCAGGTCTGCGCGATGTTAAAGGACATGATAATAAGGATTCCCAAGCCATCGGCCTTGGTATTCATGAAATGGGAACAGCAAGAATGGGTCGCGATAGAAAAACCTCTGTTTTAAATGGAAACAATGCTCTCCATGATGTACCCAACGTATATGTAACGGACGGATCTTTTATGACTTCCGCAAATTGTGTAAACCCTTCATTGACATACATGGCATTTTCAGCGAGAGCCGCTAACCATGCCGCAGAGGAACTTAAAAAAGGAAATATATGATGGATAGAAGAAAAGCACTTAAAAATATGGGACTTGCAATGGGATATACCATTGCCACTCCAACATTAATAAGTATAATGCAAAGCTGTAAGGGGGAAACTGTGGCCACTTGGACACCAGAATTTTTAACCCCAGCAGAAGGAGGTGTACTTACAAAATTAGTAGATGTGATTCTTCCCAAAACAGAAACGCCATCTGCATCCGAAGTTCAGGTAGATATCTTTATAGATAAGTTCGCCAATGACGTTATGAAAAAGGAGGAGCAAGACTTTTTCAGGATGGCCATGGGTAAATTTACGGATAAGGCTTTAATGGATTCTGGCAAAAGTGATGTGGAGGACCTAACAGTAGAGGACTTAGAACCTGTCCTGGCAGCTGCACTTAAAAACACCAAGGAAGACGAGGCTGAAATGTTTGAATCAATTACATCATATACTGAAGCCGTAGCTGAAGGAAAAGAAGCAACCTTGGATGATGGAACCAGTAGATTTGCATTTGCGAACAACCTTCGCGGTTTGACCATTTGGGGTTATAAGACTTCAGAATATGTAGGTGAGGAAGTATTGGCCTATCTACCGGTACCTGGTGAGTATATCGCTTGTGCGGACACCCAGGAGTTGACGGAAGGCAAAGCATGGTCCCTATAAAATGAAAAGAAGAAACTTTTTAAAAAATACGGCCCTTTCCAGCGGAGTTATTTCGTTGGGAGGGGCTTTTTCGTATGCCTCATCTAATAATAATCGGGCAAAAGCATTTCACAACTTTAACCTCAAATACGCCCCGCACTCCGGCATGTTTAAGCATCATGCAGGGGAAGACCTAATTGACCAAATAAATTTCATGGCCGACCAAGGATTTACGGCGTTTGAGGACAATGGCCTCATGAACCGTGATATTTCCATGCAAAATAAAATTGGCGAAACCCTTGCCAAACGTGGTATGACCATGGGTGTTTTTGTTGTGGACAAAGGTGGAAATATGGCCAATACGTTGGCCGCAGGAAAGCCGGAATATATAGACATCTTTTTAGATGGGTGTAAAAGGTCGGTAGAAGTGGCCAAACGCGTCAATGCCAAATGGATGACCGTTGTTCCTGGAGGTTTTGAAAGAAGCTTGCCGATAGGAGTGCAAGATGGCAATGTTATAGAAGCCCTTAAACGAGGTGCCGAAATATTGGAGCCACATGGACTTGTGATGGTTTTGGAACCCTTATCCGATTCTCCAGACTTATATTTACAGAATTCAGATCAGACCTATATGATCTGTAAGGCCGTGGACAGTCCTTCCTGCAAAATCCTCTTTGATATCTATCATATGCAAAAAACAGAAGGGAACTTAATTCATAATATGGGGCTTACTTGGGATGAAATCGCCTACATACAGATTGGGGATAACCCAGGAAGAAACGAACCTACGACCGGTGAGATAAATTATAAAAATGTTTTTAAGTTTATCTATGACAAAGGTTTTGAAGGTGTGTTGGGCATGGAACATGGAAATTCTAGTCCAGGTAAAGACGGCGAAACAGCTGTTATAGAAGCTTACAAAAAAACGGACCAATTTCTATAATTTTGGGATACTTATTTTCCCATATAGTTTTCCTATTTATTTTCGGAACCTCTATTTGATTTGAAACATCCATAAAAAATGAAAGACCGGGGAATTACTTCCTCGGTCTTTTTGTATTGAATAAATTTAAAAAATACGACCCTTAATGCTTGATTTGACGAAATGCCCACCAAGTGCTAATCTAGGTAGTTCCCCCGAAACCTATTATTAGACCTGCAACGTAATGTTCTTTTCATCACTGTTGCTTTTGGCGTTCAAAACATTAACCGGGACAGAATCCCTAGGGTCGTATATTGCTAAAAATTACGGAACGTATCCGAAATTCTAATTTTCTTTCCATAATCGTTTACCAAGGTTAAATCCATGTAGCCCTCAATATGATCATCGTCTAAATTTAATATTCTAACAAAACCATTCTTTGCAAAAAATGGTTTCTCTCCAAACTCGCTATTGGTAAAATATCCAAAAACTCCTTCATAGCCATGTAGAAAACCTTCTACCTCTTTAATTGTAAAATCCCCATGCTGAAAATCCACTTCCTCATCTGTGGTTCCCATTATTAACTCAATTCTATTCTTCTTCGTTATATCCTGAAAAACAAGAGTCAACTTTTTAAATTTAGTGCCTTCAATTGACTCCTCTGTACTATACCCAAAATTCAATTCAGAAGGAATCAGGTTTTCATTATTAATAGCAACTACCTCCATATTCATCTCCTTCCCAGAATTGGAAATCAATAAAAAGGGAAGTATCCCCAACAGACTAAACCTGAATATTTTTAAATTAAAACCGTACATCTATTTATTGGGTATAATAGTCATGCTTGGCTCATTGTTGCCCATGGCCAGTTTCTTGTTTAAAGCCTCATCATTGGTTTTATGCTCCAGTATAGATGCCACAATTACAACAACCAACAAAATCCCGAACATTAGCAAACATCTTTTCATAGTCAAAATAATTTTATGGTAAAACTCGTAACCGTAACGAATTTAAGACAAGTTTAAGCCCACCATGGTCAACATGTATAAATTGCATCCTTTTTTGTATAATCGGGAGATGGTTTTTCCCAAAGCCGTAAGAATAAAAGTTATTGTAATATTTTTCTTATAAAGTTTTGATTTTCATGTAGCTATACAGCTGATTTTACATTTTATGCCGATTATACTTAAATAAAGCCCATTGACACAAATTACATAAGTGGTTACGCTGTTAGTTTTATTTTTGATTAACTTTCCCTATACCAAATGGTAGATATGTTAGAAGCAGTTATCGTAGATGATGAAATAAAGGCCCTCCAAAGTCTTACTTGGGAACTCACAAATTTCAGCGAAGAAATTAATGTGACAGCTTCCTTTACAAATCCTTTTGAAGCTTTGGAATATTTAGGGAAAAATACGCCGGACTGCCTTTTTTTGGATATTGAAATGCCAACCATGGACGGATTTCAATTCATTCAAAAATTAACGAACAAAAACTTCCCGGTCGTAATCACCACTGCCTATAACCAATACGCCATTAAAGCCCTAAAGAACGAGGCCATAGACTATTTATTGAAGCCTATTGATTCAGATGATTTGGAAGACACCATTTCTAAAATCAAAAAATTCAATGCAAAGAACTTTTCCGCAGAAAGACTGGAGCAGATACTTCTCAATTTTAATTCTAGATCTGTTAACAAACGAATTACATTGAATACGGACGGCAAATTACTTTTTTTAGAAAGTGATGAAATTTTATATGCCGAATCCGATGGAAATTATAGTACCATATTCTTGGTCGATGGTCAAAAAATCGTCCTTACCAAAAAATTAAAGGAGGTCAACCAATTACTGCCCGAGGACTGCTTCTTTAGAATACACAATTCATACATTATCAACCTGAACAAGATTAAGGAATTCCTTAAAACCGATGGATACGTAGTCCTAAAATCCAATCATAAGATTCCCGTTTCCAGACAAAAGAAATCGGATTTTTTGGATTTATTATAAGTGCATATGGTTTTGAAACGTTCTAAAAATCATTGGACATTCCCATACCTAAAATTTTCATTTGTTTTTAGAGGATATTTCTTATTGAGTTGGACAATCCTGTCCTTCAACCTCATTCAATCACAAAAGGTCCCCGATCAATTTAAGAATAAGGTCAATGAGTTGATCAGTAAAGCTCCAAAAACCTATGAAGAAATAGATGGTTTTCTTAGAAGCTCCAGAAAGGATACTTCATTAATGCGGTACACCATAAAGGAATCCATTGAACATGACTACATCGACGGCCGAATATACGCCCTAAATCAACTTGGCAGGGTCTATAGGGACATATCCAATTACCCAAAGGCCCTCGAGCTTTTTCAGGAAGCCCTCAAATTATCCATAGAAACAGACAATCTTGAATTTAGGATTTATAGCCTAAATATGATCAGCGTTGTATATAGGCGTACCGAGGCCATTAAATCTGCACTGGACTATAGCCAAGAAGCCTTGGAACTCGCAGAAACGGTGGAACCGGAAAACCGTTCAAAAGGATTAAAAAGAAGTATCAACGTGTCCTTAAATTCCATTGGCAACATCTACCAATTATTGGAACAATATGATTTGGCGATAGACAAATTTAAAGAATCCATGAAATTGGAAGAGGAGCTTGACAATCCCCTTGGCCTAGCCATAAACTACCAAAACGTTGGCGAATGCTATGAAGCACAGGCCAAACTGGAACCCGCCTTGGAAAGCTTTCAAAAATCACTGTCGTACAATAGGGAGATAAATTCAGAAAAGGGAAAAATAATCTGTAATTACAGTATTGCACATGTATATGTTCATCTAAAAAGAATGGATGAGGCATTAACATTGCTTACTTCATCCCTTGAAAGGGCAAAAGTCCTAGGGGACCAAGAAATTATAGCCAGCATTCTCAACAATCTGGGATGGGCCAACTTAAATGTAGGTGATTATACCAAAGCGGAATCCTATTTACAAGAGGGACTCAATATTGCCAAATCCTATAATTTTCCATCCGAAATTGCCGAGGCCAACAAATTCCTTTCGGAATTGTGGATGAAAAAGAATGACTTTAAAAAGGCAATGGATTTTTATAAAGAGTCCAAAAAATATGAGGAACAGGTTACCAATAACTTAAATGTTAGGTATGTCAATGATATGATTCTAAGGTACGAGGCGGAAAAACAAATAGATCAATTAAAAACCCTAGAGGAAGAGGTAAAGAACCAAGCCATTACCCTACGCAAAAACAAAACGATTCTACTTGTAACGTTTATCGCTCTTGCTCTTGTTGGTGGAATTCTTTACATTTTGTACCGCCAATACCAGTTAAGTAGCGAAAAGAAACTTTTGACCTTAGAGCAGACTATGTTGCGAAGTCAAATGAATCCCCATTTTCTTTTTAACTCATTAAATTCCATAAAGCTCTATATTATAAATAATGAAAAGAAGAATGCGGTCCATTATCTAAATAAGTTCTCCAAACTGGTTCGGAAAATTCTAGAGGCCTCTTCCCAAAGGGAGATTCCACTCTCAGAAGAATTGGAAACCGTGGAATTGTATATGAATATCGAGAATATCCGTTTTTCGAATGAAATTGTGTTCAAAATCAATATAGAGGACGGTATTGATGTCCATAACGTAAAAATTCCATCGTTGATTCTTCAACCGTTTTTGGAAAATGCACTCTGGCACGGGTTATCATCAAAGGAAGGAGAAAAAAATATCACTTTAGATGTCTTAAAGGGACCTGAAGGCTTTATTAAAATAGCCATAACGGACGACGGGGTTGGGCGGGATGCCGCTGAGAAAATAAAGGAACGAAAGGTACTGAAAAGAAAATCCGTGGGAATAGATATAACCAAAGAGCGATTGGCTAATTTCTCCAAGGATTATCAAAACTCCTTCCATGTGGAAATAATTGATATCTATGATGAGCATAATCAGCCCTCTGGCACAAAAATAATGCTACATATTCCCACTATTTAAGATGGTCGTCAGCAACCTGCTCCAATTCCTCGTACCATGCCTTACCAAATTTGCGGATCAGGGCTTCCTTTACGAATTTGTAAATAGGTACTTTTAACTCCTCGCCCAAGGTACATGCAGGGTCACAAATTTGCCATTTGTGGTAGTTCACTGCCGTTAGCTCCGTATATTCCCTAATTCTTACGGGATACAAATGACAGGATACAGGTTTCTTCCATTTTGTCTTTCCTTGGTTATAGGCTTCCTCAATACCACATTTTGCTATATTCCTTTCATCAAAAATGACGTAGGCGCATTCACTTCCCTTTATCAATGGGGTCTCCCATTCACCGTCCTCACCCTTTACAAAAGCCCCCTCCTTTTCAATGACCGCTATACCCTCTGGCCTTAAAAATGGTTTTACCTTGGCATAAATATCAACCAAAACCTCGGTCTCCTTCTCTTCCAAAGGTGCCCCGGCATCTCCGTCCACACAACATGCACCTTTGCAGGCCGTAAGATTGCAGACAAAGTCGTTCTCTATTATCTCTTCTGATACGATGGTTTTTCCTAATTGGAACATGAAAAAATTTTAGGGCGAAAGATACATTATTTACACAGTCAGTTAAAGATATTATTGGTACAATAACATCCAAAGACCTTTAATTAAACGTAGATTTGCAAAAATTTGAAAATGACCTTTAATTTTGACTTTAGGGAGATTGCGACGGCCAGTATGGTCCTTTTCGCGGTAATCGATATATTGGGAAGTATTCCTATCATCATTGGTCTACGGAAAAAGGTAGGCCATATCCAATCTGAAAAGGCTTCGGTAGTTGCGGCCTGCATCATGGTGGCCTTTTTGTTCCTAGGTGAAGAAATCTTAAATCTCATTGGTATAGATGTAAACTCGTTTGCTGTTGCCGGTGCATTCATCATTTTCTTTCTGGCCATCGAAATGATTTTAGGAATTACCATTTATAAGGACGAGGAACCGGAAAGTGCCTCAATTGTCCCCATTGCCTTTCCATTGATTGCCGGGGCAGGTACGCTTACTTCTTTGTTATCATTACGGGCTGAATACTATGTGGAGAATATTATATTGGCCATTATTGTCAATATCATCTTCGTGTATCTGGTTCTTAAATCTTCGGTAAAACTTGAAAAAATCCTTGGAAAGAGAGGCTTAAACGTAATCAGAAAAGTTTTTGGGGTAATCCTTATGGCAATTGCCGTTAAACTGTTCGCCGCAAATATCAATGCGCTTTTCAATCAATAAAAAAGAACGTATTTTTAACCTGAATACGTAATCTGATATGAATAAGACCTTATCGATAATCCTAGTGGTATGTGCAGTGGCCCTCATTGCCTATAATGTGACACTAATAGACTTTGAAGATCCTTTTGAAGGAAATAGTATTGTAGCTGTTATTGGTGTCATGGCTTCCTTATGTGCCATTGTTTTAATCCTGATTTTTTACACTAGCAAAAAAATACAGAAAAATCTTGAAGAGGATTAGTTTTGTGACTCTATCGTTGCCGCTTCTTCCTGTTTTATAATTGGATTATCTAATTCCAACACCTTTAAAAGCATTGGATCCTCTACACTTTTTATTTTGGCATGCATATTGGCATCGAACAGTTGTTCCGCCAGGGAAGCCTTTAAATAAAGTTTGATGCTGTCCTCAAAATCATAGAAATTCATTTTAAGATTTCTTTCCAAGGAATAGTCCACGAATTTTTCAAATAGTACATCGTCTACCCGAAAATATCTAAAAAATTCCTCAGGGGTATAATCTGTGTACAATCCTCTATTTTCATCCAAATGTTCAAATACAAAAAATGATAAAAACCCAAGACTGTCCATGCTCTCAACGGCCTCTTCCTCATTGGTTCCTATAGGGACGAACTCATCGGGTATGATACCACCTCCTCCATAGACTATTTTACCCTTAGGGGTGGTAAACTTCAAGGAGTCGGCTACTTTTATACTGTCTACGGATACCATTTCACCACTATGGTATCTTTCCATAAAACGTTCGTAATAATCCTTGTTCCCATGGGCATAACTTTTTTGAATACTTCTTCCCGTAGGGGTATAATATCTAGATACCGTCAATCGCACTGCCGATCCATCGCCCAAGGCCATTTCCCTTTGTACCAAGCCCTTTCCAAATGACCTTCTTCCTACAATGGTTCCAATGTCATTATCCTGAAGTGCCCCAGCCACGATTTCGCTTGCAGAAGCAGAGCGCTCATTTATAAGGACATAAATGGGCTTGTCTTCAAAATTACCTCTTCCAGTGGCATAGGTCTTGTCTATTTTTCCTTTTTTATTCTTTGTGAACAATATTAGTTTGCCATCTTCTAAAAACTCATCGGCCATTTGCTCGGCAATATTAAGATATCCACCTGGATTGTCCCTAAGGTCTAAAACCAACTTGCGGGCGCCTTCGTTTTGAAGCTGTCTAAGGGCCGATTTAAATTCCTTAAACGTAGACTCCGCAAAACGGGTTACTTTTATATATCCGATGTCATTGGAAAGCATATAATAGGATTCCACGCTCCTAATGGGCACTACTCCCCTATTTACCTTAACGGTGAACATTTTATCCTCGGATTTTCTATATACCGTAAGTTTTACCGGCGTACCCTCCTTTCCTTTTAGTTTATCAACTATAACATCACTGGACATATTCTTGCCGTACAATGTATCATTGTCCGCCATAAGAATACGGTCCCCTGCCTTTATTCCTTTTACAAAACTGGGGCCATCCTTAATGGTCCTAATAACTGATATGGTATCCTTATAGGCATAAAAATTGATTCCTATACCAACAAAATCGCCTTTCATATTCTCAGAAACCTTACTCATTTCCTTTTCGGAGATATAAACAGAATGTGGGTCCAATTTTTCGAGAATACTATTTACCGTTACATCCACAATGCTGTCCGTATTCACATCGTCTACATACTCATAATCGATGTAATCTATAAGTCTATTGAGCTTATCCTTTTTAGAATTGGTCGTGAATAATTTTTCTGGAGTGTCATTGAAGTTAAGCTTGCCACCTATAAAAATTCCCATGGCCAAGGCTAGGGCAATTATGGTGGGCAGAAGATATGAATACTTGTTTTTCATTACAATCAATCATCTATTTGTGGCATAAATTCAAGTTCTACCCCAGCCCTTTTCAAAAAGTTGAGTCCTGAATCGTCCTTGTACGCAATTTGATATACCACACGTTTTATGCCAGATTGGTGAATCAATTTACTGCATTCCCTACAAGGTGAAAGGGTTATGTATAAAGTTGCTCCCTGACAGGACTGAGTAGACGAAGCAACCTTAAGTATCGCATTCGCCTCTGCATGGAGCACATACCATTTGGTATACCCTTCCTCGTCCTCACAATAATTATCAAAACCGGTAGGCGTTCCATTATATCCATCTGAAATGATCATACGATCTTTAACGATGATGGCCCCAACTTGTTTTCGCCGACAATAGGACAATTTCCCCCATTCCTTGGCCATGCGTAAATAAGCCTTGTCGTATTTTTCCTGTTTCGATTTGTTCATGTAATCGGGAGCAAAATTCTTCGTTCGCCTAAGATACCCGCTTTAAAAACCTTTCCAAAAGTATAAGGACAATTTTAACTTTTACTCGATAATCGAGATTTAAGTAATTATATTGTATCGCAAACTTGCAAAGGGTCGGTTATCTTCTTACCAAGGAAACGTTTGATATAATAAAGGTATTGTGATTAGCAAAACAATAATACTGGCAACCAAAACAAAAACGGATTGCTTTACCTTACCTAGGTTTTGGAATACATAAGCCACTAGAAGAACCATCATCACAATAATCAATTGGGAGATTTCAATTCCAGCAGCGAATCCAAGAAGAGGGGTTACTTTCTCATCTTCCCCAGCAATCAACATCTTAAAATAATTGGAAAATCCAAAGCCGTGGATGAGACCAAAAAAAGCGGTTGCCAATGCATGCAACAAAATATTGGTCTGCCCTTGTAACCTCTTTAAGTAAAAAATGTTGAAGATTGCCGTCAAAAATATGGTTACAGGTATTAAAAATTCAATTAAACCAACATCCATAACCACTATTTCAAAAACCGAAAGCATCAAGGAAAGACAATGGGTTAGGGTAAATACCGTTGCCAATACTAATACCTTTCGCCAACTTTTAAAGGTAAATGGAATGGCCAATGCCGATAAAAACAAAATATGGTCATAGGCACCAAAATCCAACACATGGTTCAACCCCATTTTAATATAAAACCAAAAATTCTCCATGTACTTTAACTGTTTTAATTGATTCCTCTTTCCTTTTGAATGGTTTCATAGGCAAGCTGAACCTGTTTGAACTTTTCCTCAGCGCCCTTTTTTATGGCTTCATCCTGGGTATTCACTCGGTCAGGATGATATTTTTTGGCCATGGTCCGGTATGCTTTTTTTACTTCTTCGTTGGTAGCGGATTTATCTATCTCCAATATTTTATAGGAATTATCAGCCGATTTTATGAACATGGCCATTATACTTTCAAAATCCCTTGGAGATACCCTTAAGTATCCCGCTATTTCTCGGATTTTGTTAATCTCGGGCGTGCTAACATTTCCATCGGCCTGGGCTATCCCAAACAAAAAATGAAGTAATTGAAGTCTTACCTCATACCGGGTTCTTTGTGCCAAAAATGTACTGATGCGCTGTGCGGAAATTTCCCTTTTTTTGTTAATGTCGTTGAAGGTCCTGAAAATGGCATTCGCCTTTTCCTTACCGTAAGTACCAACAAAGTACTGCCTTACATAATCCATCTCCTGCTGGCTAACATGGCCATCCGCCTTAATGACTATGGAACAAAGGGAAAGAAGATTAAGTTCAAAATCTGCAGGCGAAACATTTGGTCTGGTAAAATCCCTGAAAACGGTCTGTGTCTGGCCAGACCCAGAACCAAAAAGGCTATCAAGGGCACTCCCAACAAAAAAGCCTAATATGGCCCCCGCAAAACCCCTTACAAAAAAGCCGAGGAAAGCCCCAATCCATTTAATCATTCCAATACTTTGATATTTGCCAAAGATAAAATATTCAGGAGACACTTGAAGACTAACGAAAAGTTAAGGTCCTCTAGAAAATAGGTCAGATTGGTTATCTTTGTAATTCATTTTTAAAAAAATACTATGTATCCTGCAGAATTAGTAAAACCTATGAGAGACGACTTGGCTTCTGCCGGGTTTGAAGAATTATATACCGCTGAAGCAGTGGAAAATGCCATTAAACAGCAAGGAACCACATTGGTCGTGGTCAATTCTGTTTGTGGATGCGCCGCTGCCAACGCTAGACCAGCTGCAAAGATGAGTTTACAAAACGATAAGACCCCAGATTATACGGTCACCGTATTTGCTGGTGTGGACACGGAAGCAGTGAATGCGGCTAGAAACTTAATGGTACCATTTCCTCCTTCTTCCCCTTCTATGGCCTTGTTCAAGGATGGAGAATTGGTCCATATGATAGAACGTCACCATATTGAGGGAAGACCTGCTGAAATGATTGCTGAGAACCTTGTACAAGCCTACAACGAGTTCTGTTAAGAGTATCCTTATTTCAACAGTATTTTAGAAATTTTACACCGCTCTTAATAGAGCGGTTTTTTATTTTTGCAGTATGCAAAAGATACTATCCTACATTGTCACCCCTTTCTTTTTCCTTGCCTTTGGGATGACCCTGTTGGTTTTTCATCCTATACTTTGGTTAAGTTTAAAACTATTTGGTTACCCGGGGATTAAGAAAACGGTTAGCCTTCTCAATCTTTGCCTAATGCGCTCCACTAATATTCTAGGAACTACGTACAGGTTTACAAACCCCCACAATATACCAACTGATAGACCACTAATAGTAGTGACCAATCATCAGAGTATGTACGACATTCCCCCCATTATTTGGTACATGAGGAAGCACCACCCAAAGTTTGTGAGCAAAAAAGAGCTGGGAAAGGGAATTCCAAGTGTCTCATATAATTTGAGACATGGGGGATCTGTATTAATTGACAGAAAAGATGCGAAGGGCTCAATCATGGAAATTGGAAAACTTGGAACCTATATAGAAAAATACAGTAGGACAGCGGTCATTTTCCCAGAAGGAACAAGAAGTAGGGATGGACACCCAAGGCCATTCAAGCCTATGGGATTAAAAATGCTGATGAAGAAAGCCCCATCTGCTTTAATCGTTCCGATAAGCATCAATAATTCCTGGAAATTGGTCCAATATGGTAAATTTCCAATGGGATTAGGAACGAAAGTTTCCTTTGATGTCCACGAACCATTTGAAAATGATGGAGACTTTGATGGATTGCTTGCCAAAGCCGAAGCTGCTGTTGTATCCGGAATAAATTCTTTTAAATGAGCAATACCGAAATCGTTGAAGAGACCATCACCTTTGTAAAGGAAACACTACAGAATGCCGAAGGTGGGCATGATTGGTTTCATATAAAAAGGGTGTTTCAAAACAGCATGCTCATTGCAAAGGACGAAAAAGTGGATATTCTTGTGGTAAGCCTTGCAGCCTTATTGCATGATATAGCCGATGCAAAATTTTATGACGGCGATGAAACTGTAGGACCGCAAATGGCAAAAGATTTTCTACACTCTCTTAAGGTCAAGAAAAAAGTAGTGCGGCATGTTGTAAAAATTATTGAACACATATCCTTTAAAAACAGTCTAGGTAAGCCCAAAAAGAGACCTTTTAAATCCAAGGAACTTGAAGTTGTTCAGGATGCCGATCGTTTGGATGCCATTGGTGCTATTGGTATTGCTCGGGCATTCAATTATGGGGGCTTCAAAAATAGGGAAATCTACAATCCGGATATTGCCCCAAATCTAAAACTGAGCAAAGAAGCCTATAAAAAATCAACGGCCCCAACTATTAACCATTTTTATGAAAAGCTATTGTTGCTTAAGGATAAAATGAATACTGCTACGGGGAAAAAACTTGCCGAGTCAAGGCACCAATTTATGTTGGATTATTTGGAACAGTTCTATTCTGAATGGAATCCATTGACCGTTAGACCAAAGCAATAAAAAAGGGGAATCAAAATAGACTCCCCTTTTAATGAAAACTAAAAAATTTACATCTTCTTTTCTATCCCCTAGTCAACCAACCTCTTCTATTGGCGGTCGCAATGGCATAAGGAGTTATCCAGAACAGTCCGAATGTATACATTACACTATAGGAATAAGCCCAGAATGATTCTATAAAGTTATATCTCTTCGCATAAAAAATAACAGGGAAAGTAGAAAGTACCAGAATACTCATGAAAGTTGAGCTGACAAATAAGATTGGATGTGTTAGAACAAAATACAGCATAAACAAAAGGAATGGGTAACTCATGACAATCTTAGTTGCCTGACTAAAGAACAATAGTCGAGTACCTGCCTTGTTTCCTTTCCTAAAGTTTGTAAATACATACTTGGACATTTCAATATTCTCCCTAACATTACTTCTACCCCATCTAATGAACATTTTGTAAAGACCTTTGTATTTTTCGGGTACGTTAGTATAAGCATATGCGTTTCTTTGGAACAGCACATGATAACCTTGTTTTAAAATCATATTGGTCATGGCACGGTCCTCTCCAATGTCAGAAGGTTGTCCCATGAAGGTCTGATTGATCCAATCATTTAAACAGGCAAACACAGCGGTTCTTCTATATGCCGCCAAGGCCCCTGGAGTACAAAGAACGGAGTTTAGGCTACTTTCGGCAGATCTCACAAATTCAAAACTCAAGACAAAACTAACGTCCAACATTTTTGGGATCAAGGCCTTCTTATTGTTCAATACCCTAATATTACCGGCAACTGCACCACAATTCTCATTGGTAACGAACGGACTTACCAAATTTCTTAAGGTATCCTTTTTAACGATGGAATCACTATCTACCGTTACAAAAACATCTCCTGTACCTTCATTGAATCCACGATACAAGGCATGTCTTTTTCCCATATTTTTGGGTTGTTGACATATGGATACCCGATCACCCAATACCTTCTTGGCCTCTTGCATCCAATGCCATGTATCGTCCTTGCTACCATCATCAATGGAAAGTAATTGTAGTTTTTCTACGGGATAATCACTGTCTGCCAAACTCATCAATGTGGCATATACCTGTTTCCCTTCGTTATATGCAGGAACGATAACGGTACATTTTGGCAGCTCCTCATCGGAAACGGAAGCTATTGCCTTATATCTAAAATATCGATATAGTGTATAGGCAAAAAAGCCCGCCTTAAAAATAAATAACCCAGTGGCAATAATCATAAAGATCAATCCAAAGGTAGTACTTATCCTATCCCGATTAAATTGATCATAATCCGTTTGCAAAACATACATAACATATATGGAAGCAATCATAAGCACGAACGTGCTACCCATCACAAAAACCCCCCAGGCATTTGCATTTTGAATAAAGGACTTTAATCTCGATTTTAGTAAAAACCCGTTTCTGAAAGTTGGGGTTGAATCGGATTTTTCGACATTAATAGATTTAGGTGTAAACGTATTTTCAGATTTCATTTGTGTTTTCGATTTGTTCTAGAGTCTATACGGTAACACATGGCACTCTGGATCACCTGTTATGATTTATTTATGTAAAAAATCCACCTTTAACATTTAGGTAAGAATTTGTAAAGATTTTGGATTGATGGATGCATCAAATTCAAAATGAAGATGACTTTATTTTTTTATGAATATCAAAAAATACGACCTGTCATTTTATAGATTCAATAAAAATCGCAAGACGGAAATAAAAAGTCAATTTTTTGTACCTTCCTAGCTCAGATAAATTTAATTAACCATGCAAAGAAGAAAGTTTATTAAAAATACCGCTGCCGCATCCGCGGCCTTTTCCATTGTACCCAGTTTTGTAATGGGCAAATCACATGTTCCTCCAAGTGATACACTATATATTGGTGCTTTTGGTGTTGGTGGAAGGGGCTCTAGCGTTATCCAAGGCCTAAATGAAACCCAAAAAGTAAAATTTGTTTCCTTTTGTGATGTGGATGACAGAAGGGCTGCAGAAACCTATGCCAATTTTCCCGATGTAAAGAGATATAAAGATTTTAGGAAGGTCTATGACAAGCAATTAAATGATATGGACGCCATTATGGTAGCTACCCCAGACCATATGCATGCTTCCATAGCCTTGCCTTTCATGCGGGCGAAAAAACATGCCTATGTTGAAAAACCGTTGACACACAATATCAATGAAGCCCGTTTAATGACCAAAGTGGCCAAAGAAAATGGCATCGTTACCCAAATGGGAAACCAAGGAGCATCAAGTGATGGTAGCAGGGAAGCTAAGGAATGGATTGATTCAGGCATAATAGGAAAAGTATACAAAGTAGATTGTTGGACCAATAGACCCGTTTGGCCACAAGGTGTTCCCGTTCCACAAGGTAAGGACCGAATCCCCAAAGGACTGGATTGGGACTTGTGGTTGGGCGTTGCCGAAATGAGAGATTATAACGACGCTTATCTTCCCTTTAAATGGAGAGGTTTCTGGGATTTTGGCACCGGTGCACTTGGGGATATGGGATGTCATATCATGGAAACCCCTTTCAGTGTCTTGGAATTGGGCTATCCAACCGAGGCCGAGGCGAGCTGTACGACCAACTGGGTCGGTGACTTTGTGGAGGCGGATTATAGTGAATCCTGTCCCGCTTCTTCCATTGTCCGGTTAAAGTTCAATACTCCTGAGCACGGAGATATTGCGTTAAATTGGTATGATGGCGGATTATTACCCGATTTACCCGATGAGTTGAAAGATGGCGAAACTATTGGTGATAACAGTGGTGGAAGCATTTTCTACGGAACGCGAGGTATTTTGGTTTGTGATACGTATTCCAGAAATGCCAGATTGTTGCCTTCCACTACCATGGAACTATTGACTCCTCCAAAACCCTATTTAAAACGTATTGAAGGGGATACCGGTGGACACCAGCGCAACTTTGTGGAAGGATGCCTACAAGGTGCTGAAACCTCCTCTAATTTTGAACGCTCCGGACCATTGACCGAAGCTGTGCTTATGGGTAATTTGGCCTTAAAGGCGTTCCAGTACAAAAAACTGAAGGAAGGTAAACAATTGGGTGATTGGGATCCTTTTGAATATCCTGGTAGAAGAAAAATTCTTTGGGATGGGGAAAACATGCGTGTAACCAATTGGGAAAAAGCCAATGAATGGGTCAAGGGAAGCTACCGTAAGGGATGGGAGCTTAGTTAAACCCAAAAATATTAGTATAAGGAAATGGCTAGGGTTTATATCCTAGCTTTTACTTTTGAAACGTCCCAATTGCCTATATTTAAGTTTTTGACCAAAACCAACTTAATACCTAAATTCAAATGTTAGCCTGGCTTGGCCTTATCACCATTGTTGCTCTTTTGTTTCTTGTCATGAGCAAGAAAATGGCGGCGGTGGTCGCTTTGATTATTGTTCCAATTATAACGGCTCTTTTGGGTGGTTTTACTACGGAAATAACGACTTTTATAACCGATGGTTTAAAATCAATCGCTCCCACCGGAGTCATGTTTATATTCGCAATTCTGTTCTTTGGTATATTGACCGATGCGGGAACCTTTAAACCCCTGATAAGGGCCCTACTGAAATTTGCGGGAAACAATCCTTCCCGCGTTGCTGTCGCAACGGCACTATTGGCCATGGCCGTGCATTTGGATGGCTCAGGAGCAGTGACTTTTTTGGTGACCATACCGGCACTCCTTCCTTTATATGACACCTTACAAATGAAGAGAACCACGTTGGCCACTATTGCGGCATTGGCGGCAGGAACCATGAATATTCTTCCATGGGGAGGGCCAACAATTAGAGCTGCAACAGCTTTGGAAGTCAATGTTACGGAGCTATTCAATCCTTTGCTGATTCCGGTTATCGGCGGACTATTAACGGTTTTGATTATTGCCTATATACTTGGTAAAAGGGAACGTGTGGATAAAGGTGCCACTATTGATGACATAGCACTGGAACAAGAAACAGACACTAAACTGGAACGTCCAAGGCTTTACTACTTCAATATTGCCCTGGTTTTGGTTGCGGTGGGAGTTTTGATCAGTGGAATTGCCCCGCCACATATTATTTTTATGATAGCATTTGCCATATCCTTAATTGTAAATTACCCAAATCCCAAAGATCAAGGGGAACGTATCAATGCACATGCCAAGGCAGCTCTTTTGATGGCCAGTATATTATTCGCTGCAGGGTGTTTCACGGGAATACTCAAGGGCTCCGGAATGATCAATGCAATGGCGGAAAGTGCCGTAACCTACATTCCTGATGCCATAGGTAGTCACTTGGCCGTCATTACCGGTGTACTGTCCATGCCCGCCAGTCTGCTATTTGATCCGGATTCCTATTATTTTGGAATATTGCCCTTGTTGTCCACCACGGCATCGCACTTTGGCGTGGAGGCTATTGAGGTAGGAAGGGCTTCAATTATCGGGCAAATGACGACAGGTTTTCCCGTAAGTCCGCTTACGGGCTCCACGTATCTATTAATTGGACTCACGGGAATCGAATTGGGGGATCATCAGAAAAAAACCATACCACTGGCATTTTTGGTGACCATAGTTATTTTAATTTTATCCTTAATGATTGGAGCAATAAGCTTGTAGCATGAAGAAAATTAGAATAGGAAGCGGAGCTGGGTATGCTGGAGACCGATTAGAACCTGCCCTTGAATTAATGGAGCATGGTAATCTAAATTATATTTGTTTTGAAGGCCTTGCGGAAAGGACTATCGCCTTGGCCCAAAAAGCGAAAAAGGCCGACCCAGAAAAAGGCTATAATGACCTTCTTCTTTATCGGATGGAAAAAGTCCTTCCATTGGCACATAAAAACAAAATCAAGGTCATTACCAATATGGGGGCGGCCAATCCAAAAAAAGCCATGGAAGAGGTTGCAAAATTGGCTACTACATTGGGACTTAAAAACCTGAAAGTAGCTGCAGTTCTTGGGGATGACATATCGAACAAAATACAGGATTACATCCGCGAAACAGTCATTGAAACCGGTCAGCCATTATCTGAAATTAATAAGGAGCTTTTCTCCGCAAATGCCTATTTGGGCTCCGATGGTATTGTTGAAGCTTTAAGCAACGATGCGGACATTATCATTACGGGCAGGGTTGCAGATCCTTCCCTGTTTCTGGCACCCTTGCTGTACGAGTTTGGTTGGGAAAAAACAGATTGGGAAAAAATGGGCATAGGAACCATGATTGGCCACCTATTGGAATGCGCCGGACAGGTAACCGGAGGCTATTTTGCTGATCCCGGTGTTAAGGAAGTACCCAATCTGTGGAATCTGGGATTTCCCCTAGTTGAAGTCAATGAAGTAGGAAAAGGCTTTATCACCAAATTGGACAATACGGGAGGCATGGTCACCACGGCCACATGTACGGAACAATTGCTTTATGAAATTCATGACCCAGAAAACTATCTTACTCCAGACTGCACCGCTGATTTTTCAAAAGTGACATTCAAAGAATTACAAAAGGACACCATTGAATTTTCCGGGGCCTCAGGAAAATCGGCCACTGCAACGCATAAAGTAAGCGTTGGCTATTTGAACGGCTTTATAGGGGAGGGTCAAATAAGTTATGGTGGTCCCAACTGTGTTGCAAGGGCTCTATTAGCCAAGGAAATCGTAGAAAAAAGGTTAGAAAACCTGTCTTTCCCAATTTCGGAATTACGATGTGATCTTATCGGTATAAATTCCTTATTTGATAAAGGAGAAATACCCAAAGACATCAATGAAGCCCGATTAAGGGTAGCGGGAAAAACAAACACCAAAGAACAGGCCCAGTTCATTGCCAATGAAGTGGAGACCTTATATACCAATGGTCCTTATGGTGGAGGCGGAGCTACTAAAAAAGTAGATGAGATTATTTCCATTGCTTCTATATTGGTTCCCAAAGATGATTTTGAAATTAACGTACTCTATAAAACTACATAGCCATGAAATTATGGGAAATTGCTCATGTGAGAACTGGGGACAAGGGAAACATCAGTAATGTTTCCGTAACCGTCTATGACCCTGAACATTTTAAAATAGTTTCGGAAAAATTAACTCCGGAATTTATCAAGAAATGGTTTGGGAAACAGGTACTGGGTGAGGTCAAAAGATATGATCTACCTCAACTTGGCGCGCTCAATTTTGTAATGTACGATGCCCTTGGAGGTGGGGTGACGTCTTCGACCGCCTTGGACAAACATGGAAAAACGCTTGGGGCTTATTTACTTAACATACCTTTTTAAAACTCAGATTATGAAAAAAATATTGGTCATTCTATTTCTATCGCTAACAAGTTTGCTATCCGCTCAGGAAGTGGCCGAAGGAAAAGTTGTTTTAGACTCTATTTATTCCAAAAACCTGGAAAATGATTTTGGTGAAAATCCAACCAGAAAAGTATCGGTTTATTTGCCACCAAACTATGAAGATTCAAAAACCAGGTATCCCGTAATTTATTTTTTACATGGTTTTTTGAACGACAATAGTCTTATGAATTATATGAAGGATCTTTTGGACTATGCCATAGCCGCAGAAAAGATTGATCCCTTTATTCTTGTAATACCCGATCAGCGTACTACTTATGACGGAAGTTTCTATTCCAATACGGGCATCTTTGGCAACTGGGAAGATTTTACAGCTTATGATTTGGTTTCTTATATGGATAACAACTATAGAACCTTGGCAAAACCCGGAAGTCGCGGAATTACCGGACACAGTATGGGAGGCTATGGTGCTTTAAAAATTGCCATGAAGCATCCGGATATTTTTGAAACCGTTTATGCATTAAGTCCTGGAGCGCTAACTATAGTTCGAGAATATGGGCCGAACAGCAACACCTATGTTGAATTTTCCAAAATGAAAACCATAGAAGATCTGTCAAAATCCTATTTTGGAAAAGTTATTATGGCGTTTGGAAGGTCATGGTCTCCCAATGCCAATAAACCTCCCTTTTACTTTGATTTACCCTTTGAATATAAGAACGAAACTATTGTAGCCAACCCCGAAGCACTAGAAAAATGGTACTCAGAAATGCCTGTTCATATGATCGATGAGTATCTCGAAAATCTAAATAAGCTCAGAGCCATTAAGTTTGATTGGGGAAGAAATGCGGGAGAACGTTTTACCATACAATGCAAAATGTTCAGTCAACGCTTGGAAAACGTAGGTGTAAAACATTTTGCCGAAGAATATATTGGCACCCATACCAATAACATCTACACCCAGGATGGCAGAATTCCACAACAGATGTTACCCTTTTTCGATTTTTATCTTGATTTTGAGTAAAAATCATATACTAAGTACAATCACCCCATTTCCATTAAAAAATTTTAAGTACTATGGGAACCTTAAAAATGAATCCCGTACAGATTCAATTGTTTCGCTATAGCAAGGTCTTAATTACCCTTGTTTTGGTCTGTTTTTAATGCGAAAAGAAACAAACAGCCACCCTGCCGATTCACGGTGGCCCAATTTATACAGAGGACAAATTATTGGACACCCAATTGGAAATTACCATTTTAATCGGGCAAGTGGTTTACACAAAAACGACGGACCAATAGCAGCACGCTTGCGCTTCACCTGTTTGGAAGGCTTGACGCATTAATATTGCTCGGTAAAGACTGACTACAATAAAGGTATGAATCCAGTGGATTTTTCAAAACCAATATCAGTTACCCAAACGTATCAAGTTCCAAACTAGAATGTTAGTGAAACGTTTGTAAGTGCATAGTATACGTATAATAGTTCGCTGTTCTTTTCAAATCCCCTATGAACACTAGATAATTAGTAACTTACACCTAAAAGAGAAATAAACGTACCCAGGTAAGTTTATACAATTGTTGGCAACAAGCTAAAAAAGCATCACGTTAAAATCAACCAAATGACAAAAAAAACAAACTTTTTGTCATTTTTTTGTACTGTGAGTTATATTTTATATATTTGCATCATAAGTTCTTTGAGAGATTGATTTCCATTTGAAAGATTAGGAATGAAGGGATTGAATAGTGTACTTAGATTACACGGTTTCCTATAACCCTTTGCTGGAGCCATAGATTAACGCCCTAAGAAGCATTAACAGGTAAACCAGAAACGAACAACAATAACAGTAAACTGTTTATTTATTGTTCTTCTAAAGATTAGAAACGGAATGAATTGTGTTAGACACTCTTCATTCCTAATCTTTTTTATTTTTTATTAATTTTTAAAATCCAAAAACAAATGGAAAAACCTGATTTTATTGCAAATCTTGACAATCTCGTCTTATCGATTGAGATTGTTCTCTCAAAGAACCGCAGTTCTTTGTCAATTGACGATGTAATTCGCTTAGAAAACGTAATTGTTACGCTGAACGAATTGAAGAAAGTTTCGAAAGTATCGGATAGGAAGGAAATTCTGTCTGAAGTTCTTCCGGTAATTATTAGAACATTTTTTCGTTCCGATGTTATGGAAGAGTTAGGAAAAGTACTCGAATTCTTAGCAAACTTGTGATTGACCCGTTTTTAATTTTTTTTTACAGATACTATGAATTTAGGAGAAGCTATAAAAACACACAGAAAGAAATTAGGTTTAAGTCAGGGAGATTTAGCACAATCGTGCGACATCACTCAGTCTTACCTTTCTATGATTGAAAAAAATAAAAAAGAACCGAATTTATCAACTTTAAAAGTTTTGAGCGAGAAATTAAATATTCCACTACCTGTATTATTTTTTAAATCGTTAGATGATGCTGACATTCCAGAATCAAAAAAAGAAGCTTATGGTGTTGTTAGCGAATCATTAAATAATCTTGTCAATTCTCTATTTTTTGCGGAGAATTATGATTAAAACTTTAAACCATCTTTGCAGTATAATCGGTTATGATAAAAAAGAGATTTCCGAAATTGTCGAAAATATAGACCACTATTATTACGAGTTTTCTGAAATTAAATACAATTCCAAAACTGGACTTCCCAAAGTTAAAGATGGAGTTACACAAAAAAGGTTCTACAACCCAAGTCGCAAAAGACTAAAGGACATTCAGAACAAATTACAACACAAAATATTAAGTAAAGTTGATTTAATTCCACACATTCAAGGTGGTGTTAAAGGTTGTGGGAATATCGACAATTCGAAAATACACAAAGGCAACGTTTACAGATTTCAGACTGACCTCACCAATTTTTTTCCTTCGGTTTCAGATACTATGGTTTTTAATGCCTTGAGATACAAAGGCTTTTCAAAAAAATGTAGCTGATACAATCACTAAACTGACTACTTTCCGAACAAAGGATAGTTGGAATTCAAAATCGTTACCACAAGGAGCACCAACAAGTCCTACCCTTTCTAATATAGTATTCGAAAAAATCGACAACCAAATTCTTGAGATTTTAAAAGGAGAAAACATTTCATATTCAAGATGGATTGATGATTTGACATTTTCATCAAATAATGATTTTAGAGAAAAATGTATTCCTATAATAAAGTGTATTACAGGAAATGGACTAAAGGTTAGTAAACCTAAAACTACCTATCGAAAAAACAAATCAATAATTACAGGAGTTATTGTTGGTTTAAGTACTATGAAAGTAACTGAGAAATTTCGAGAGAAAGACGAATCGAAAATGAAACCAAAACAAATTAAAGGCAGAACAGCTTATAAAGAACAAGTTTACCGAAAGGACAAGGAAAAGCCAGTTGCCAACAAAGTATATAAAACATAGCTATTACAGGCTTTTCCAGAGGTTTGTGTGTATTTGCGAAGACCGCCAAATTTTTAAATTTGGCTTTTAGTAAAATAAAGATAAAAAGAAAAATTTAAAAATTCGGCTCGTGTTTAATCCGAAAAGTCAGCGTCTTTTTACACGCTACGATTCACATACAAACACTTAGCAGGGAGTTAGCTGTTATTTAAAAGAAAACCGTGAAAACGACAAGCAATAAGATATATAAAAAAGTAATTGACGAGTCATTTGTGAACATTCCGACAGGAACTGTTGACATGCGAGACGACCGAACAAAAGAAACTTGGTCGGTTGACATAAATTCTTTTGAACTCTTTAAATTCCCAATAACACAAGAAATATATTCAGCAATAATTGACAAGAACCCTTCGACATTTAAAGGTGACAGGTTACCAGTTGAAACAGTTTCTTGGATTGATGCTGTGAATTTTTGTAATGAACTATCTAACTCTTATGGAAAAGACAAATGCTATTCAATTGACTCAGCAGCTGAAAAAGTAACCTTGGACCCAAATACAAATGGATTTCGATTACCAACAGAAGCAGAATGGCAGTATGCTTGCCAAGCAGGAACGAAAGAGATTAGACATGGAGAATTAGCTGAAATTGCATGGTTTAAAGAGAACTCCAACAGTCGGACTCAAGAAGTTGGACAAAAGAAACCTAACCAATGGGGACTTTACGACATGCTTGGAAATGTTTGGGAATGGTGTTCAGACATTTATGACGAAACTGTTTACGGAACATATCGCGTTTTCCGTGGCGGGGGTTGGTGCGACCAAGAAAGGAGCGTAATGGCGACAACTCGAAGAAGAAGTCACCCCTTTTCGTTCAAAATTGATGACTTAGGATTTAGAATTGCAACTAACTCAAAAATTAAAAACAACAGCTAACAAAACCTATACGCAATGCCCTTCGGGACACTGCGCATAGCTAAAGCGTGATGTCGAATTATTCATATCATTTCTATTGTTTTTTTTTCAGAGGAATTCATCGGTCGCTCCGCTCGGTCGCCTGCGGCGTACTTTTGCCGCATTGCTAGCGCAATTACCGCACTAAAAGCTAGTCGACATCATCACTTCGATAAACTCAGTACAGGCTCTGCGCTATGCCAGATTACATTGTCCGTAGGATGAGGGGCATTTTTGCCAGGACCGCCGCTACGGCTCTGCTACTCGACATATCAGGACGCTATATGTTCCCGATAGCTATCGTGGATGGCCGTCCAATTTTATTCCCAATACCGCAAAATCCAACATGGGTACATCCGCTAACGCGGACTCCTTGAAGAACAATGCCGTGCGATCAATAGGAAGTCCGATTCACACAGCATTGTTGATTGGATTTTGCTATATTTCCTTAAAATTCGCCACCAGCGCTCCTTCCCGCCCACTGCCTCCGCAGATAGCGTACATAGCGCGGCGTTAGGCACAAGCTAAAAAAACAACATCCACGAAATCTATCCAACCTTCGGGAATATGTTTACATGGGTCTTATCTAAGCGACCCAACTTTGTATCTCACAAAAAAGATAAAAAATGAGTAAAACAATTTTAATTACAGGAGCATCTTCGGGTTTTGGAAAAGGAACAGCCATAGGATTAGCAAAAAAAGGACATCGTGTCATAGCAGCTGTTCACGTAGAACCTTTAAAAACAATTTTGCTTGAAGAAGCAAAAAATGAAGGAGTAGAATTAGAGGTAATAGTTCTTGATGTTACCAAAGAAAGTGACCGTCAATTTGCTTTTAACAGTTATGAAATTGATGTATTAATGAGCAATGCAGGAATTATGGAAACAGGCCCTGTAGCAGAAATTCCAATTGAAAATGTACGTAGAAATTATGAAGTAAATGTTTTTGCACCGCTTCAACTGGTTCAAGGATTTTTGCCTCAAATGGTAAAACGCGGTTCAGGTAAAGTTATTTTTACTTCGTCAATGGGTGGATTAATTACCGTTCCATTTGCTGCAATTTACACTTCTACAAAACACGCATTGGAAGGTATGGCTGAAGGTTTAAAAGACGAGTTGTCTGGAACAGGAGTTGAAATTTGTACTGTAAATCCAGGTGTTTTTGGCACAGGGTTTAATGACCGTGGTGCGGAGACATTGACAAAATGGTGGAACCCAGAAAAGTCATTGTCAAAAATGGGAACCATTCAAGCTTTTACAGACCCTAAAGGTTTAGAAAATCAACTCGACCCACAAATAATGGTAGACGCAATGATAAGAGTTGCTGAAGAGGACAATTCTAAGTTCAGAAATGTAATTCCAGAAGCCATTGTACCGTGGATAAAAGCTACACAAGAACAGGCTTGGAAAGCTAAAAAGAACGATTTATTGACTGTAGACCCAAGTAGCTTATAATGGAAAGGAAAACAAACATAAAGGCTCGTGCTATTATTGATGCTAGCCCTCAAAAAGTATGGGACGTCCTAACCGATTTTGATAATCTCAAGTCCTGGAGTTCTTCTTTTCAAGGATTAAGCGGAGATTTTAAGAAAAACGGTGAAATAGAAGTTACCTTTAAATCCCCTTTTGGTCAAAGTAAGATGAAAAAAAAGCTGTTTCAATTTGAAGAGGGCAAAACATTTGCTTGGACCGGTGTCTTTATGTTAGGTATGAGCGATTATCATACATATACTTTAAAAGCTACTTCAGATGGCAAAACCGAGTTTATACAAACCGATGGACTTTATGGAGGTGCAAGTTTTTTACTAGGAAAAATTCTTGAGAAACAAATGCAAAAAGGATATGAGGTTTTTAACAAAGAATTAAAGGCTTTTGTGGAAAGTAAAAAAGAAGCTATCTAATGAATACTATTTATCGCGTAAAATCAATTTCAGAAATACACCAACTATTTAAATTGGCGAAACCGAAACATCCTCTTGTTTCGGTTTTTCGTCATTCAGATTTAGTGGTGCCCGATAATTTTACAACGCAATCATTTACTACCGATATGTATATGATTAGCATAAAAGTAAAGCAAGAAGCCGTAGTCAATTACGGTAGAGAAACGTATGATTTTCAAGAAGGAACAGTGGTGTTTTTTGCTCCTAATCAAGTATTTTCTTTTAGTTCGGCAGATTTCTCAAATTGTGAAGATGAATGGACACTCGTTTTTCATCCCGATTTTATTTCTAAGACAAGTCTTGGAAACGAAATTGATAATTATCATTTTTTCAACTACGAAATCAATGAAGCGTTACACGTATCAGAAGATGAAAAGTTGGCACTAAATGATTTGATATTAAAAATAGAAAAGGAATATTATCAGCTAATTGATAAACATACACAAGAAATTATTTGCATTAATATTGAAACCATTTTAAAATATTGCAACCGCTTTTATGCTCGCCAATTCATTACGCGTAAAACAGGCAACAATACATATTTAGCCAAATTTGAAGCTTATTTGAAAAAATATTTTGAACAAAATTTAATAGAAAATGGATTGCCTACAGTTAAGCAATGTGCTAGTGCTGTGCACTTATCGCCTCATTATTTTAGCGACCTATTAAAAGAAGAAACAGGAAAATCAGCTAAAGAGCATATTGACTTGTTTGTAGTTAAAAAAGCAAAAAATCAGCTACAAAATCCAGAATTAAGCATTAGTGAAGTTGCCTTTAATTTAGGCTTTGATTACCCTAATCATTTCAGCAAATTCTTTAAGATGAAAACGGGATTGAGCCCAACAGAGTATCGAAATATGAATTAAAGCCAGTGGGTAACAATGAATAAGCGGCATTAAAACGACCGCTTATACTAAACGTTAGCAATAATTTGAAACAACTCGTAACGTCGACCGACTATTATTAAAAACCAACTGAATGAAATATTTTAGAAAACTACAGATTATTATACTATTGATTTCATTGACAGGATTGATACTAGCGTGTTCTGATAAAAGTCGAACAATAGAAAACCAAGAAGATTTATTATGGGGGTTAGAAGAAGAGTATATAAAAGCTCATAAAGACGCTGACCTTTCGAAAATTTTATCAATGTGGGACGAAAATTTTCTTGGTTGGCCAAGTCGTTTAGAGAACTCTGCAAGAAAGACTTCTGGTTCGGAATACTTACAAAAATACTTTTCGAAACCAATGCCTGCGGACACAGAATTCCAAATAGAAAAACAGGGGATTTATATCGAAAACAATGTTGCAATTCTTCATTATCGACTTTTCCTTTTTCAAAGTAGCACTCGATTAACCCACACTTGGATTAAGCGAGGCGATGACTGGTATATACTTGGAGGGATGGATTGGAATGAATAAATTGAATAAAAAACTATTGCCAACAATCTATAACCGCAATTTACTCACGGATGTTTATTTTTTATGGAGTTCGTCAGTCGCTTCGCTCGTGTCGGTGGATTGGCCTACGTCCGAATCCACGCGGAATTGCTAACGTCTGTGCTAAACCGAAAATTAACACCTATTAACCTGTAAATGAAGGTTATACGAGACCTTTGGCGGGTAATTCTGAACAGACAGATACCAAAACTGACCAAACAAAAAGTAAGTCCAATTACTTAAAATAAGTTGGTGCTTCGCATCAACTTATTCTGCTTTTTATTATTTTTGTATCGAACATTACAATAATATGAAAGGAAGACCAAACATTCATCACGAGAAAGAGGTTGTTCTAAAAGCTCAAGAACTATTTTGGAAAAAGGGGTACAACGCTACTTCGTTAGCAGACCTAAGCAAAGCAACAGGAGCTGGTGCAGGAAGTTTGTACAACTCATTTAAAGGTGGGAAAAAAGAACTTTTCAAAAAATCACTTCAACAACGAAGAGAAGATTTTAACAACTTCAAAATACAATTAGAAAAAAGTGATAGTCCCATTGAACTAATAAAGGATTTTTTCCTTTCTGTAGCTGTTGCTTCTAAAAACACTCATTTAAAAGGTTGTATAATTTCTAATACAGTTGTTGAAATGACTTTTGTAGATAACGAATTAGAACAATCAGCAATCGAAATATTGAAAGACACAGAAGAACTTTATACCTCTATCATTCTTACAGAACAAAAAAGAGGGAACATAAAATCAAAATTGCCTGCCGATGATTTAGGAAAATTTTTAATTACCCTTTGGTGTGGAATTAATTCACTTAGAAGGATTTACCCTAATGAAAAAATACTTAAACAGCAAATAGAAATGCAACTGCAAATATTAAGCTAATTTTTTTGACTATTTATTGAACAATCATTACAAAAATGAACGATGGATTTAAAACTAAACGAGAAAAGAGCATTTATAAGTGGCTCAACACAAGGAATTGGCTTTGCTATTGCACAGCAATTATTAAAAGAGGGGGTGTCTGTTACAATTAACGGACGACAAGCTGAAAAGACCAATCAAGCCAAAGAGAGGTTACAGAAAGAATTTCCAACCTCCAATATTTCAGCATTATCGGCAGACTTTTCAAAAAAAGAAGAAGTTGAGAAATTGCTAAACCAACTTTCGAACATAGATATTTTGGTTAACAATCTTGGCATTTTCGGGATAGAAAAATTTGAAAATATTACAGACGAAGATTGGTATAGATATTTTGAAATAAATGTAATGAGTAGTGTTCGTTTATCAAGACAACTATTACCCGAAATGCTGAATAAAAAATGGGGACGAATTATTTTTATTAGTAGTGAATCGGGAGTAAATGTTCCCGAAAATATGATACATTACGGAATGACAAAATCAGCAATGTCAGCTATTGCAAATGGACTTTCTAAACTGACTAAAGGAACGGAAGTTACCATAAATACAGTTCTAGGTGGACCGACTTATTCAGACGGAGTTGCGACAGTTGTTGAGCAAATTGCACAAATGCAAAAACTTGACGTTGAGCAAATGAAAAATGCAATTATAGAGCAGTCTAATCCACATATTTTATTACAGCGATTTATTAATCCAAATGAAATTGCAAATTTAGTCACTTACCTAGCAAGTCCCCTTTCTATTGCTACAAATGGAGCAACTTTAAGAGCAGATTCGGGAGTACTAAAGACGATTTAAAAACGAAACAACTCAATGCAAAATATATTACTTAGATTATGATAGGGATATTTATAACAAATATTCAAAACGAAGTTCAACTGAACAAAATCGTGAACTCAATCAAAACAGATAGTCCTGAACTAAAAGTTAGTTACGACCTGAACGAAACCGAAAAACAATATCCTTGCGGACATACGGTGTTAAGGGTAGAGGGCAAAAAAATCAATGCTGATAAAATTTTGACAGCAGTTAATAGTTATGACCATAATTGTGAAATTTTGGAAGACAAAATTTGCATATAATAAAAGTATCAATGACTGAATTTTGGGAGCAAGCATTCAAGGAAAATCAAGAAATGTGGGGGTCAGAACCTGCCAAGTCAACCGTTATAACGAAAGACTTTTTTGCTAAACATAATATAAAAAATGTCCTTATTCCAGGGATTGGTTACGGAAGAAATGCACAAATTTTCCGAAAAAATGGAATGTCTGTAACGGGAATTGAAATCTCACAAACCGCTATTAACATAGCACACGAACATTTTGGTAATGATTTATTAATCCACCACGGTTCAGTAACCGAAATGCCGTTTGATGATAAATTGTATGACGGAATATTTTGTTACGGACTAATTTACTTGCTAAATAAAGACGAAAGAAAGAAACTAATTCAAGACTGTTTTAATCAGTTGACCGAAACGGGATTTATGGTGTTTACGGTAATTACGAAAGACGCTCAAACTTATGGACAAGGAAAACTTGTAAGTAAGGATCGATTTGAAATGTTTGGTGGTGTTAAAATTTTCTTCTACGATAAAGAATCTATAAAAGAAGAGTTTGGAGCTTTTGGTTTATTTGAAACTACGGAAGTAAATGAAAACTACCCTTTTCATTTAATAAAATGTACAAAGAACTTATCATTAGAACAAAAAAACACTACCGCTAAAGCCGTGTATTATTAATTGCTTTTTTTAGTCTTAAACAAATAGCGCAACTAATCTTATACAAACACCTTGTGTGTAAGTGAAACAAAACTCAAACTGAAATTAAAAATAGAGACATGAAAACAAAAATGAATTTTAAGAGCCCATTTCCAATGATTTTAATGGCACTATTTTTTTGGACTTCAACATCTGAATTGATTGCTCAAGAAAAAAGGCCGAACTGAAAGACTTTAAGGTTATTGTGGAGAAAACTGACAATGGAATAAAAATGAAAAGCGAAAAAGGTAGTGCTTGTTTAGACTTATCATTTAGCTTGAATAACGACCGACCACAAGCAGTAGATGAATACGGAATGACTGAATTAAAAAACGTTTCGGAAAATAAAGACGAAAAACTTGCGGACTTTTTATTTACGATAACTAAAACGGAAAACGGAATTGAACTCAAAGGAATTGAGGGAACAGCGTGGACTGAATTAAATTTTTCTCTTGCCGAGAACAAAAAGCAAGCAATTGACCAATTTGGAATGACAAGTTTGAACTAAAAACACCTACAAACAACAAAGAACTGAGGTAAAAAACAAGTTGCTTAAATTCAATTTAGACATAGAATTCTCATTACTCAATTCTTTATAATCTTTAAAAAAGACTCAATTGTCCAGTCTTATATCGCCCATGCAATTCCGTATTCAAGGCTGGGAATTTTTTATCCTTAAAATAGTTGCGTCTTGCTAGCCTTACCATGTCATGGATTTGGGTGGCTATTTTGCCCTCTCCCTTGCTTCGGATTCCAAAGCGGCTATCGTTTAGGGTTCCGCCGTGACATTCCTTGATCTGGTTTAACACCTTATACGCCCTATCTGGCATCGTCTTGTGAATCCAATCGGTAAAAATACCCCCAATGGCACCATTCAATCTAACTATGGTAAAAGCGAAGGACAATGCTCCATTTTCCGATACAGTCTTGGCCAAATCCAAAATTTCATGGCTATTGATTCCTGGAATGATGGGTGCCAGCATTGCGTTTACGGGAATGCCGTTTTCAGACAGCACTTTTATCGTCTTCAGCCTTTTGGGGATAGAGGCGGTTCTCGGTTCCAAAATCCGACGGGTCTCCTCTTTCAAGGAGGTCACCGAAACATTCACCCCTATCAAACCGTAGTTGTTCAACTCTTTTAAAAGGTGCAAATCCCTTAAAATCAATCCATTTTTTGTAATGATACCAACGGGGTGTCTATATTTTAAAAATACTTCTAGACACTCCCTCGTAATTTTATATTTATGCTCTGCGGGTTGATAGCAATCCGTGTTTCCAGAAAGTACAATGGTGCACGCTTTCCAAGCCTTGCTTTTTAGCTTTGCCTCCAACAACTTTGGAGCATCACGCTTTACCAAAATTTTACGCTCAAAATCCAATCCTGCGCTATATCCCCAATATTCATGCGTATTCCTTGCATAACAATACACACATCCATGTTCGCAACCTTGATACGTATTCATGGAATACATCATCCCAACATCCGGACTCTTAACCTCGTTAACAATGGTCTTGGGAAAAATGGGAATGTACTGGGTTCTGTTGTTATCTGCCGATTCACCTTCGAGACGACAAAACTCCAGGAAGTCGTCCCTGGTCTCGTAAATATGCTGAAGAAATTTATTGGGCGTATTTTCTTGTGCGCCCCTTCCTTTAATGGTATAATCAGAATTCATTTTATTGGATTTATTCCAAAAATATGGAATAAATCCAATAAATAATGTTATTTAACAGCTACTTGCACCAATTGCTTTTTGGAACCTCGTTTCGCATAGAACATAAGCTCATCATTTAGATGGTCTACATAGGGTCTGGAAACCATTAATGGAAGGCGTGCATCCGTATCATCAATAACCTTTTCGTAGGTCATATGGCCTTTATCGTCCAACTTGATCAAAAATACGTTTCTATTCCTACTCAAGCCCTGTTTGAACATGATACGCTCATCGCTCAATTGCTGCGGATTTTCAGCGGAAGTACTGATAAAGAAATAGGTTTTATCTCCCTTGGTATATGAGCTATAGGAAGCGTAGGCCCCATCTCCTTGGGTCACCTCGGTCTTATTGATGTTTCTGGCCCAAATAAGGTCTCCATCGTTACTTAATTTTGCGCTTACAATGTCATTGTGATGATATCTTGTAATCATGACACGGCCCCCACTGCTGTTCGCTTGTGTACTCGTGCTTGTAAAATATTCCTCGGCATTGAATAGGATTTCCCCTTTTGATGTAATATCCATCCCTTTGAATACCAAATTTTTAAGTGTCTTGTCTTCTTCCCTACCAAACTTGTCCATCATGAACTGATCGGAAAAAGGGTTAAATTTTTGCACTTCAATTTCCAAGGTTTGGGGATTCAGTTTAAAATAGGAAATACCATTGTAGCGGTTATCCTTTCTATCCGCATAAAATCCAAGACACAATAATTCATTACCCTTGAAAATAGGTTTTAGGGCCTCTGGGAATTTACCCGGAGTATAAAAGGACTGGGTACTTCCTCCCGTATTGGAAACGCGTACCATTTCATACTGAAACTTGCGCTCCGTGGCATTGAACCTTTTTTTCTTAAAATAGGCCTTACCCACTAAATAAACGTTGCTCAAATCCTTTGAAAAGGTAATCGTTTCAAAGGCATAGTTCTTTTCCTCCACCTCATCGGAAAAATCATGTTCCATAAGTTTTTTGAGACCTGCATCAAAAACATGGATAAAATGTTTGTTGTTCTTTCCTTTCTTAAAATGTGTGGTAATGGCGAATGCCGATTTTTCGTCGTTAAAAAGTACCGATGTGGTGAAACCGGAAGAAAAATTCCTGTTGTAATAGTTGCGGTCCAAGGGCTCCGATACCGGGTCTGAAGGAATGGTCAAAATAGTCTCCTTAGAAAATTGATAGTCCGTATAGGGGCTTCTATGAATTTGATATTCATAGGCCATACCATCAAAATTATATTCCAGAAACAGTAAATAGACCTGTCCGTTTTTAATGTAGGCATCTACAAAATTCGCGTTTTTCAGTTTATAATTGAATTCGGACAAGAGTTCCAGATCCTTGTTGTAGTGTTCAATAAAATAGCCTTTAGGCTTTAAAACGATGCCCGTGTAATAGGCCCTTACGATGACAGTTCCCCCCTCGCCATCGTCCGCAATGGCCAGTAGGTTGGAATATTTGTACTTATCATTGTATTTTTCACCAATGTTGTAAGCAAGATCATTTTGCTGGGCAAAGGAAATACTGATAGTTGCCAAAAATAGCGACAGGAAAAATTTTCTTAACATGTTTGGTTCGGTATTATCTACGAACCCGGGAAATCTGCTTTTCTCTTTTCCATGAATGCGGTTGTACCTTCGGCAAAATCGTCAGTTCCAAAACATTCACCAAAAGCTTCGATTTCCTGCTCGTAGCCGTTAACAGTATTCATAAAACCCGCATTTACCGCTTTTATTGCATAGGATATGGCCACAGTGGAGTTGTTGCCTATTTTTTGCGCCAATTTTTTACAGAGGGGCAACAATTCCTCCATAGGAACCACATGGTTGACCAACCCATAGTTCATGGCTTGATCGGCAGAAATCATTCCTGCCGTCATAATCATTTCCATGGCCCTTCCCTTACCTACTAGTTGCGGAAGGCGCTGTGTACCACCATAACCGGGAATAACGCCCAAGGAAACCTCTGGCAAGCCCATTTTGGCATTTTCACTGGCAACCCTAAAATGGCAGGCCATGGCCAATTCCAATCCTCCTCCCAAGGCAAAACCATTTACGGCCGCTATGACAGGTTTGGATAAGTTTTCCACAAAATCGAATAGTAATTCCTGGCCTTTGGCGGCCAACTTTTTGCCTTTTTTTACCGAAAAATCAGCAAATTCAGAAATATCGGCCCCGGCCACAAAAGCCTTTTCCCCGCTACCGGTGATGATAATCACTTTAATATCTGAATCATCCTCCAGTTCACAGATGGCCTCATGTAATTCTTGGATGGTTTCCCTGTTGAGAGCATTTAATTTTTTAGGCCGATTAATAGTAACAGTAGCAATGGCATCTTCAATTTCTAAGAGTATTGTTTCGTAAGACATATTCGTTTCTATTTATTTAATGGTAGTCATATTTACAACCCTGGGAAATTTAACACAAAAAACAGTGCCCTTTCCAGGATGTGAAGTGAAATTTATAGTTCCTTTATAGGTCTCCACAATATTCTTTACCATTCCCAGACCTAATCCCATTCCACTGGTTTTCGTTGTAAATTTAGGCTCGAAGATTTTATCCTCGACTTCTTTTTCAATTCCTTTTCCATTGTCTGCCACAGAAATTTTTACCATTTCCCCATCAATCGCCACAGAAACCAAAATTCTTGGGGAGGGGTTTTCCTCCGTAATGGCCTGTATGGCATTCTTGACCAAATTCGTAACCACCCTAATCAATTGCGTGCGATCCAATTTGGCAATGATCTCCTCTTCCTCTGCGATAAAATGAATGTAATCCTCATTAAAGATGTCCAAGGCCAATTTTACGATTTTCACGACATTCAGCGTTTCGTTCTGCTGTGCAGGCATCTCTGCAAAACTTGAAAATGCGGAAGCGATACTGCTCATGGTATCTATCTGTTGAATAAGGGTTTTGGAATATTCAGCTACTTTCTCAGTTATATCGGGATCGTTGGGGTCAAACTTCCGTTGAAAACTTTGAACACTCAATCTCATGGGGGTCAAAGGATTTTTTATTTCATGTGCAACCTGCTTGGCCATTTCCCTCCAGGCCTGTTCCCTTTCACTTTTCGCCAGTTTCGCCGCACTCAGGCTCAGCTCGTCTATCATGGCATTGTAGGAAGAAATCAATTTTTCAATTTCTTCGCCGGGTTTCTCCAAAAAGATTTTTTCGTTTCTCCGGGTCAGGTCGGTACGTTCCATCATATCGCTTATCGTTTCCAAGGAGCGTGTGATGTATTTGGAAATAAAGTAAGCTAGGCCAATAGCCAACAGGAGCATTAAGAAATATACCCCTCCCAATCTTGCCAAAAACTCGTAAAGTTCCTTATCGTTAAAGGAATTGTCCTCAAAATAAGGCAGGTTTAGAATTCCAATTGGCTTAAACTGACGATCTGAAATATAGGTATACGAAGCTTGGTACTGATCGCCTGCCGCAGAATTCTTTTCCACATATCTTTTGTCTACACTGTTATCCAGCTGATTAAGGACTTCTGGGTCCAAACAAAGTGAAATGGGATCATTCTCCAATTTTGGCCTGGAGCTTTTTATCAATTGACCGTCCAAGGTATAGATATTGAAATTCATGTTTTGCACCACGGCAATCTCATAAATTTCGTCCTTAAAGATAAGTCCCAGATTTTCTGTAGTGACCGGGTAGGTAGTCTTCTGTATGGTCAAATCTATGCTTTGCCTAATCTGCTCCTCCTTACGTTCCATTCTATTTTGGTGGTAATCCCTATTGATTTCCCTAAACTGATAGATGGTAATTCCAAGAATAAGCACAGAAGCTATGAGTACCAATAAGATCATTGATACGAAAATGCGCGACCGCAAAGAAAATCTTCTTAACAAAAGCTCGGTGTTTCGTTCAAAGTTAGCAAATATCGCACCAAAGAAGATTTTAGAAGGATATCAAATGTAAAAGTCAAGTTCAAATTCTAACTTAAGTCCAAAAGAACTATAGTTATTTGTGTCCTGTAGGGCATACCCCTAGGCTTCGGGGTTTTTATTCCGGATGTTTTTGTAGAGTTTAATACCTAGCATCAACAGTAAACCAAGAACGACAATACCTACCACCCCCAAAATCCAATTGAAAGTACTTTTCAATATTACTAAGAAAACTACCGAGAATAATATTAGGGTAGCCCCTTCGTTCCAAATACGCATATAATTAGAGGTATAGCTTATCTCATCTCTTTGAAATTTCTTAAAGATTAGATGGTTTTTAATATGGTAGGCTATAAGCAACACTACAAAACCTAATTTAACATGCATCCAGGGTTGTTGAAGCCAATACGGGGCTAAAATCAAGAGCCAAACTGCAAATAAGGTAGCTAGTATAGCAGAAGGCCAAGTAATGATGTACCATAGCCTTTTTTCCATCAATTTAAATTGTTTGCTTAGGATTTCCTTTTCCGGAGAAGGTTTATCCTGGGCCTCAATATGATAGATGAATAATCTTGGAATATAAAAAAGCCCTGCAAACCATGTTATTACAAATATGAGATGCAGGGCCTTTATATAATTATAATAATCTGTCATGCAGCTACACTTCTAGGATTTAAAAGTCAAAGTTAGCAATTACATGTTATTGGAATTCAATGACCAACAACTTAAAAGCGAAGAGCCCCAATTCCTGATTCCCAAAGTGCCCTATTGTAGGCAGGTATATCCGTTTTAATCAATGCTTCTCCTCTAGACTTTAAAGGTATCCACTGTTGATCCAGTTCCTTTTTACGATCCAAATTTGATTTGTTTACCCTCGGAATGCTTCCACTAGTCTGATTCAATAGAAATAGATACTCTGCGGTAAACTTATTCGGGAAATTTTCTACATCGTCATAGGCCTGTGACTTTCGTTGTACCATATCCTCGTCCCATGCCTTCATTTTATCCAAAAGTGCCTGTCCCTTGGCTTTTAAGGTTTCATCTTCCAAGCCTGCAAGTACTTCTTTTAGTTCTTTTTGTACTTTGAAAAGTGAATTGACCATGGTATGCATCTCAGTAATCTTTTGCTCCATTTCGCCCATCACCTCGTCATACTCCTCAAACTGCCCTGGTTTCATCTCAATGGTTGGAATGGCTTTGATTTCCCCTTGTGTGCTTACTGTTTCCCCCCCTACGGTAAGTTCTAAAGTATATTTGCCCGGGATAGCTTTATGCCCCCTAAAGCTCGCTTCTATATACACTCCAGGTATCCCTGGAACAATGGCATGGCCCATGTCCCAAACGAAACGGTTTAATCCTTGCTCTTTGGGCAGAACAGGTGCCGGAGGAGCTCCTCCTCCATTATGTGGTATATAGTCCTTGTCCTTCTCAGAACTAAAGCTTCGTATTAATTTACCCTTTGAATCCTTGATTTTCATAGTAACCTTGGTAGAATCCCCCAATTTGGGCAATTCATAATAAAGTACCATTCCATTGGCAGGGTTTACTCCTTCAAAAGCATCGGTTGCTTTTATGTCCTTGGAGTTTGCTGAAAGTGGACTTCCCCAAGACCCAGCATATCCAGGGCTCGGTTTTAAGATCTTCAGACCTTTTTGGGAAGGTTCATATTGCGTCAATGCCCCTATGTTGTCCAATATCCAAAAAGAACGGCCAGAAGTTGCCACTATCAAATCTCCCCGATGCACTTTTAAGTCTAACACAGGAGTTACTGGCAAGTTCAGTTGGAAAGGTTCCCAAGTTTTACCTCCGTTCCAAGAAATATACATGCCCTGTTCGGTCCCGGCATACAGCAGGTCCTTTTTCTTTTTGTCTTCCCTTACTACCCTGGTAAAGGCTCCATACGGAATCCCTGAACTAATATTGGTCCAAGTTTTACCATAGTCGGTTGTTTTGTAAAGTGCAGGGGTGTAATCATTAAACTTGTATCGGGTTGTTGCGATATAGGCCGTGGCCGGATCATGAGGTGACACCTCAATCGCATTGATCAAACATTCCTTTAGTCCTTTGGGCGTAACATTATCCCAAGTTTCTCCTCCGTTTTTAGTGATATGGACAAAGCCATCATCGCTCCCTGTCCAAAAAACACCTTTCTCATGCGGAGACTCTATCATATAAGCCAGTGTACCATAATTTTCGGCTCCAACAGCCTCATTGGTATAGGGTCCGCCGCCGTTTCCTTGCTTTTCATCAATGTCCCTCGTAAGATCGGGCGAAATTTCTTCCCACGTTACCCCCATGTCTCGAGTCCTAAGTACTAATTGAGCCCCATGATAATAGGTGCCAGGTTCGTGAATTGAGCCGATAATAGGAGCATTCCAATTATAGAGATATTTCATATTTCTGGCTTCACGCCCCAAATATTGAATAGGTGCGGCCATAATATTGGTCGAACTTTTGGTATCCATATCCAATACTTCAATAGTTCCCAAGTAACTGCCTCCTAACACATATCTTGGATTATCCGGATCAAAGGCCAAAAAGGCACTTTCACCTCCCGCAGCATAGGTCCAATCCTGTTCCGATATTCCGCCTCTGCCCAGGGACAAACTCGCAATACGTACCGAGGTATTATCTTGCTGACCGCCATAGATATTGTACGGAAACAAGTTATCCACACTAATTCTGTAGAACTGGGCCGTTGGCATATTATCCTGTGAGGACCAATTTTTTCCATAATCAAAAGTGATGGTTGCCCCTCCATCATCCGCTAAAACAATGTTTTTAGAATTCTCTGGATTAATCCACAGGTCGTGGGTATCACCATGGGGGACATCAATGGTTTCCCAAGTTTTGCCTCCATCCTCGGAACGGAACATCGAGGCACTCAAAACATATACCGTATCCTCGTCATTGGGGTCTGCAAACACTTCAATATAATACCAGGCCCGTTGCACCAATCTATTGTCACCGCTGACCATGGACCAAGATTCACCCGCATCATTGGAGACAAAAAGTCCACCTTTATCCGCATTGGAATCACTCTCTATTATCGCATATACTTTGTTGGAGTTGGCCGGACTCACCGCAATGGCCATTTTTCCCTTTTCTTCAGGAAGGCCTTTATGGATTTTTGTCCAGGTCTCGCCGGCATCGGTAGATTTATAAAGGCCACTGCCTACTCCACCGCTGATAACAATATTCGGTTTACGCTGATGTTCCCACATCGCAGCGTACATAATTTCTGGGTAGTTGGCATCCATGGAAAGCTCGGCAGCTCCGGTCAAGTCATTAACGAAAAGGGTATTTTTCCAAGTCTTTCCTCCATCTGTCGATTTATAGATGCCTCTTTCGGGATTACCTTCAAATAATGCTCCTTGAGCCGCCACGTAAACAATATCCGGATTGGTTGGATGAATGATAATTCTTGAAATATGTTGCGTTTTCTCCAAACCCAAATGATGCCAAGTTCTTCCTCCGTCGGTGGACTTATAAACCCCATCACCGTAGGAAGTCATTACACCCCTAGGGGCATGCTCACCCATTCCACAATAAAGAATATTGGGATTGGATTTAGAAACTGCAACGGCACCTACAGATCCTGTTTTAAAATATCCATCTGAAATATTCTCCCATTTTTGTCCTGCAGTCTCCGTTTTCCATAGTCCACCTCCAGTCGTACCCATATAATAGGTCATTGGATCGTTAACCACACCAGAAGCAGTGACCGACCTACCTCCACGAAAAGGCCCAATATTCCGATAGTTCATCGGTTGGAAATAATCGTTGGCTGTTTGCGAAAAACCAACCAGCGTGGCGAACATAAACCCAAGAAAAAGCAATAATTTATTCGGTTCCTTCATTTTGAATTATTTTAACTCCCTCATTATTCAACAAACAAATAATTCAGTCCCAAGGCATTAAAAGAGGAATTAAACTCCTTAAGTTCGTTGGACATTACCGCATCAAACTTCTCCAACTCATCATTTATTTGAGCCGTAAGCTCATTTTTAACCTGAATATCCTGATCAGTTGGTGGGAAGTCATCAATAGCCACCAAACTATTCAGATGCCCTAATTTATTGGTCAATTTAATCGGGAAATTCAATGGGTCTTGCCTACTTCTGTTCTTAGTTTGATATAGGGCCTTTTCTACTTCACCAAGACTTTCCTTCATTTTCTTGGCCTTTTCAATGAGCTCCTTAGTAGACTCATTGTCCGCATACTGTTTGGTAAATGCATCCAATTGGGCCGTGACGTTTCTGATTTTTTCTATGGATTTATGGGCCTTATCAATGGTCGTATTGATATCGGTAATAAAATCGTACTGTTTTTGCATATCTGCAACGGATGCTTCTGCCCTTGGATCTGGAACAATTTTGAAGGTTTCGGTATTGGTATTCCCATTGACGTTCAGATGTACCTTATAGCTTCCTGGAACCGCCTTAGGACCATCTAAATTGGCCCACCAAAGAATCATTCCGTCCAATAATTTGGCTCCTTTGCCCCGAGTATCCCAAACAAAGGTATTTCCGCCTTTCTTTACCTCGAGTTTTTTATCCTTTTCCTTTGAAAAGTTATTGTATGTGGCCAAAGTATCGCCTGCCATGGAAATGTACGTTAGATGTACACTGTCCTTTTCACTGAGATTTTTTAAGTAAAAATGGGTTACCACACCATTAGGATGGTTTTGACCTGAAGTTTTGGATGGCCTACTTGAAGCCCGTCCCTTTGTACGATATGTTTCTTTTGGTTTGTAAAGAATATTTCCGGAAGTCTTCTTGTTCTCGTCCAACTGATGTAATACGGTTAAATCATCGATCATCCAAAGACTTCTACCTTGGGTGGCCACGATAAGATTATCATCCTTAATGGTCAAATCCGTTATTGGTACAATGGGCAAGTTCATTTGAAAGGAATTCCAATTGGCTCCATCATCAAAGGAAATATACATACCCGTTTCCGTTCCGGCATACAACAATCCCTTTCTTTTAGGGTCTTCCCGAACTACACGGGTAAAATGCTCAGCATCGATTCCATTGGTAATCTTGGTCCATGTTTGACCATAATCTGTCGTTTTATATAAATACGGTTGAAAATCACCCAATTTATATCGTGTAGCGGCCACATAACAAGTGCCTTCGTCAAAATAAGAAGGCTCTATACTGTTGATCATATTCCACTCCGGCATGTTGGCAGGGGTAACATTTTCCCATGTTTTGCCACCGTCCTTTGTAACATGAATTAAGCCGTCATCACTACCTACCCAAAGCAAGCCTTCCTTTAATGGGCTTTCGTTCGCCGTAAAGATGGTACAGTAGTATTCTACGCTGGTATTGTCCTGCGTGATGGGCCCACCACTGGAACCTAACTTGGTTGGGTCGTTCCTGGTAAGGTCGCCACTTAACACTTCCCAACTTTGACCTTCATTAGTGGTCATGTGTACATGGTTGGAAAAGGTATAAAGTTTATTGGGGTCATGCCTACTGAACAATATGGGGAAATTCCATTGAAATCGATATTTCATCGCCTCGGCACCGGCACCCATAGGGTTGTCCGGCCATACATTTATCCCTCGGACCGTTCCTTTTTCATGGTTGACACGGGTTAGGAATCCGTCGTAACTACCTCCATATACAATATCATCATTTTCAGGGTCTACTGCAATCCATGCGGATTCACCCCCTGCAGTTTCTTCCCAATCATCCTCTGTAATGGCAGAACCATCACTCCTGTGGTTCACTCGCAAGGTAGAATTATCTTGTTGTGCCACATAAATACGATATGGAAAATGGTTGTCCGTGGTTACCCTATAATATTGAGCTGTTGGTTGATTGTAATACGTACTCCAAGTTTCACCACCGTCATAGGAAATCTGGGCGCCTCCATCATCGCCAATAATCATCCGTTGCCCATCCTCAGGTGATATCCATAAATCATGATGGTCTCCATGTGGAGCGTTGAACGACTTAAAGCTCTTACCTCCATCCGTAGATTTATGGTAGCTTACATTTAGTACATAAACTACGTCCTCATCTTGGGTATCTGCATACACGCGTGTATAGTACCAAGCACGTTGTCTTAAACTACGATCGCTATTGACAAGCGTCCATTTTTTTCCACCGTCCTCGGAACGGTATAGCCCGCCTTTTTCTTTATTTTCTACAATCGCCCAAACCCGCTCTGAATTTTTTGGAGAAACTGCTACGCCGATAATACCCAAAGTATCCGTTGGGAAACCCTCATTCTTGGAAATTTCCTTCCAAGTTTCGCCACTATCGGTACTTTTCCATAATGCAGAACCTTCTCCACCACTGCTCAAACTATAAGGTGTACGCTGTGCACGCCAAGTGGAAGCATATAAAATTCTTGGATTGTTGGGGTCGAATGTCAAATCGACTGCACCGGCCTGATCGTTTACAAAAAGTACTTGTTTCCAAGTTTTTCCTCCATCCGTACTTTTGTAGACACCTCTTTCCTTAGTGGGTTTGTATATATCTCCTAAAACTGCTGCATATACCGTATTATAATCCGTGGGGTGTACCCTTATTCTTGGTACGTGCCTACTTTTTTCAAGCCCGGCCTTTTCCCATGTTTTACCGGCATCTACGGTCTTCCAAACTCCGTAACCCGATGAAACATTACCTCGTAGAGTTTGTTCACCACCGCCAACATACATGACGTTAGGATCGCTCTGTGCAACCTCTACCGCGCCAATACTTCCGCCAAAGTATCCGTCAGAAATATTTTCCCAAGTTCGACCTCCGTCTAATGTTTTCCATACACCACCTCCGGTGGCCCCGAAATAATAAAGATTAGGTTCCCCCGGTACGCCGGTTACGGCTGCTGAACGGCCGCCCCTGAACGGGCCAATTTCTCGATAGTCCAGACTGGAATATAATTCCTCCGGATAGGTAACGGTAACACTTTTGGACTTGTTTCTTCGTTGTGCTTCCGCAGTATTAGTAAATAACAATAGCAAAAGGGCCATGAGGCCCATAAAGGAGTAGTTTGGTTTCATTTTATATTCTTTGAATTAGTCGTCTCTAAATTTAGGAAAAAGGTTTTAAAGAACTCTTTAAAATTCAATTATTCAAGTGATAATTGCTAAATTGTCAATTATTCTACTTGTTCATTTTTATTTTATTTCATCAATCACATATGAACCTTAAAATTTTAGCTCTTTTCGTTCTTGGATTTTCCTCTACTGCCATCACTGCCCAAGAATCCTATTTCTTGATGGACCCTACCCTGTCACCCGATGCAAAAACCATTGTATTTAGTTATGACTCCGATCTTTGGAGCGTACCATCGAGCGGCGGAACAGCAGTTCGTCTTACGGCCATGGACGGCAACGAAACCTTGCCCAGCATTTCCCCAGATGGCAAATGGCTGTCCTTTAGTGCGACTCCATACGGTAACAAAGACATCTTTTTAATGCCATTGCAGGGAGGAAATATCCAGCAATTGACCTTTAACGATGCCGATGATGATATGGACAGCTGGTCTTGGGATTCTTCCAAACTATATTTCACCTCTTCCCGCTACAATCGATATTCTGGCTATGAGGTAAAAATAGACGGAGGTACTCCAAAACGTTTGTTCGACAACTATTTTAATACGGTTTCAAATATTGTAGTTCACCCAAAGACCAATGAAATATTCTTCAACGAAAGTTGGGAAGGAAAGCTTTTTACACATAGAAAAAGATACAAAGGCGCCTATAATCCAGATATAAAATCCTATAACCCTAACTCCAAGGAATTTAATAAATACACGACCTACAACGGAAAGGATTTATGGGCTACAGCTGATGCCGAGGGCAACGTGTTTTTTGTTTCCGACGAGGCAAATGGGGAGTACAACTTATATAGACTTAACAATGGTGAAAAGGCGCAATTGACACAATTTGAAAGTAGTATTGGCAGGCCCCATGTTAGTGCCAATGGCAATCTTATTGTTTTTGTAAAAGATTATCAAATCCATAGTTATAATGTTGCCAACAAAACTTCCTCAAAAGTTCTAATTCAAATAAGCAATAACAATACTTTGGAGAAGGCTCAAGATTTCAAGGTTCAGGGGGAAATAAGCAATTTTTCGGTTTCACCGGACAACAAAAAAATGGCTTTTGTTTCAAGGGGCGAACTATTTGTATCGGACGTCAAAGGAAAGTTCATTAAGCACATTCCCACTAAAATTGACGAACGTGTACTTGAAGTGGTTTGGCTTAAAGACAACAAAACCCTTCTTTATAATCGCACGGATGATGGATATTTTAATTTGTTCACCATTGACGCGGAAGGTACTTCTACAGAAAAACAACATACCAAAGATTCAAGGAACAATGTTAACATAGTCCTTGATCCTGATTTTAAGAAAGCCCTATATATTAGTGGTCGCGATGAACTGCGGTTACTTGATCTTTCCAATTTTAAAAGTGAGCTCCTTTTAAAGGATGAATTTTGGGCCCTATATGCCCCACAACCCTATTTTTCGCCAAATGGAAAGTACATTGTATATACTGCCATTCGGAATTTTGAGTCGGATGTTTTTGTCATACGTCTGTCCGATAAGAAAATCACCAACCTTACCAATACTGGGGTCACCGAAAATTCACCCATTTGGTCGCCGGACGGGAAATATCTGTATATGGTATCCAACTTGGTAAAACCCTCATATCCTTACGGATTGGATGAATCACAGATTTACCAAATGCCTTTGGATAAATACGAAGATCCTTATACGACGGACAAGTTCCACGAAATGTTCAAGGAGGAAGAAAAAGAAAAGGAGGAAGAAAAAGACGATAAAAAGAAGGAGGACAAAGAAGACAAAAAGCCGATTAGCATTACTATCAACGAAGAGAAGATCATGGAACGGATTAACGCTGTTAGTCCCTCTTTCGGAAGACAAAATAGTCCCTCAGTCATTAAAAAGGATGATGCTACTCATGTCATTTATCTTAGTAATCACGATGAAGGAAAGACGAAACTTTGGAAGACCGTCATAGAACCTTTTAAAAAGAACAAGACCGAAAAAGTTTTGGACGACGAAATTCGAGGATATCAATTGGCAAATGCCAAGGACTCCTATTATTTACTAAGCAAAGGAAACTTGCATACATTTGACGTGGAAAAGAACAAGTCCGAAAAAATTGAGATGGACTACACTTTCCGTCGTAATCTCTCCAATGAATTCAGCCAAATGTTTTATGAAGCCTGGGCAGGATTTGAGGAAAATTTTTACGATGGCGATTTCCATGGTGAGGATTGGACCGCCCTACGAAAAAAGTATGAGCAATATTTGCCTTATTTAACCAATAGGGACCAACTAAGAGTATTGTTCAACGATATGCTGGGCGAACTGAATACTTCTCACTTTGGTTTTAGGTCCAGTGGAGACGAAGAGGATGTATTCTATACAACCAAATCCTTGGCGACAGGAATAGACTTTTCCAATGAAGACCCCTATGTGGTGGAGGCAATCATAACAGATGGTCCCGCAGATATTTCAGGGAAGAATATTAAAAAAGGTGATGTTTTGATATCGGTCAACGGCCAAAAAATAGATTCTAAAAAGAATAGGGAATTTTATTTTAATGAGCCTTCAATCGACTCCGAAATACAACTGGAATTTAAACGCGGGGACGAAAATATTTCCGTTAACCTACACCCTATAACTACCTCTTCACAAAGGAGTCTTCTTTATGACGAATGGGTAGACGATAACCAGAAATATGTCGATTCTAAAAGCGACAAAAGAATTGCTTATATCCATATGAAGAATATGGGTGGTGGGGAGCTTGAAAATTTTAAAAGGGAAATGGTTTCCGAAACCAATCAGAGGGATGCCCTAGTCCTGGATCTACGCTATAATACAGGGGGAAATGTCCATGACGAAGTGCTTCAGTTACTATCCCAAAAACCCTATCTAAAATGGAAATATAGGGATGGTGCCCTTGCACCGCAACCCAACTTTGCTCCGGCCGCAAAACCGATTATTCTATTGATGAACGAACAATCACTCAGTGATGCCGAAATGACCGCAGCAGGATTTAAGGCCTTAAAACTTGGTAAAACCTTGGGAACGGAAACCTACCGCTGGATAATTTTTACCTCGGGCAAGAGTTTGGTCGATGGCTCCTTTTATCGCTTACCGGCATGGGGATGTTTCACCTTGGATGGAAAAAATTTGGAAAAAACAGGGGTTACACCGGACATTGCGGTACCCGAAACTTTTTTAGACCGCTTGAACGGGAACAAACCTCAACTCGACCGAGCGATACAGGAAATATTGAAGCAATTGTAACTGTATGTTTTTGTGGCGTTAATAAGTTACCTTTCATTTGAACATGTAACTTTTTAAGGGTGTCCTTTTTTTAAATCAGTTTTCCAAAAACTCCAGGCAAACAGGGTTTGGCAGAGACATTTCCTCTAAAAATTCCAAAGTGCCTTGGTCTTCGTTTCTTTTAAAGACAACGATATTGTTACTCTTTTGATTGGCTACCAATAGAAATTTTCCTGAGGGATCAATGGTGAAATTACGGGGCCAATCTCCCCGAACAGATTCACTTCCCACTAAGCTCAAACTTCCTGTTTTCTGGTCCACCTTAAAAATGACGATAGTCTGTTCTCCACGGTTTGAGCCGTACAAAAATTTACCATCTGACGATAAATGAATATCTGCACAGTAACTTTCACCATCAAAATCATCAGCAAGGGTAGCATGCGTCTCTATTTCTTGGTATTCATTGCCTACTTTTTCAAATACGGTAATGGTAGAATTCAATTCATTGATGACATACAGATACTTTCCATTTTGACCAAAAGTAAAATGCCTTGGCCCTGCTCCATCGGGTAAATCAACAGAGGCTTGTTCGTTTTGTAAATACTTACCATTTTCAGCTTTGTATCGCTTCACCGCATCTAATCCCAAATCAGCAATAAACAAACCATCCTCGGTAAATTCGGCAGAATGAACATGTGAAGTCTTAACCGTGTCGAGACTTTTATGATCAATGATTTGTCGATTTTCTTTTAAACTTCCCGAAGTATCCAAACCAAAAATAGTGGCGCTACCCCCGGTATAACTGGAAATGGCCAATTCTTTACCGTCATCCGAAACGGCAATATGACAGGGATGCGCCCCAACCGTTGCCATATCGCCCTTTTGGGTTAGCTTTCCATCTATGAGGTCATAAGCCAAAACGCCTCCAGAAGAATTCTCAAAACTATCCGTTTCCAAAACAGCATACAAGGTTTTATTGTCCGGGGAAAACTTTATATACGAAGGATTTTCAATCGTCGCTGCTAATTTTTTGTCCGTAAGTGCTCCTGTATTGGTGTTAAATTTTAATCGATAAATACCGTTACTTTCCCCATCGGTATATGTTCCTACATATAGGTTGTACATGTCATTTTCTGTATTAGTCTTACATCCTATCAATATTATGCCCAAACCTATTGCGACAAATAGCCAATATTTCATTACTATATAAGTTTTGTATAAATGTAGTCACTTCTTATGAATTGGGGCAAGCGGTGTTTTCTAAGAATCCGAATCATGTTCGCTATTCTTGTGCTTACGGTATTCCTTTGAAGACTTTTTTAAATCGATAATGACAATAATCAATGCAACTAACAATATAATAGAAATCAAAGTCAACAAAACATATATCATGAAAAGGGGAATTTGTCTTGTATGACACAAAAAGTCACTTTAAGTCACCTTTTTGAAATCTTTATTTGGAATATAATAATGTTAGGAAACAGGGAAGATATACCTATACCAATGTCTTCTTTATTTCCCGTCTTAAAAAATAACCTGTGACGATTGTTGCCAACACATCCGCAATAGGAAAAGAAATCCAAACACCCAATTCCCCATAAAGTCTAGGTAAAATCAAAATCAAAGGAATAAAGAAAAAACCTTGTCTGGAAAGAGTGAGCAACAATGCAGGGATTGCCTTTCCTATGGCTTGAAAATAGGCAGCTCCAATCAGTTGCAAGGCAATAATGGGAGTTGCGGCAAAAACCCAACGCATCGCATTAGGGGCATTGTCCAAAACAAAAGCGTTCGTTTCCAAATCATGTGCGGACATTCCCGGTTTTTCACTAAGGAAAAGTGAAGTAATTGCCTCGGGGAAAATCATAAGACCAATAAAAACCAATGTAGCCAAAAGAGAAGCATACGTGATTGCCGTATTTATTGTTTTTCTTACTCTTTGATATTTTTCAGCTCCATAATTGAATCCGGCGATGGGCAAAAATGCTTGGGTTACCCCAAAAACAGGAAATAGGGCAAACATCAACATTCTACCGATGATAGCGTAGACCGCCACCATGGCTTCGCCACCCAGGGTGAACAAAATGTTGTTCATGATCAAATAGATGATACTGACCACTGCCTGTCTTGCCAGTGTCACAAAACCAAGAGAACCTATTTCCCTTACCACAGGAACATTCAATCCTAAATGCTTCCATTGGATTTTCATTTCAGAATGTTTGGAAAAGAAAAAGTATCCTACATATAAAAAACACAAAACATAGCCAATTGTAGTGGCCCAAGCGGCACCAGCCATTCCCCAATCAAAAACATATATAAACAGATAGTCCATCAATAGGTTTCCTACGGAGGGAATAATCATAGCTATCATGGCAAATTTAGGTTTGCCCTCTGCCCGTATAACCGTATTCCCCATCATACATAACGCCAAAAAAGGAACCCCATAAAGTACAATGGTGTAATAAATCTTTGCGGGGTCATAGATAGCCCCTTTACCCCCAAAAGCCGGTATGATGGATTCGATAAAGGTGAGTCCAACCACAACCATGGTTATGGTTATAATTAGTGTAAGGGTGATTTGGTTTCCAAAGACCGTAAATGCTTTTTCCTTATTATTGGCGCCAAGTGCCCTGGAGATAATACTGGAGCCCCCTACACCAATAGCCATACCCAAGGCTCCTATAAAAAATGAAACGGGAAGCACCACATTAATGGCCGCAATGGCAATGGAGCCGATCCAATTTCCCACAAAAATGGAATCGACCAATACGTTCAAGGACATCACAAGAATTCCAATACTAGCGGGTATCGCTTGACCCACCAATAATTTTCCTATGGGTTGTTTCCCCAGTTCTTCCGATGTGAATTTGGCCATGGGCCTAAAGTTTATTTTTCTACAAATGAATTAGGCGAATGATGAAGCATTTTCCTTTTGGCCTAATAGAGTTTCACTTAGGCTATCCCATAACTCAATTCTTCGTTGAAGGGCTTTTTGGGAAATATCCAATACTTCTTCCCATTTTAATTCATCATCTCCGCAGAGCTCCATAATCATTTTTAAGGAAAGTGGACCGTGTTCATCACCATCCAATTCAATATGTCTGCGTAGATAATAATCGAGTTTGGGATACAAAGGAGCGTTTCCGTTATTCTCTATAATCTTTAGGAACATATCTGGAATCAACTCCTCCCTGCCAAAGGTGAACGCCGCTGCAATTTCATGCGGTTTACCACCTTCAATTACATTAAATGTAAATAGCATAAAGTCCTTTACAGGGGTTGGAAGTCCTGACTTTTGAATACTTTCCTGAACATTACCATTTTTTTCAACAGATTGCACAAAGCCCTCAATGGTCTTTACATCCGCATTTACTTCTTGCATGGCTGCCAAATACATTTCGTAATGGCTCATATAATTGCCCGCTTCGTCTTTATCGGTTTCCTCTTCCAGCACAATTTCATTGATGAAACGTGCTGTCTTTGTATTTTTAGAAGGAATCCAAGGTGTAGATACACACGTAAGATGCATTTGTAAGGATTTTAAAAGCGACATAAAGTCCCATACGGCATACACGTGACCTTCCATAAAAACACGAACATCCTCAATAGTGGACAATTCGTTGTACAATGAGTGATTTCTTAGCGCAGACCTTTGAGGAAATATGGCCTTTTCAATCTTTTCAATTTTCTCTTTGTTCATAGCTTTATTAATTCTTTTCAATCATGGGACAAAACTCCCTCCTTTTCCCATTCCTCTATCCATTGTGCCATCAAGGAAACCCATGCATCGCTATCATTTAAACAAGGAATGTGTTTGTAGGTTTCACCTCCGGCTTCCATAAATTGATGCTGGCCTTCCATAGCGATTTCCTCCAATGTTTCCAAGCAATCGGCTACAAATGCGGGGGTTACCACAGCCAATTTTTTCTTCCCCTCCTTAGGAAATCGTTCAAACTCAAAATCGGTATAAGGCTTTAACCAAGGGTCATTAGGTAAACGGGATTGAAAGGATAGGCTAACTTTTTCTTCCGGAAGGTTTAAATAAGATTTAACCAGCTCGGTCATTTTATAACACTGGTGGCGATAACAGGTATGATGCGCTACGGAATTTGTATGGCAACAGGAACCATCAATTTTACAATGAAATTTCGTTGGGTCGGATTTTCTGATGTGCCTTTCCGGTATTCCATGATAGGAGAAAAGAAGATGGTCGTATTCAAAGTCCTTTAAACCTTTCTTGATAGATTCCGATAAAACCTTTATATAATCTGGGTTCTTATAAAATGCAGGCAGTGTGGTTATCTTCATTTCAGTAAAAAATTCATCCTTTACCTCCATGGTTTTTACCACAACGGTTTCGTAGGATGACATGGCATAATGGGGATATAACGGCACTAAAAATACCTCATCCACACCTTTTGTTTCAAGTTCCTGAAGCGCATTCTTGATAGTCATGCTGCCATAGCGCATCCCCAAAGCCACGGGTAGTTGGGTTTGTTCGCGAAGTTTCTCTGTAAATCGTTCCGAAATGACTATCAATGGGGAACCTTCTTCCCACCAAATCTTGGAATAGGCCTCGGCCGATTTTTTAGGTCGGGTTTGCAAAATGATTCCTCTCACCAGAATATTTCTCAACCATTTTGGTACGTCTATTACACGTTCGTCCATTAGAAACTCATCCAAATATGGTTTGACATCCTTTGCGGTCGGACTATCAGGGGATCCCAAATTAACCAGTAAAACTCCTTTCATTTCCTAATATTGAATTTTGAATTGCAAAAATAACACTTGCTATTCGATGATATTTTAATTTAGGGCATTAGTTTTCTATACTACCATAAAGTCCGTCGATTTATTCAACTTAAATTTTATGGGCCAGCAAATTTTAGTATGTTGTATACAAACTTAGCATGGATGGATACAGTTTTTAAAGATATTCCCAGAGAATCGTTGATTTATTTAGGTATTGCTTTCGCGGTTTTCATTGTAATCTATTGGATTACACTTTTTGTATTACGAAGACTAGGGAAAGACCCAAGGTATCTTTTGCCAGAGGGTGTCATGAAACGAGTTGCCCTACCCATCTTTCTTATATTTATTTCCATCATCATACGGATGGCCGCCTTGAGACAATTATTGGGGCTTGAAAACGAGGAATACTGGTTCAAAAAAGTAAGTACCCTTCTCTTCATATTCGCCATGACCTGGCTTATTATTGGAATCCTAAAGGTTGTAAAGCATTTAATAATAAAGAACTACGATGTTAACTCCGCCAACAATCTAAAGGCCCGAAAAGTGTATACGCAATTCAACATTTTGGAGCGTATCATCATATTTATAGTTGTAATCTTGGCCATTGGGGCAGCACTCATGAGCTTTCAGGAAATCAGGGAGCTAGGCCTAAGTATTTTTGCATCAGCTGGTGTGGCCGGTATTATTATTGGTTTTTCGGCCCAAAAACTCATCGGCACCGTATTGGCGGGCATACAGATTGCAATCGCACAGCCCATAAAGTTGGATGATGTAGTTATCGTAGAGGGGGAATGGGGCCGCATTGAGGAAATCACGTTAACCTATGTAGTCGTAAAAATTTGGGATAAACGCCGTCTTATTGTTCCCACTCCTTATTTTATTGAAAAACCTTTTCAGAACTGGACCAAAACTTCATCCGACATCTTGGGCACGGTATTCCTCTATACCGATTATAGGGTCCCCTTTGATGCTCTAAGGGACGAATTGACCCGAGTTTTGAAAAATACCGATTTGTGGGACAAGGAAGTAAATGTGCTACAAGTGACCGATAGCAAGGCCAATTTTGTGGAGGTAAGGGCTTTAATGAGTGCCAAGGATTCGCCAACGGCATGGGATTTGAGGGTACATGTACGAGAAAAATTAATATCTTTCCTTCAGGAGAATTATCCGGAAAGTATTGTACATAATAGGTTGTTGATCAACGACAAAAGTCATGCTCCTTCCGATACGGATTAACATAAACTAATGAAATACACCTTATTGTTTTTCCTTTTGTTCCTTCCATTTAGTAGGACAAAGGCCCAGACTATCACCTGCTCCCCTTTGGACAAGCAGGCCGTACAGACTAAAATTGATGAAATCCAAGGACTGGAACAACCTGATTTTGGACAAACCTTAGTCGCCGTAGGCAAAACCTTTCTAAAGACGCCATACGTCGCCAAAACCTTGGAAATTGGGGATACGGAAACCTTGGTCGTTAATTTACAGGGATTGGACTGTACAACATTTGTAGAAAATGTTCTTGCATTTTCAATGATGCTGAAAGAGGATAAAACCTCATTCGAGGGTTTCATAAAAAAATTAGAAACCATTCGGTATAAAGATGGAAACCTTGACGGTTATGCTTCCCGACTACACTATTTTTCTGAGTGGATTGCCAACAATGCCGAAAAAGGCTTATTGAAGGACATAACTGGAGAGATTGGCGGAAAAGAAATCACCAAGGATATTAACTTTATGAGCGAACATCGAGATCTCTATCCCTTTCTTGCTGACGATACCAATTTCGAAAAAATAAAGGCTTCCGAAAATTACCTGAACAGTCAGCCCATTTGTGTCTTGGCCCAAGATCAGATTGCCGAAAACGAGCATTTGATCCGATCCGGCGATATCATTGCCCTCGCTACTTCCATTAACGGATTGGACGTTACCCATACCGGAATAGCCACTCGGGAAGCCGATGGCAGAATTCATCTATTACATGCGTCCACCGGATCCATGGAAGTGGAAGTATCCGAAAAACCGCTAGCGGAATATTTGAAAAAAATCAAGGGAAACACGGGTATCATGGTGGCAAGGCCGCTGTAAGACTAAAAAATGAAAACCAACCACTGGGTTTGTTCCCGCAATTAGAAAAGGCCCAAATCTTTTTAAATCTACCGGAAACTATCGAGGTTTTATCGATGAACAGCAAAAATACCACTAATACTCATTGTCCTTATTTCGAATACAAACTACTTAGTTTGTTAAATTCAAGTACTACTCGCCAACGCCATCACATATTTCTTGGGCGTTGTCCCGTACTTTTTCTTAAAGGCGGCGATAAAATGGCTGGATGTACTATACCCAATTTTCAACCCGATTTCGTTCACGTTGTATTGCCCGGATTCCAGTAACTTCCTGGCATGTTCCATTTTATAATCGAAGAGAAAGCTGTACACGGAATCGCCATAGATTTGCTTAAATCCCTCTTTTAGACGCTTTAAGCTCAGGCCTATTTCTTTGGAAAGCTCGGTCAAGGTAGGTGGTTCGGCCATATTGGAAATAATAATTTCCTTGGCCTTTCGGATGCGTTTCACGTTGTCCTCGTCTACTAGAAACGGACACTGTTCTACATCGGCATCTGTATTTTTATTAAAGTATAGGGCTATCAACTCATAGATTTTACCCTTTAGATAAAGGCTTTTAATGGTGGGATGCAGGTTGTAATTAATAATCTGACTCAGCACTACCGCTATAGCTGGGGATACAGGCTCCTGGGCATAATATTTTTTTTCCTTGTTCTCCTCACTGAGGAAGGGAATGTAACCAGCCTCGTTCGAAAAAAGTGAATGGAACTTACGAATGCTCATCACTACAGAAACCATCCATGAATTTGGTGATAACATAAGGTTCAAGGGTAAATCCAACTGCGTATTATAAAGCAAAAGTGAGTTCTCTTCAGAAACCTCAAGAGCATAGTTCCCTTGGTTAAAAACAAACTTGCCACCTCCTTTTAAACAGAAGTGGAATTGGATGTAACTGCGGTTGATCTCGCGTGTAACCTTCTTTATATCCGCCGTATTATTCTGAATCTTAAGAACATAAAACCCATTTTCTATTAATAGCTCCTCAAAGGACCCTATGGCGATGTTTTTACTTTCCATACTATAGCAACTTAAATCATATTATTTAGAATCTATCTAAACAATATTGTTAAAAGAATATCGTTAAACGTTGTAAAAATAGGGGTTTTGAGCTGATTTATGATGTATTTTATCCAAAATCACTCCTGCCGACGCTAATAGTTCCTCTAGCGTTATTTTTATTAAATCGATGCGTTTATTTTTGTCGCCGCAACTATGAAGGACTATCACATTTCTAAACACAACTCCTTTTATACGATTGGCCTTAACTATAAAAAGGCTGATGCCGAGGTAAGAGGAAAATTTAGTTTGGACGAAGCTTCCATGATAGCCTTATTGGAAAAGGCCAAGGAACAGGGTATTGATGGTCTATTGGCCACTTCTACCTGTAACAGGACTGAACTCCATGGTTTTGCCCAGCATCCTTTCCAATTGATTAAATTATTGTGCGACTTTTCCCATGGCAGTGTGGAGGAGTTTCAAGAAGTAGCCTACGTTTATAAAAATAAAGAGGCGATTGCGCACTTATTTCGGGTTGGAACGGGGTTGGATAGTCAGATTTTAGGTGATTTTGAAATCATCAGTCAGTTAAAACAGAGTTTTTTCCGTTCCAAAAAACAGGATATCGCCAATCCGTTCATAGAGCGTTTGGTCAATGCGGTCATCCAGGCCAGCAAACGCATAAAAAATGAAACCGAAATTTCCTCTGGGGCGACCTCGGTGGCATTTGCATCGGTTCAATATATTTTAAACAATGTGGAGAACATTTCCGGAAAGAACATCCTTCTTTTTGGTACCGGTAAAATTGGACGAAACACCTGTGAAAACCTCATCAAGCATACCAAAAACCCACATATTACCCTAATAAACCGAACGAAGGAGAAGGCGGATAAAGTGGGTGGTAAATTTAATCTTACCGTTAAGGACTATGGTGATCTGCAAGCGGAAATACGCAAAACCGATGTTCTTGTTGTAGCCACAGGTGCACAAAAGCCAACGGTGTGCAAAGAACTCATTTACACAAAGAACCCTTTATTGATTCTGGACCTTTCAATTCCGAAAAATGTGGATGACAACGTTTTGGAACTGGATAACGTATCCCTCTTGCATTTGGACCATTTATCCCAAATGACGGACGAGACCTTGGAGAAACGCAAACTTTTTATCCCCAAGGCAGAGGAAATTATCGAAGAGGTAAAAAGTGATTTCATACAGTGGTTGGAGACCCGTAAATTTGCACCGGTCATCAAAGCACTTAAAATGAAGCTTAAAACTATGAAGGATGAAGAGTTGGACTATCAATCCAAAAAAACCTCAAATTTTGATGCCGAACAGGCAGATTTGATATCCAACAGGATCATTCAAAAAATTACCAAACAATTTGCCAACCATCTTAAGGACGACACTATTGATTCAGATTCTAGCCTAGAGCTTATCCAAAAAGTGTTTCAATTAGAGCTAGAGACTAAATGAGTAAAAGTATTCGCATAGGCACACGCGATAGTGAATTGGCACTATGGCAGGCCAACACCGTTAAAGAACAGCTAGAGGCTTTAGGCCATTCCGTAACATTGGTTCCCGTAAAATCAACAGGCGACCTGGTTTTGGACAAACCGCTGTATGAACTTGGGGTCACAGGAATTTTTACCAAAACCTTGGATGTGGCCATGCTCAATGGTGATATCGATATAGCGGTACACTCCATGAAAGATGTCCCAACTATGCTCCCAAAAGGCATTGTTCAAGCTGCGGTCCTCAAAAGGGCCAACTATATGGATATTCTGGCCTTTAAGAACAATGAGGAGTTTTTGGGTTCTCCGGATGGTATAGTGGCTACCGGTAGTTTAAGACGTAAAGCACAATGGCTCAACCGATATCCTACCCATACCGTTGTTGATCTTAGGGGGAACGTGAACCGTCGTTTACAGAAGTTGCAGGACAACGATTGGAACGGGGCCATTTTTGCGGCCGCCGGATTGGAACGTATAAGACTGGAACCAGAAAATACCATCGGACTCACATGGATGGTACCTGCGCCTGCCCAAGGGGCCATTATGGTGGTTGCCATGGAAAACGACACGGAAATTCGTGAAATCTGTGCGGAACTCAACCATGAGGAAACCGAAATCTGTACAAAAGTGGAACGTGATTTCCTAAGGGAGTTGGAAGGTGGGTGTTCCGCTCCTATCGGTGCCTTGGCCTATATAGATAAAGAGAACGTAGTAAACCTCAAAGGGGTCCTTCTGACCGTTGACGGATCAAAAAAGCTTGAAGCTTCCTTAACGGCACCCTTGGGCAAACATGAAAATCTGGGAATTGATGCTGCCAAAAGTATTTTAAGCAGGGGCGGTAGACGCCTAATGAACGAATTACAAGGTGCCGACCTCAAGACCAATATATTTTCCACCAAAAAACTGACCGAGGCCCAATTACAAAGATTCAAGGGCGCTATAAAAGTTGATTCCGAGGATTTTATAAAGATTAGTCCCAACAGGATTTCGCCACTAGTGTTAAAAAAGGAGCATAAAAATGTAGTTTTTACCAGTAAGAATGCTGTAGAAAGTCTATTGACTAACATAAGTCCGGAAGAACTTCAATTTAAGAATATTTATTGTGTAGGCAGGAAAACAAGGAGACTTATCCGGAAAAAAATTGGGGAAGTGACTCATTTTGAAAACAGTGCTACGGATTTGGCGAATTATCTGGTCGAATATATAGAGGGTACAGAAGTCACCTATTTTCATGGAAACCTTAGTTTGGAACATCTGCCCAGCATTTTGGAGGAAAACCAGATTACCGTAAATAAAATTGAGGCCTACAGGACCAAACTTTCCTGCAAATCCATACCTGAGTCGGTTGAAGGTATTTTGTTTTATAGCCCTTCTACCGTAGAAAGTTATTTATTAAAAAATAAGCCACATTCAATTGCATATTGCATTGGGGAAACCACGGCAACCGAAGCCCGGAAACATTTCAAGGAAGTGAAAGTTGCAAAGATACCCGATACAGAAAGTGTCATTGATTTGGTAAATGCTTATTATAGCCAATAGCTTTTAGCCGTAGGCCCTTGGTTGATTTGAAAGGATAAATGAGAGATTTTAGAAAGCTTGATATTTGGAATAACGCGATTGATATCGTTAAACAAATATATAAGTTATGTGATTACCTGCCGACGGAAGAAAAATTTGGACTCCGCAGTCAAATTACCCGTGCAGCAATCTCAGTCCCCTCAAATATAGCCGAAGGTTGTAGTAGAAATAGTGAAATTGAATTCAAAAGATTTTTAGAAATCGCCCTAGGTTCACTCTTTGAAGTGCAAACCCAGTTGATATTAATCGTAGAACTTGAATATATTAATGCAATAAACACAAAAGAAGTCTTTGAACTCATGGAGAAGGAAGCTAAAATGATTAATTCACTTGCAAAAAGAATTAAAGAAACCAATAGCTAATAGCAAAAAGCCAACAGCAATAATATGATAAAAAACGATTTATTCCTTAGGGCCCTAAAAGGTGAAACAGTAGAGAGACCTCCGGTTTGGATGATGCGCCAGGCAGGTAGATACCTTCCGGAATTCATGGAAATCAAGGAGAAATACGACTTTTTTACCCGATGTCAAACCCCAGAACTAGCTTCGGAAATAACAGTACAGCCCATCCGAAGGTTTGGTATGGATGCCGCCATTCTCTTTAGCGATATCTTGGTGATTCCACAGGCAATGAACATTGAGGTTCAAATGAAACCTAATTTTGGACCTTATCTACCAAATCCCATAAGAAGCCAAAAGGACGTTGATGAAGTTATCGTTCCTGATGTAGCAGAGGCATTGGATTATGTGATGCAGGCCATTACCGCTACCAAAGAGAAATTAAATGATGAAGTGCCCTTGATAGGTTTTGCGGGATCTCCATGGACCATTCTTTGCTATTGTGTACAAGGACAAGGCAGTAAGACTTTTGACAAAGCCAAGGAATTCTGTTTTACACAACCAGTGGCAGCCCATGAATTGTTGCAAAAAATCACGGATACCACCATTGCCTATTTGAAAGCTAAAGTAAAGGCCGGCGTCAACGCCGTACAGGTATTCGATTCTTGGGGAGGGATGTTGTCACCTATGGATTATCAAGAGTTTTCATGGCAATATATACAACAAATCGTTGACGCCCTTAAGGAAGATGCCCCAGTAATCGTCTTTGGTAAAGGATGCTGGTTTGCGCTCAAGGAAATGTCCCAATCAGGGGCCTCGGCCCTTGGTGTGGATTGGACCTGTTCTGCCCAAAATGCACGCTATCTCACCGGTGGCAATATTACGCTTCAAGGTAATTTTGATCCGGCCAGGTTATTGTCTCCTCCATCGGAAATCAAGAAAATGGTCACTCAAATGATCCACGAATTTGGAAAGGACAGATATGTGGTGAATTTGGGCCATGGAATTCTTCCCAACGTTCCCGTTGAGAATGCCAAGGCCTTTATTGATGCCGTTAAGGAGTTTAGGTAAGCCCTATGGAATTAATATTTCCTTAAAACGTGCAATTTACCTTTCCAGAGGTATCAAGACTTCGTATTTTTAGGGAATGATTTCCATATCGAACGGTACTTTTGAAATAACGCCCATTCATGAAAAATACGCATGGAGAATCTGCGATTTTGTAACCGTAAATACCTCTAGATTAAAGACCTATTTCCCACGGACCTTGACCGAAAACCTAACTCCGGACCTATCCCAACTCTTTGTAGATAGAAAGATCAAGGACTTTAAAAGTAAAAACGAGTTTTTATTCGTCATAAAGAACACTATAGACAGAACGGTTGCGGGATTGTTGTTTGTAAAAAATCTGGATTACACCAAGAAAGAGGCAGAGCTTGCTTACTGTATTGGGTACCAGCATGAAGGAATTGGCATAACTACCATGGCGGTGAAGGAAATAACCAATTGGTCTTTTAAGGAATTGGACTTAAAAACATTACGGATTATTGTACATAGGACAAATCCAGCGAGTATCCGTATTGCGGAGAAATGTGGATATGTCTGGAAGGAGACTTTGCCTAAGGAACACCAGCCTCCGGAAATGGCACCTATGGATATGGAACTCTATATTAAAACCAATGAAGGATAAATTCTACAAGTACATACATACACTTCAGGATTCTATCACCAAAAAACTTGAATCCATTGACGGCAAGGCAAAATTTCAAGAAGATCTTTGGGAACGTCCCGAAGGAGGAGGCGGACGAACACGGGTCATTGAAAATGGGGATGTCTTCGAAAAAGGGGGCGTAAATATTTCGGGAGTACACGGAGCTTTGCCCGAAAGTATGCAGGCTTATTTTGGGGTAAAAGATGCTGATTTTTTTGCGTGCGGACTAAGTTTGGTCCTACATCCAAAAAACCCTATGGTGCCCACCGTACATGCTAATTGGCGCTATTTTGAAATGTATGATAACGATGGAAACATCGTGGATCAGTGGTTTGGTGGAGGGCAGGATTTGACTCCGTATTATTTATTCGAGGAAGACGCCAAGCACTTTCATGAAATTTGCAAAGGAGCATGTGAAAAACACGACCCCAGTTTTTATCCCACCTATAAAAAACGCTGTGATGAGTATTTTTGGAATACCCATCGGAACGAGGCTAGAGGCGTTGGTGGTCTATTTTTCGATTATTGCAAGGCAACGAATAAAATGTCCATGGAAGACTGGTACAACTTCGTTACCGAGATAGGAAACAGTTTCTTGGATTGTTATATACCGATTGTTACAAAACGTAAGGGCCTCGCCTACACCAAAGAACAAAGGGACTGGCAGGAAATCAGAAGGGGCAGGTATGTGGAATTCAATCTGGTTCATGATAAGGGCACGCTTTTCGGTTTAAAAACCAACGGTCGTATTGAAAGTATCTTGATGAGCCTTCCGCCCCATGTCCAATGGCGATATGACCATCATCCAAAAGCAGGTAGTGCCGAAGAAAAACTGATCAACGTACTGCAAGAACCAAAAGACTGGGTTTAGACTATGAAACAAAAAATATATCAAATCGATGCTTTTACGAACAAGCTCTTTGGTGGTAACCCTGCAGCCGTATGTATACTGGAAACCTGGTTGCCCGATGATACCATGCAAAAAATAGCGGCGGAAAATAATTTGGCAGAAACCGCTTTTGCCGTCCCTCGTGGCAATGATTATGAACTACGCTGGTTTACACCAGAGGTAGAGGTCGACCTGTGTGGACATGCTACCTTGGCCACAGCCTATGTTATCTTTAATTATTACGATTACAAAGAACATACCATTAGGTTTATTTCGCCCAGAAGCGGTGAACTCCTGGTAAAAAAGAATGAAACCGGACAAATGACCATGGATTTTCCAACGGACGACCTAGTTCCAGTTGAAAGTTTAAACGAAATCAACCAAGCTATCGGCAAACAACCATTAGAAACCTATAAGGGCAAAACAGATTACTTGTTGATTTACGAAAACCAGCAAGATATTGAAAATATTAGGCCGAATTTTCACTTATTGGACCAGTTGGATTGCAGGGGAGTCATCGTTTCGGCTAAAGGAGATACTGTCGATTTTGTGTCCCGTTTCTTTGCTCCACAATGTGGTATTCCAGAAGATCCCGTAACAGGTTCGGCACATACGACCCTTACTCCCTATTGGTCTAAAAAATTGAACAAAACTGTTATGAGTGCCAAGCAGCTATCGGCAAGAGGTGGTGACCTTACCTGTGAATATTTGGGAAACAGGGTGAAAATTTCGGGAAGCGCAGTTTGCTATCTTGAAGGTGAAATCGATATTTATCACTAAGTATTAAGTTATAAGAAAAAAGTCAGAAAGTGGTTGACTACAAAAATTATGTCGTTTGGCAACGTTCACATCAATTGGTTCTGGATGTTTATTCAGCCACTGAAAAGTTTCCAAAATCTGAGCAATTTGGAATTGCATCCCAACTAAATAGAGCAGTGCTATCCATTCCCACTAATATTGCCGAAGGCTCTGGCAGGGAAACTCAAAAAGAACTAGTTAGGTTTTTATATATTGCTTCAGGTTCGGCACACGAAGCAGATTACCTCCTATTAGTTTCCAAGGATCTTAACTTTCTTGATGAAACAATAGCTTTACCCCTAATTAATGAATTGGACGAAATAAAGAAAATGCTAGCTTCACTTATTAGAACTATAAAAAAATCCATTACTTAGAACTTAAAACTTTTAACTCAAAACTATATGTACCCACTCATAAGAAACAGAAGATTACGCGCATCAGAATCCATTCGAAGATTGGTTAGGGAAACTATCATAAGTCCGGATGATTTTTTAGTACCCCTTTTCGTCGTAGAAGGTAAAGGAATAAAGGAAGAGATTGCCTCCATGCCCAATTACTTTCGATTGAGTTTGGACAATTTGGAAAAAGAGGTCAAGGAACTTTGGAGTATGGGACTTTCCTCCGTGCTGTTGTTCGTGAAAGTCCCTGACAATCTAAAAGACAATGCAGGGGCCGAAGCAGTAAATGACAACGGGCTAATGCAATTGGCCATTAAAACGGTCAAGAATGCCTGTCCGCAGATGTTGGTCATGACCGATGTCGCCCTTGATCCCTATTCGTCATACGGGCATGATGGCATTGTGGCCGATGGACAAATCCTAAATGACGAAACCGTAGAAATTCTTTCTGAAATGAGCGTTTCGCATGCCAAGGCCGGTGCCGATTTTGTTGCTCCTAGTGATATGATGGACGGCAGAATCCTAAGCATTCGCGAAGCTTTGGAAGATGAAGGTTATAGTAACACTGGAATCATGAGCTATGGTGCCAAATACGCCAGTGCATTTTATGGTCCGTTTCGAGATGCGCTGGATTCTGCGCCCGTGGATATTAAGAACGTTCCCAAGGACAAAAAGACCTATCAGATGGATTATGCCAATCGGTATGAAGCTATCAGGGAAACCCAAATGGACATTGACGAAGGTGCCGATATCGTCATGGTAAAACCCGGACTTTGTTATTTGGATATTGTCCGTGAAATTAGGAACGAAGTGGACGTGCCTGTGGCCGTGTACCAGGTCTCTGGCGAATACGCCATGGTAAAAGCTGCTGCCGAAAAAGGCTGGCTGGACCATGATGCCGTGATGATGGAACAATTGACCGCAATCAAACGTGCCGGGGCCAACATCATCGCTTCTTATTTCGCTAAAGATGTTGTCAAACTGCTTAATACCTAAAATTACTCCGCCCATAACATCCGCATACAATGTAACATTCCACCAAAGGCATTATCTTTAGAGGGAACCAAACCTCCCTTTTATGAAAAATGTCCTTTTCTACGCTTCCCTGTCCTGTTTTGTGATACTGGGTGCCTGTAATCATCAGACCCAAGAGCAAGTTACTCCTGGCCCTACTGAAAAAACACAGCGGTTCTCCAGCAATTATTTCCCCCAAAAATTTGAAAACGATCAGCGGACAAGCAAAATTACTGGGGCACAGGATAAAATCCAGGGGATTTTTGAAGCCAATGCAAAAGCCAGACATATTCCGGGCATCAGCTACGGCATTGTGGTGAACGACTCACTGGTACTTACCGGAAGTTATGGTGTTATTGACCTTGAAACACAAATCGAAGCCAGCCCCACGAAAGCCTTCCGGATTGCGAGCATGACCAAAAGTTTTACGGCCATGGCCATTTTAAAATTGCGGGACGAAGGCAAGTTGGATTTGGACGACCCTGTATCAAATTACTTTCCGCAGTTGGACACCTTGATATACCTTACCCAAGATTCCCCGGCAATTACCATAAAGAACCTTCTAACGATGACCGCAGGCTTTCCCGAGGACAACCCTTGGGGCGATCGCCATTTGAACGATCCTACGGAAATGTTGGAAAATATGTTGGCCGAGGGACTTTCCCTCTCCAAAGTTCCTTCCTTTCAATTCGAATATAGCAATACGGGATATGGCATGTTGGGTCAGATTGTGGCAAAAGTCTCCGGAAATACCTTTCAGGAGTACATCACCCATAATATCCTAATTCCATTGGGTATGGAGCATACTTATTGGGAATATGAAAAAGTACCCGAGGACTTGTTAGTACACGGATACCGATATGAGGATGACACTTGGAAGCCCGAACCCATTTTGCACGATGGTGTCTTCGGTTCCATGGGCGGGCTGATTACCACGATTGCCGATTTTTCAAAGTATGTGAGCTTTCACCTCTCCGCATGGCCACCCAGAAGCGAAAAAGACAATGGGCCTGTAAAACGAAGTACCCTCCGGGAAATGCATACGCCACAATATCCTTACCTATCCACTTGGGCAACCGATTGGAACAGCGAGCCCTGTGCAAGGGTCTCCGGTTATGGGTATGGACTGGGAATATCGGAAGATTGTAAAGGAATCATAAAGGTTTCCCATGGCGGGGCTCTGCCCGGTTATGGTAGTAACTATTCCTTTTTTCCCGAATATGGTATAGGAATTATGGCCTTTGGCAATTTAACCTATACCGGACCCTTGCCCTTGGATGAAATCTCTAAAATACTGTTTGAGGAACTGGAATTGCAGCCTAGAAAAAAGGTAGCTTCCCAAATGCTTAAAAACAAGAAAGACCAATTGGTATCCGCTTTGAAAACATGGGAAACTGGGATGGACACCACCGTATTTGCGGATAATTTCTTTTTGGACCGTTCCTTGGAAAAGCGAACCCAACACATTTCCGATTTGAAACAAACTATAGGCGAAATCGATTCCATCGGGGAAATACGCCCCAGAAACCAATTACGGGGAGATTTTGAAATTTATGGCAAACATGGCACCATCTCTGTTTTCTTTACCTTAAATCCTGAAATTGATCCTAAAATCCAACAGTTGGAAATGAGAATTAAACCCTAGCCTGTTTTTAGGTCAATCCAGCTATTCCCATCAATGCAATTCCTCACAGAAAAAGCCCCGTTGAGTCAGGAGTGTTGAAACAGCTGAGGGATTTGGCTTTAGCGTCTCTATGCGAAGAATATTATCGCAATCCTCCAAATCAAAGTTCCAGCGCCCATGATCGTTTATCAATTCATTTAAATAAGGGGCAAGATATTTCACCTTACCCCTTTTTCTTACAGAAGTTTTAAAAACCAATACTGTTCTCATACTTAGCTTCTGTCATAAAACATAGGAGGTTCAATCCCTAAGGAACGTAGATAAACATAACCTTGACCGCGATGATGCATTTCATTGTCAAGAAAATAAAATAGGGAAGATTGTACCGTTCCAGGGTATTGTCCAAAAGATACGATTTGCTTCTGAAAGTCCATTTCTTCCATTTGCGCCCATAGCTTGTTTAGTTGCTCCGTGGCACTGTCCCAAGCTTCCAGTAATTTCGCCTTGCTGTTGCCGTGGTCAAGATGTTCGTTCAATTGAGCCGTTTGCCCCGTTACAATTTCACGTAATCCCGGTTCCGCAATGCCCAAAAGTTCCAAAACCATATCAGCGAAGGGGCGCATCCCTCCTATACTATAATCGAACAATTTGTCTTCAGGAAAGGCCTCGATAGTCTTTCGGGTGAGTCTTCTGTGTCCTTGCCAATGTTCCAACAATTGATCTGGCGTGATTACTTGGGATGTTTTTTCCTTAATGTTTTCCATAACTTTTGATATTTAATGATTTATAATTTCGAAATCAAAGGTATGGGGGCGGTGTGACAACCCTTTGTCAATAGCCATTTGGAATGTATATTTTTTTTCCTCCTGACAAACAGCTGTCCGTCCACCCGCCTACCTTTATAAAAAAAGAACAGCTAAAATGGACACAAAAGGGGTTTTTGACCTTAAATTCTTGTCCTATCTTTGGAAAACAGGTCGCTCTATTATGGGATTGGATACCGTTAAACGTTTTGATAGGATTGTAGCTATCTTGATACAGTTACAATCCAAGCGCATTGTTAAGGCACAAGAACTTGCCGACCGCTTTGAGGTCAGCCTTCGTACTATTTATCGTGATATCCGCACTTTGGAAGCTTCTGGCGTACCCATTGCCAGTGAGGCCGGTGTGGGATATTCCATTATGGAGGGCTATCGCTTGCCCCCGGTCATGTTTACCCGTGAGGAAGCTGGCAGCTTTGTGGCAGCGGAGAAATTAATGCAACAGTTTACGGACAAGTCCTTGGGTTCTTACTATGAATCTGCCATGTATAAGTTGAAATCCGTGTTGCGGGGAAGGGAAAAAGATTGGGTAGAAGCCCTTGAAGCACAAGTGACCATTTTTCCGGCGCAACAATTATTCAATGACAAAATACCCGATGCCCTTGAAATTCTTTTTGAAAGCATTGCGGAGAAAAAACAGGTGTTCTTAAAATATTCTTCGATGGAAGCTGAGGAACCTTCGGAAAGACACATTGAACCCATAGGGGTTTTCAACGAAAATTCCTATTGGTATGTAATGGGGTATTGCCATCTACGCGAGGACTACCGGCAATTTAGGACCGATAGGATTCTAAAAATCGCACGTACAGACCGCTCTTTTATGGTGAATCACAAAACGCTTGATGAACTGCGCCAAAAGGGCGAAACTACTGTAAAAACCAAAGTTCGGATTTTGGTAGACAAAAAAGTAAGTAGGTACTTAAGTGGTAGTAAAAAGCATCACGGATTTATCTCTGAAACAAGTAAAGGAAACGAAGTAGAAATGACATTTATGGTAGATAACATTGATAATTATTTTCCCCGATGGTATCTTTCCTTTGGCGATTATGCCCGAATTTTAGAACCCGAATCCTTAAAGAAAAGAGTAACCGAGATTTTAAACCAGACCTATAAGGGACTAAAATAATGGTGTTCTAAAATAAACAGGAGAACTGATTGCCAAACCCTATATTTGAAAAACAATAGAAGCTATATGCTAAAAGCCATCTACTTTTCTCTATCCCTTGGTCTATGCTGTAATCCAATATTGGGGCAAAAGGCCAATATATCCCTCACGGGCAAGACCTACCAAAAGATTGATTCCTTAGATGTTTACCATAAAATAGATTCCATTATAACAAATGGTATAAAACATGAAGCTTTTCCTGGAGCTCAAGTCTTAGTAGCCCTTAACGACACGATTATCTTTCATGAAGCTTTTGGATATCACACCTACGACAGTATTCAACACGTAGCCTTAGACGATTTGTACGACCTCGCTTCTGTAACAAAAATTACGGGGCCATTACCGGCCATCATGAAATTGGTGGGCGAGGGCAAATTGGATTTGGATGTGCCTTTCAGCACCTATTGGAAACCTTGGAAACGCAGAAAAGATAAAAAAGATATAACGCTTAGAGAGATTTTAGCCCATCAGGCGGGATTGCAGCCCTACATAGTTTTTCTCAACAAAACCCTAAAAAAGAACGGTCGGTTTAAAAATAGATTTTTACGGAAATCCAGAAGTAATCGATTTGAAAAACAGGCCTTTGACAGTATTTACGTAAAAACTAGATTTAATCGAAAAATGTACCGAATGATTAATCGGTCTAAGGTTTCGGAGGATAAGACCTATCGGTATTCCGGGTTGACTTTTCTTCTTTTTCCAAAAATAATCACAGATTTGACAGGGGTTCCCTATGAGCAATATATAATCGAAAACTTTTATGAGCCCATTGGTGCCAAGACTCTAGGTTTTCTCCCGTCAACCAAAAACTATCCGAATCACATAGTCCCCACCGAAATGGATACTATTTACCGACATACTTTGACCAAAGGTTGGGTACATGACGAGAATGCTTCCTTGCTTGGCGGTATTTCCGGTAATGCAGGATTGTTCGGCACAGCCGAGGACTTGGCTAAAATCATGCAAATGTATCTCCAGTATGGAAGCTACAATGGCAAACAAATTCTTCCGGAGGAGGTGGTAAAAGAATTTACCACAGTTCAATTTCCTGAAAATGATAATCGAAGAGGACTTGGGTTTGACAAATCACTTTTAGGCAATGATACCTTGGCTTTAAACGATGCATATCCCGCCCCAGAAGTAAGCCCGGAAAGCTTTGGCCACAGTGGTTTTACGGGTACTTTTGTTTGGGCAGATCCAGAAAACCAGTTGGTATATATCTTTTTGTCCAATAGGGTTTACCCAAATCGTGAGCATCGACAGCTGTATGAACTGAATATTCGTTCTGCCATACAGCAAGTATTTTACAAGGCTTTAGAACCCCAATTATAAATTCAACCCATTTTTAATTCAAATTTTGGCGGATTTTAATCCTATTAGAAAATCTATACCCCATAAGCTTATGCCCTATGGTGTAGTAGGATTAAATTGGTATCTTAGGGTTTCAAATAACTGACATGGGATTACTGATTTTTTATGCCCTTATATCCATTTTCTTTTCCTTTCTATGCTCCATATTGGAGGCTGTTCTTCTTAGCATCACCCCAACTTTTGTCAATGTAAAAAAAAGAGAGGGCAAAACGTACGCCTTAACGTTGGAAGAGCTAAAACAAGATGTAGACCAACCTCTGATTGCCATATTGACCTTAAATACCATTGCCCATACCGTAGGTGCAATCTTGGTAGGTGTTCAGGCCAAAGTAGCGTATGCCGAGCTTTATGGCACTACACAACGTTCCATATTGGGCATGGAATTCACGGAAGACCTTATGGTAGGGGTAGTTTCCACCCTTATGACCATTTTGATTCTTGTCGCGTCGGAAATCATTCCAAAAACTATCGGCGCTACGTATTGGAGACAACTGGCCAATTTTACGGCCAAAACTCTTAAGGCCATGGTCCTGGCATTAAAGTATACTGGTTTATTATGGTTATTACAGCTTTTTACAAAACTGGTAGGTGGAAAAGGACATCATGGAAGTGTATTGAGCCGCGAAGATTTTACGGCCATGACCGATATGGCACACGAGGAAGGTGTTTTTTTAAAATCGGAATCCACCATTATTAAAAACTTGTTACGTTTTGACCAAGTTTTGGTAAAGGATATCATGACCCCACGTGCAGTGATGAAAATTGCCTCCTCCGATAAAACCATTCAGGCCTTTTTTGAAGACAATCCTAAGTTGCGCTTTTCCAGAATTCCCATTTTTGAGGATAAGATGGATAATATAACCGGTTTTGTTTTGAAGGACAACGTCTATGAGGAAATCATCAGCGAAAATGGGGATTTGCCTTTAAAAGAAATAAAACGCGAGATTTTATTGACAAAGCGGGATACACCCATCCCCAAACTGTTCGATACTTTTGTGAACAAACGGGAACATATTGCCCTAGTGGTGGACGAATACGGTTCAGTAAGTGGGTTGGTAACCATGGAAGATGTCATAGAAACGCTTCTAGGCCTTGAAATCATGGATGAAAGTGATAATGTAGCGGACTTACAGCTTTTGGCACGTAGAAATTGGGAAAACAGGGCCAAACAGAGCGGGGTCATTGAAAAAAATCCGGTTGAGGAAGAAAAACCCAAAGAAGAAAAAGAAGAATAGCCCCAGATGGAAACTGCCTTTATCCAAACGCCTTTAGGAACGGCAAAATTGGAAGGAGATGAAAATGGTCTCACTGTCATTACCGTTTTGGATACCGATGAAACCCTTACAGACATTATTCCTGTTGAATTGGAAGACGCCGCCTACCAATTGAAGGAGTATTTTGATGGCTCGAGAACACGATTCGACCTACTACTCAATCCATCCGGCACCGATTTTCAAAAATCCGTTTGGAAAGCCCTTCAGGAAATCCCCTATGGTAAAACCGTTTCCTATTTGGATTTAAGTAAAACCTTGGGCGATGTAAAAGCGATTAGGGCAGTAGCCTCGGCCAACGGAAAAAATCCGCTTTGGATCGTAGTTCCTTGCCATCGCGTTATTGGTAGTGATGGATCACTTACCGGCTATGCCGGCGGACTTCACCGGAAAAAGTGGCTTTTGGAGCACGAAAACCCCGTAAAGCAGCAATCCTTATTCTAATATTCACTTTATTTAGTGTTACCTACCCTCTTGCAAACCGACCAAAAAGTCGGTTCCCAAAATCAAATTCAATCAAAAACCGAGAATATTGCTTTTTGACTTAGTCAAATTCACTTTTGTCCATAAACCCTTCCTGATTTTTTACTCCGTCAAACTATGTTAAAGACCACTTGGTCTATAAACCCTGATCCACAAAATATGTGGGAACAAAATTCAAATTTTTCTGTGCCTTTAGCTTTCCATCGGTTGAAATCAGAAGAAAACCCCCAGGTTCATCAATTTCACCATTTGGTAAAGTATATGAAATGGCGAACACATTTTTACCGGGTAGGTATTGACCTAAAATAGGTTGAATATTCAAGCTCTTTTCACTATTCAATTTTTCAATGGTCCCCGATAAATCCAAAACAGTATTGGTACCGGTCGAAATATCGAAAATTGCAGGTCCCTTGACCAAACTAAAGGGTTGTGGATAGGTATATTCGTAATATAATTTGCCAACCGCTAGGGTTCCATTGATTGGACCTGTTGGAAAGTGATGGTCAAATTGCAGTTCATTTTTGGAAATGCTAATGAGATTGACCATGTCGAAAAGTTCCAAAACCGTATTTTCCTTATCATTCTGTGTAAAAATGGCCAATTCACCGTCCTCGGTAATCAAAACACTAGGCTTACTGCTCTTTAATTCCAATGTTTTGGCAATGACATCCGTTAGGGTATCAAAAATTATGATTTTATACTCCCCATCCCCTGTTCTATAGGTAATTATCAGTTTACCATCATGATATAATGGTTGAAACAATTGGTCTATTCCAAATTCAATGGCAAGGTCAAATCCCTCCAAAGTTTCCAAATCGACAATGCGGAGGGCTAAATTGGTAGAACCAAAAGGTTTGTACAAACCAAAATAAACCGAATTTTCATTGCTAAGTCCCCAAACCAATGACCGCTCCGAGGTTATATTGTAAAAATCGGGATACATGGTGATGCCAGAGGTAATCAAATCCTTTTGGTGCAAGGAAATGGCACCATTGGAAAAAGTAAAAAAGGAAAGTGTGTTGCCTAACTGCCGTAAAGTTAAATAGTAATTGGTAATGCCCAACTCACTGGACAAATCCGTTTGAAAGCCCACATCGGTATCACTATTATAATCGTACTGGTAGACCTTGTCCAAATCCTCCCCGATCAAAGTCAGGTTTATGGCCTCATCAATAGTAGGATTTTCTGTGCTATCCTTATTACAAGAAATCAGCAACAGCAAACCGCAAGCAATCGATATACTAAAGAATTTCATGAATGTGCCTTCGACTCTGACTTTAGTTGACCCCATTTTTAAATATAACCTATTTTGAGCTTTTCAGAAGACCTTAAAGATTAAATAAAATATGTTAAATTACTGACTCTTAGGAATGCCAAAACTATGCTGCACAAGATTAACTTGGAACACATCCTATTTTTGGATATTGAAACCGTACCTGAAAAGGCGGAGTTTCAGGAATTGGACGATGTAAAACAGGAACTTTGGGAACAAAAATCAAAATATCAGCGCAAGGAGGATTTTACTGCGGAAGAATTTTATGATAGGGCAGGTATTTGGGCGGAGTTCGGGAAGATTATCTGTATTTCGGTAGGATATTTTAAAATACAAGGTGAAACCCTCCACTTTAGGGTTACCACTTTTCATGGCGATGAAACTAAACTATTAAAGGACTTTAAAAATCTTTTGAACGGTCATTTCAGCGAAGCCAAACACTTGCTCTGCGCACACAACGGTAAGGAATTCGATTTTCCTTATATCGCCCGTAGAATGATCATAAATGGTATTTCCTTGCCTTGGAAATTGGACCTTTTTGGAAAAAAACCCTGGGAAGTTCCACACCTGGACACTATGGACCTTTGGAAATTTGGGGATTATAAACATTATACTTCCTTAAAGCTAATGGCGAACATCTTGGGCATACCCTCCCCTAAGGAAGACATTGATGGCAGTATGGTGAGAGATGTTTTTTATGAGGATAACGATTTGGACCGTATCATCACCTATTGCGAACTGGATGTGGTTACCACGGCCCAGGTCTTTCTAAAACTTCGTAACGAACCTTTATTGGAGGAGCATCAAATTAAAAAGGTGTGAAGCCCCCTAGCCCCCAAAGGGGGAATTTGGTTGTTCGTTGTTGGTTGGTTTATTGATAATCTTACTCGAATTCCGGAAGGAACTCAGAGACACGAGCAAGATGCTCACGCCAGCATAGGAACTCTTAGTGGAAGGTTTCCCGATTTGGAAGTTAGCAATGGTGTTGAGACTATTATTATACAGGTTGGAAAAGCAACCAAAAAATCAAGAAGACCTATTTCCAGAGAAAGATGGGCAATTAAAGATTTAAGGGATTCTGGTGAATTTGATAAAGTTATTTTCTTAGAATATTGAAATGATCGAGCTAAGTAATATTGATAAATATAGAGGAAAGGGCAAAGGAAAGGTCTTTCAGTTTTTTGCCGTAGCAAATGAACTTTTTAAATTAATTAATAGTCTTGAAGAAAAATTTGCATCAAAATTTGAATTAATAAAATCCGAATGGGACGAAAAATCAAATAACTGGAATTACTACAGATTTGATATTAAAGAATTTCTGAACCTAATTGAACAAGGAAATAATTTTTTTCTATTAAGGAGCATAGAAATTACGCCTTCAATTGATTTGTTGAAGAATTCCGATTATCATGATGATTATTATTTATATAATGGTCTTATTAAGATGAGATATAATTTTAATCCGGCGGACAACAGAATTGGGGAGTCCTATATTATGTTAATAGACAACATTCAAAATTTAGAAAAGCCTGACAAAACCTTTTCTAACAAAGAAGCTCTAAAAATATTTAACTTTTTAAAAAAAGGCTTAAAATCATCACTTATATATAAGGGTTCTTTTATTGGTAAAAGTGGAAAAGTTTATGAAGTAGAAAATGTTTCAAAAGGTTACAAGGAGGAATTTACCAATGGTACTATACATAGTATCCTTGACAAAATCTATTAAACAAAAGGGACTGTAAACTATTTTGTGTTTTAGGCCTGTACTTAGTCAAAAATAGAACAAAAACATAGGTATAACTTTAACGGTTTAAATTTATACTTATGAACACGGAAATGGAGAAATTACATGACGGCCTTGTCTCGAAGCTTACGGACAAGGCCCCGCTGGCGCGAGCATCTTGCTCGTGTCCAGAGCGTAGCTTACTAAATATCCCGCCCTAAATTTATAAAAACAGCCCTAAAGGCCTCTCAATGACACATAAAAAAGGGCAGCCCAATGGGCTGCCCTTTTACTAAGGTATAAAGCTAGTCTGGTTACTATTTCAAATCAAACCTGTCCAAGTTCATCACTTTGGTCCATGCCTTTACAAAGTCCTTTACAAACTTTTCCTTGGCATCTGAAGTGGCGTATACTTCGGCTAGGGCCCTCAATTCTGAGTTAGATCCAAAAATCAAATCTACACGGGTTCCTGTCCATTTCTTTTCACCGGTTTTTCGGTCCGTTCCTTCAAAAAGGGTATCATCGTCTGAAATCGACTTCCAAGTGGTTCCCATATTTAAAAGGTTTACAAAGAAATCATTGGTCAGCTGGTCCTTCTTGTCTGTGAAAATACCATTATTGGAACCATCAGTATTGGTTCCTAACGAACGCATACCTCCAACCAATACAGTCATCTCAGGTGGTGTAAGCGTCAAAAGATTGGCGCGGTCCACCAATAGCGATTCTCCCTTTACGGAATATTTGTCCTTGGTAAAGTTCCTAAAGCCATCGGCCAATGGTTCCAAAGCCTCAAATGCTTCCACATCCGTGTCCTCTTGAGTCGCATCTGTTCTACCAGGTGAAAAAGGTACATCTATAGTATGTCCCGCATTATGTGCCGCTTTTTCCACGGCAGCGGTTCCAGCCAATACAACCAAGTCTGCAAAAGAGACTTTCTTATTTCCGGATTGTCCATCGTTAAACTCCTTCTGAATGCGTTCCAAAGTATCTATTACCTCAGCCAATTGCTGTGGATTATTGGCTTTCCAATTCCTTTGAGGCTCCAAACGGATTCGTCCGCCATTGGCTCCTCCACGTTTATCGGAATCCCTGTAAATGGAAGCTGCTCCCCATGCTGCCGAAACCATGCTGGAAAGCGATAGACCTGAAGCCAGAATGTTCTTTTTCAACTCCTGGATATCGGATTCATTAATTAATTCATGGTCAACCGCAGGAACAGGGTCTTGCCAAAGCAATTTTTCTTGGGGTACTTCTGGGCCTAAATACCGATCTACCGGTCCCATGTCCCTATGGGTCAATTTAAACCAAGCTCGTGCATACGCATCTTCAAACTCTTTAGGGTTCTCCAAGAAGTGTCTTGAGATTTTCTCATATTCCGGATCCATACGTAATGAAAGATCCGTGACCAACATAAAAGGTTGATGGGTCTTTCCTTCAATGTGGGCATCGGGAACAGTTCCTGCACCTGCATCCCCAACAGGCTTGTACTGCCAAGCTCCCGCCGGACTTTTGGTAAGTTCCCATTCAAACCCAAATAAGTTCTCTAAATACTTATGACTCCATTGGGTTGGGGTCTGTGTCCATGCACCTTCCAGGCCACTGGTAATGCTGTCCGCACCGGAACCACTACCATAATTATTTTTCCAGCCCAATCCCTGCAATGCAATATCCGCTGCAGCGGGTTCCGCTTCTACATATTTTTCAGGGTCTGCGGCACCATGCGTTTTTCCAAAGGTGTGACCCCCTGCGATCAATGCCACGGTCTCATAATCGTCCATCGCCATTCTACCAAAAGTCTCCCTGATATAATGTGCTGCCTCAACAGGATCTGGATTGGCATTATGTCCTTCCGGATTCACATAAATCAATCCCATATGGGCGGCTCCTAATGGATTTTCCAATTTATTGCCTTCTTCATCGTATCGTTCCTTGTTTCCTAACCATTCCGTTTCAGAACCCCAGTATACATCTTCCTCGGGTTGCCAGATATCCTCACGACCGCCTCCGAAGCCGAACATCTTCAAGCCCATGGACTCATGCGCCACATTACCGGCCAAAATCAACAAATCCGCCCAAGATATTTTCTTACCGTACTTCTGTTTGATAGGCCATAATAACAAACGTGCCTTATCCAAGTTGGCGTTGTCCGGCCAGCTATTCAGGGGAGCAAAACGTTGGTTTCCTGTGCTTCCACCACCTCGTCCATCGGAAATTCTATAGGTTCCGGCAGCATGCCAGGCCATACGGATGAAAAACGGACCGTAGTGTCCATAATCCGCTGGCCACCAATCTTGGCTATCGGTCATTAAATCCGTTAAGTCCTTTTTAAGTGCTGCCAAATCCAGTTTCTTGAATTCCTCCGCATAGTTAAAATCAGGATCCATTGGATCGGATTTGGAGGAGTGTAACCTCAATATGTTCAAATTCAACATATTTGGCCACCAATCTCTATTTGTGGTTCCTCCTCCGGCTGTTTGGTTCATTTGCCCGTTTAAAAAAGGGCAACCTGCCGCTCCAGAATCATTCACGTCCCAGGCTTCTCCATGGGGATTTTTCATATTATCCATTGTGTCTAAGTTTTATTAAGTTCGTCTATCCGTAAAATTACCAATTTAAGAGCTCTTTTATATAGTTATTTACTTGTTTTGATTTATTACAATATCAATTTTGTCTATAGATTTTGTAAAAAACAAGTACAAAAAAAAGACCTGACTTTCACTTGGTAAGTCAGGTCGATAGAAAAATGAATAGGTTCCGGGGGGATAGGGAAATTTACATGGCTAATTTTTAAAGAATTTGGTACTCTTGTATGTTCCTCCATCCATAACCTGAAGGATATACATGCCGGCAGCAAGGTCCGCCACTTGAATTGGTTCATTTTTTGCTTGCCCTACTTTTAATTCTATACCTGAGGCCGATACGATTCTGTACATCGCCGAATCACCAACTTCGGTCAGCAAACGAATTTGATTTACTGCAGGATTTGGAAATACAGAGAAATTAATTGTTGCCTCCGCACTTAATGTTTGATTCATATCCAAGGTACCTAGTGTTGTATCAATACCTTCAAAGGTGAACATGTACTCCATACTATATTCGGAAGCCATGTTTTGCGAACAAAATGTCCTTACCCGTATCACATAATTTTCGTTTAAAGTTAAATTGGTCAACATAGTTGAGCCGGTGGTTACATAGTCCGTAATCCATCTTTCCTCGTTTTCTTTTTTATATTGTATTTCGTACAATCCATTTGGAATTTCTTCCCATTCCAATAAAATTTGGTTATCCGTAGGATTATTTAAACTAAGATTGTCAGGTGCTTTCATAGTACATTCAGTTAACACTATTCCCGATACAAGTAGGGAAAAGTCTTGTTTTAGGTTCTTTAGACTACCTTTATGGCTTATGGTTATGGTATAGGAACCCTCTGCATCTGGAATTTCGATTTTCTCAAACGGATCTACTAAATTATCTCCTTTGCGTGCAGCCGCTTTTGGGTTCTTAGGGTCTAATTTCCATGGAAAGAATGTTTTCCCGTCTTGTGTAATTCTTATATCCAAGTCATTTACAAGCGCGGCCGTTGTATTGTTAAGCTCACCCCTATTGATATATTCCGACACAGGGTCTGTCCAAGAAATAGAGGCTACCAAAGGTTCTCCTTCCTTAGCCTTTACATTAAAGCTAAACGTTTCCCCATCTGACAAGCTATTTTCAGAGATATGACTACTAAAATCCTTTTGGTATAAAACCTCAGCGGCCCTTTTGGCATTCATTACACCCCATCCCATTTTATAATCTGGACCTTGTTCGTCTACATCATCTGCAGAATGTAAGGCCAATCCTTTTAATGTTGCCGCCTTTAAATAAGAGCCATAAAGCTGCTCATTGTATTGCTGTAATAGAAGTAATGCGCCCGTTACACCCGGAGTAGCCATTGATGTGCCGGCAGATACATCATAGCTGGTATTTCCTTTAGCATCCGTAGATAGTATAGAAGAACCATCACCGGCCAAATCTGGCTTTATTCTACCATCATCTACAGGACCAAAACTGCTATAGGCAGAAACCGTGGCTTCCTTTAGATTTCCGTTATTGTCAATTCTAGAATTAGATCCTGCAACGGTAAGTCCATTTTTTGCGACAGTAAAACCTAACATTAAATCAAATCCATCAGAGGAGGTTCCAAAAATGGGAGATTCATTATCTCCGCTGTGCCTAGCATTCCCTGCAGCCGTTACCATAAGATAATAAGGTGCGTTGTACATGATGTTGTCCCAATCCTGTGCCACTTTGATGTAGGACCCAAAATACCAATCCGGTACTCTGTCCGATTTTATTCCATAAGAATGGTTGGATAGCAATAGCCCATTTGCTGCCGCTTCGGTTACTTCTATTTTGTCCCTTGTCCAATCGTGCGACAGTACAGTGGCCCTATGGGCTACACCCTGCGCATCCCTCTTGATACCAGAAGAAATTAGACTTCCAGTGACCATGGTGGCATGGGCATCTATCTCGTTACTTCCATCGGCTACGCTTGCCCTAACATCGTATTCCTGATGCGTTGTAAGGGCAACACCAGCGTCCCAAACACCTACTTGCATTCCAAGCCCATCCAAATTTAAATCCAAGATTCCATTGGCATGTAAAGTGGAGGCTCTAGAAGTTTGACTGGCATTATCTGAATAAGTCTCATAATAAATGGGGCTTCCGTCCTGGCCTATTTCCTGTAATTCCACTTTTTTACCATTGGGAAGTACCTCCTTTAGTTTTAAATTATTTGCTTTGGCCATCGCTAGCGTTTTGGCCCTGCTTATTTCGTAGTCGAATTCTAGATCCACTTGCATAGACCCAATCTTTGAAAAATCATAATGTTCTTTAATCAAGGATTTTAATTCCGGGGATTGTGCACGAACAAGAGACATAACCGAAAAAAAGAACAATAGAAAACCCCAAAGGGTATTCCTATTGTTGGAGAGCTTTTGGTAGTCCATAACTTGGTAATTTATTGTAAGATTTGGACTACAATATTATTTAAAAAGAAGAATCCTTCAGTTAAAAAGAATTATTTATTCGACGAAATACATTCGTAACCATACCCTCTTGTTGTGAAAGTGCAATTTTTTGATGTTTATAGGAATATTCCTACTTAATAAAACATCATTTATTGTATTTAAGTATAATGTAAACGGGGAAATGATCACTATATCCTCCCAAGTATTTTCTTCCTGCAAAAGTCCTAAAAGGACTTCCTTTATACTTGCCCTTTAATTCTTTCAAAAACTCCTGATCAAAAATATTGGCAGTGTCAAAACTATGGCTGCCTTTCTCATACCTATAGAATCTATGTGATAAAATAATCTGATCAAAAAGGCTCCATATTTTTTTGTAACTGGCACTTCCCCTTGACCTAGGTACATGTAAACTTTCCATGGGATTATGCAATTCCGTTTGCTCTAGCAAGGTTTGAATACTTTTTGAAGATGGGTCATCATTAAAATCGCCCATAACTATAAAATTGGGGTTTTCTTCTTCCGCGGCGATTTCACCCATTTTAACCTTTACAACCTGGGCAGCTGTAATTCTTTTGTATTCTGTACTTTCCGACCCGTCTCTCCTAGAAGGCCAGTGATTTACAAAAAGATGGATTTTTTCTCCATTAAGAAGTCCGCATACATAAAGAATGTCACGGGTAGTATCACGTACCCCATCAGGATTGTCCACAAAAAGTGGAATAGCTTCCGAGGTTAGGACCTTAAAGTACTTCTGGTGATAAATAAGCCCCGTATCGATGCCTCTTTCATCTGGGGAATCAAAATGCACAAAATTGTAATCTACTGCTTCCAAAGGATGTGTTTGAATCAAATTCTTTAAAACCGAATTGTTCTCAACTTCCGCCACCCCAATAATTACCGGCGGATAGGTATTGGCAGGACGACCTATTCCATGAATGGTCTTGGCCAATTTTGATAATTTTTTGCGATACTTTTTAGGTGTCCATCGTTTAAAGCCTTCCGGTGTAAAATCCTCGTCCAAGGTTCTGGCGTTGTTCTCCGGATCAAAAAGGTTTTCCAAATTATAGAATGCGATGGTATATAAATCCTTAGATGTTTTCTTTTTAAAGAATGAAAATGGCATGTCCTTTTTTTAAGGGCCTTAAATTTACTAAAATAGCTTAGGTCCTTTTGTTTAATTTTGCACTTTGCGAATATATGTTAGAAAAGAAAACCACAGAATACGAAAAAGCCATCCTTATTGGTATAATCAATAGGGAACAAAACGAAGAGAAAGTAAACGAATATTTGGATGAGTTGGAGTTCCTTACCTATACTGCAGGTGGGGAAGTGGTAAAACGTTTTGTCCAAAAAGTGGATATTCCCAATCCTAAAACGCTCATTGGTAGCGGAAAAATGGAGGAGGTAGAACATTTTGTGGAGGAAAACGAAATAGGCTCTGTAATATTCGATGATGAGTTAAGCCCGGCCCAACAGCGTAATATTGAAAAGCAGTTGCGTTGTAAAATCATAGATCGTACCAGCCTCATCTTGGATATCTTTGCACAGCGTGCACAGACCAGTTATGCCAGAACTCAAGTAGAACTGGCCCAATATGAATATCTCTTACCGCGTCTAACTGGGTTGTGGACACACTTAGAACGGCAAAAAGGGGGGATAGGAATGCGCGGTCCCGGTGAAACGGAGATAGAGACGGATAGACGTATTGTTCGCGACCGTATTACATTACTTAAGAAAAAGCTCGAGAAGATAGATAGGCAAATGGAGACCCAGCGTGGCAATCGTGGATCGCTGGTGCGGGTTGCCCTGGTAGGTTATACCAACGTTGGGAAATCTACCTTAATGAACGTAATAAGCAAAAGTGATGTTTTTGCAGAAAACAAGCTTTTTGCCACCTTGGACACGACGGTTAGAAAAGTGGTTCTTGGAAACCTTCCCTTTCTATTAAGCGATACCGTTGGATTTATTAGAAAATTACCCACGCAATTGGTGGAAAGCTTTAAAAGTACCTTGGATGAAGTAAGGGAAGCGGATCTCCTCCTTCATGTGGTAGATATATCGCATCCACAATTTGAGGAACATATAGACTCCGTTAATCAGATTCTTTCCGAAATCAAAAGTTCCGACAAAAAGACCATTATGGTCTTTAACAAAATTGACCAATATAAAAACGAGGTCATTGAAGAAGATGATTTAATAACGGAGAAAACCTCAAGACATTTCACTATTGAGGAATGGAAACGTACTTGGATGGAAAAAGTAGGCGATAAGGCCCTTTTCATATCCGCATTGAACAAGGAAAACCTGGACGAGTTCAGAAAGCGGGTATACCATGAAGTTAGGGATATCCATGTAACGCGTTTTCCGTACAACAATTTCCTCTATCCAGAGAATCTGGACGAATATCAATAGGGTATTTATTGAACTATTATGTAGTTCATCGATCAAATCTACCCGCTTATATTTTACACCACATTTTGGGTTTGGTTCACAACATAAATGCTGCCCGAAAAAGGAGTTGGCCCTACCTTTACCTTGTGTTTAAGTGATAGTGTTGACCCCAAATCGATATTTAACTTCTTAAGCTAAAAGTAAAACCCCAAATTTTACGATACCTACTTAACCAAAAAGCCCTCCAAAAGGAGGGCTTTTTTATATTTATTTAATCGTTTGCCTAAAAAGCGTAGTTTAGACCAAAAAGCACGTAGGTCTGTAGGCTGTTATCGATATTATCAAATGTTGCATTCGCATCTGGAGTAGGTCCGTTCAAAGCATAGTTCAAGGCCTCTTGTTTATTATTTCTTAGACCAAATTCAAATCCAAGTCCAATACCGTTCCATAAGGTATATCCCAAAGAGTTGATCCAAGTGTAGTTGGAAAGGTCTCCACTCTTGTAGCTTTGGAACATGGAAAGATTGGTCTTAAAGTTCACCGCTCCTATTTTTCTTGTATAATCCGCTACAATCTTGGCTCCCAAGGAAGACTCAAAAATCGTATCATCACTGCTGAACACAAAGTTGTAGTTCAACGGGTGGATAACAATCACCATATCCGTTATAGGGGTCCATGTGGCACCCACACCTAAATCCAAATAGCCTGGATCGTTAAAGTTATTTAGAATCGTGGTCCTATATTCACCCAAGCCTGATATCGCGAATTTTTCACTTAATTTTCGACCGTATAAGGAAGATATGGTGAATACATCCGATGCCTGTCTAAAGCTATCATCATCGTTAGGGTCATCCTTGTCATCGAATTTTACCCAAGCAAGGTTTACGTTAAGCGAGTTTCTCCAAAAGAATTTATCTTGTTGTAGATTGGCGAATCCATTTACGGTAACACCAATATTTCCCGAGGAGTTATTGGGTGTACCTTGGGCATACCAGTTGTTAAAGTTGGTCAAATTGGCGCCAATGGTACCGAAGGCACCTTTTTTCCAGCCCGGAAGGGCATCGATTTTTGATTGAATGGCTTCTACCCTAGATTGGATAGCTGCAATAGAGTCCTTTTTAGGTCCCAATTGCTCTTTTAATTCTTCCTCTGTCTGCGCAATACCAAGAGCACAAACCAAAAGAAAAACAGTGGTGAATAAAACTTTTTTCATGATTTAGTGTTTATTTAAATTAGACACCAAAAGTACGAATAGTCACTTTTTTCACACAAATAATAAATGCTTATTTGCGTTTGTAAATGGGTACCGAAGAGCAAGCCTCCCCATACATGACGGACTTTGTAACTTCCTGTAATTTTTGGACCAAAAAGATGTAGGCGTTGGGGGGCACCGGTCTGTTACTGCACCCCTTAACTATTACAGGTTTATCCTTATAGTCTGAATAATCCAATTTTTCCAGAACACCGTAATACAGAGCTGTTTCCAAATCTTCAAGGGAGCCCTGCACAACACGTTTGGCATAAGGTCGTAATTTAGTGGCTGCCAACATAAAGGCCCACCCTGGGACAATGGCCTCGGTTGAACACGTGATGGCCACATAACTATTCTGATACTGGCTCCAATCATGTTCCTGTAACGCGTCCCTAAACTCCTTTTCCCTAAGAATTATTCCCTCGTAGAGCCAGTCCTTGATATCTAAAAGTTTCCTTTCTCCAGGAGGATAGAATTCCTCTAGGTTGAAAGTAACCAATTTGCTTTGGGCAACCCTATTTACAATTTCCTCCGCCATTGGTGCTTATAAAAGTCCGAGTTCCAGTTTGGCCTCTTCACTCATCAAGTCCTGGGTCCAAGGTGGATCAAAAGTTATTTCCACTTCGGCATCCTTGATCGCGTTTAAGGATTTTACCTTTTCCTCTACCTCTACGGGAAGGGTCTCCGCAACCGGACAATTTGGCGATGTCAATGTCATTAAAATTTTGACCTCGCTATCTTCATTTACCAATACATCGTAGATGAGACCAAGTTCATAAATATCCACAGGAATTTCCGGGTCATAAATGGTCTTTAATACCTTAACTATTTTCTCCCCTAGATCAGAGGTATCAGTTCCTACTATTTCTTCGCTCATAATTATTAGTTTATTTGGGTCTGGTAAGCCACCGCATATAGTTTCAACTGCTTTATCATACTCACCAATCCGTTTGCCCTTGTGGGCGATAAATGTTCTTTCAATCCAATTTCGTCAATAAAATGGGTATCCGCTTCAATGATGTCCTTGGGTTTTTGGTTGCTAAAAGCCCGTATTAATATGGCAATGATTCCCTTGGTGATAATGGCATCGCTATCCGCAGTAAAAATTAATTTATCATCTTGCAGCTCTGCATGTACCCATACCTTACTTTGGCAACCTTTAATGATATTGTCATCGGTCTTATAGGCATCATCGATCAATGGAAGGGATTTTCCAAGTTCAATCATATATTCATAGCGCTGCATCCAATCATCGAACATAGAAAATTCATCCACTATCTCGTTCTGTATCTCTTTTATTTCCATGAATCTCTTTTACACAAAAGTACGATAGGAATTGTTGGTAATCAAAAGTTTGGCCTTTCGCTAACAAATTTGGTCAAACCAGCATTTTTCTGGCCCTTTCTACCCCTGATACTAAAGTATCAATTTCCCCTTTTGTATTATAAAAACTAAAACTGGCCCTTACCGTACCTGGAATTTTATAGAAATCCATAATGGGTTGTGCGCAGTGATGCCCTGTTCTCACGGCAATACCCAATTTATCCAAAATCGTTCCTATATCGTAGGGATGAATACCATCGATATTAAAGGAAATGACGGAAGTTTTATTTTTAGCCGTACCATAAATTTTGAGTCCTTCTATCTTCAATAATTCTTGGGTAGCGTATAGCAGCAATTCATGCTCGTATTTGGCAATTTGGTCAAAACCAATGCTGTTCATGTAATCAATCGCAGCACCAAAAGCGATGCCTCCGCAAATATTTGGGGTTCCGGCCTCAAACTTATGGGGCAGGTCTGCATAGGTCGTTTTCTCAAAGGTAACTTCGGCAATCATTTCTCCCCCTCCTTGATACGGTGGTAATTTTTTTAACCATTCCTCTTTTCCATAAAGCATTCCTACTCCCGTGGGACCACACACTTTATGTGCAGAGCAGGTATAGAAATCGACATCCAATGCCTGTACATCCGCTACAATATGAGGAGCGGCCTGAGCGCCATCTATTAAAACTGCAGCCCCTACACTATGTGCCTTGTCGATTATTTTCTTAATGGGGTTGATAGTTCCCAAGGCATTGGAGACATGATTACAGAATACCAGTTTCGTTTTTTCGGACAGTAATTCATTGTACACATCCATCAACAATTCCCCTTCTTGGTTCATGGGAATAACCTTTAAAACAGCTCCTGTGCGCTCGCATAACATCTGCCAAGGAACTATGTTGGAATGGTGCTCCATAGCCGAAACCAAAATCTCGTCCCCCTTTTCAATTAGGGAAGAAAACCCATTGGCCACTAGATTGATACTATGTGTTGTACCGGAAGTAAATATCATTTCATGGGTTTTGGCCGCATTAAAGTGCTTCTGGATTTTTATCCTGGCCTGTTCATACTTGTCCGTCGCCTCTTGTGAAAGCGCATGTACACCTCTGTGGATATTGGCATTGTAATTTTCATAATAATCTACAATGACATCAATGACCTGTTTTGGTGTTTGTGAAGTTGCGGCATTATCCAAGTACACTAGAGGTTGGCCATTGACCTTTCTTTTAAGTATTGGAAAATCTTCGCGTATCTTATTAATATCTAGCATAGTCCATCTTCTTAAATACAAAGATACCCGATAAACAAGATATATCGGGTATTTGAATATTTAAAAGTTAATGCCTTAAAATCGAAAACCCACACCAGCTTTGAGTAGACTTACATTCTCATTAAAGTCGTAAGGGTAGGACTGTCCATTATAAATACTGGTACCTTTTCGGTTTAGACGAATATAATCATATTGAATCTGCACAAAAAACCTTCTTGTAATGTCATATGACAGTCCTAAATTGAGATTAAGACCCCCATCCGTTTCGCTAGTATCGGCATTAATTACGTTACCATCTTTATAATAAATATCATCTATTAAGACCGTGTATCCAATTGCTAATTGTGATTTTAGATTTGTCATTCCGGGAATTGTTATTTCCCCAAACATTTTAGGTTGCAAAAGAAAATGTTTGTTTTTATAAATGAATTCTTGATCGCCACTCCCACTACCATATGTAAAGCTGTCAAAGTTTTTTAAAAATGAGGTATTAAGTCCTGCACCTATTTGAACGGGCCCTATATACAAAAACCTATATTTAACGCCCAAATCAATTACCCCATTCGTTTCACCCATCCCTAATCCGGATGTCAAATTCAAGGGATAGTTCGCCTCAACACTCCATTTTTGGTCTTGAGCAAAAGAAAATAAAGAAATGAATACAAAAGCTGAAGTAATGAAAAACTGTTTCATAGAACATTGATTAGATTAGTTGTTAATTCGGCTAATGTAGATTTACAATTTTTAGGAAAATAAAAACGGTTTGTTAATTTTACTCAACAAACCGTTAATTGTAGCATAAATCCTTCTTAAGAAACCCGAGCTCTACATTCGTTTTGTCACCCTTAAAAAGCACTATTTTGCTTGGCATAATTCACCTAAATAGATAATTGAGCGATAACTGTATGGCAGCGTTGTAGTTCTGCGCTCCTTGAAGTTCATTTAACCTATTTCGAAGCCCTATGTAAAATCTTGGGGACAAGGATAAATTATCTTTCAATTGAAGGCCCAGTCCTACGGCCGCGCCATAGTCCAATTGAAAATCTCCGGAAATGGAAGATCTTCTTTCCAAATTGGAATCCTGATTCAAGTCTTTATTTTTTATTACCTGATTGAGCAAAAACCCAAACTGTGGACCGAATTCTACATCTATACGGTCAGTAAGTGCAAATTTTCCTAAAATAGGAATAGTAAGATAATTTAATTGAACATTGGTTCTAAAGTCATTTTCTTCTCCCACAGAACCATTGGTTTGAATGGCAGCTAAATCGGTACTGTATTGAAACCCTTGGGAAGAATATATCAATTCTGGCTGCAACTTAAATTTCTCGGAGAAATCGATTTCCATAAATATGCCTCCATGACCGGAAAATCTAAATTTTAACCCATCCGTAAGGTCACCCACGATGGAAGAATAATTGAATCCCCCCTTAACCCCAAAATGGGCTTCTTGTGAACTTACCCCTTGGTGTAATAACAAAAAAAGAGCCATTGTAAAAATGGCTCTTCTATATTGGTTAAATTTCTTCATGAAAGTCTATAAATCAAAGCCAAGGTTTACCCCAAGTTTATTGGCGATAAGCTTATTTATCCTAGTCTTTAATTCTGGAATGCGAACGGTTGCCAAAACATTGTTCGCAAAGGCATACATAAGCAGCGCTCTCGCCTCCTTTTTTGGAATTCCCCTGGTTTGCAAATAAAATAGGGCCTCTTCATCCAATTGCCCAATGGTACAACCGTGGGAACATTTTACGTCATCGGCAAAAATTTCCAATTGCGGCTTCGTGTTGATGGTGGCCTTATCACTGACCAAAATATTATTGTTTTGCTGAAAGGCATTCGTCTTCTGGGCAATCTTGTCCACAATGATTTTACCATTGAATACCCCGGTAGAATTTTCACCATAAATTCCTTTATAATCTTGGTGACTTTCGCAATTGGGTTCTATATGATGTACCAAAGTATGGTGGTCTACATGCTGCTTATCCCCCAGTATAGTAACACCTTTCATAGTTGAATCTATATATTCCCCGTTTTGATAGAAATTAAGGTTGTTACGAGTTAATTTTCCGCCGAAGGAAAAAGTATGGATCTTAACAACACTCTTCCTTTTTTGATTGATATAGGTGTTATCGATCAAGGAAGCTGTGGAGGCATCATTCTGAATCTTATAATAATCCACGATTCCATTCTCCGCGGCAAAAATTTCTGTTACAGAATTGGTCAACACTTCGTTTGTTGTCAAACTTTGGTGCCGTTCAATAATTTGGACTTCGGCATTTTCCTCTACCACGACCAAATTTCTCGGTTGTAACATCAATGATGCCTCGTTGCCCGTAGCAAAATGTAAAATTTCAATAGGCTTTTTGGGCATTTTATTTTTTGGGATATAAATATAGGCTCCCTCCCTACTAAATGCCGTATTCAAGGTCGTTAAGGATTCATCCTTTGAGGCTACCTTGTTAAAATACACATCGATTACTTGTTGGTACATGGGTTTGCTCAAAGCGGCGCTCATCAAACAGATATCCACGCCATCATGGGTGGTTTCCGAAAGATAGGAGCTATAAATGCCATCTATAAATACGATTTTATAAGTATCTATCTCGTGTAAAAAATACTTTTTGACATCCTTGTATTCCAGAGCATTTTCTTCCTTTGGAAAAATGCTGAAATCTACCTTCTGAAGGCTGTTCAACGATGTATATTTCCATGCTTCTTCCTTTTTCGTGGGAAAGCCCTTTTCCTCAAAGTTTTTTATCGCTTCCATGCGCACATCATGAACGGGATGCTCTACATCCACGTTGTTCTCGAATGCCATAAAGGAAGAAATCAATTTATCTTTTAAATCCATGTTGTATTGTTTTAAGTAATTGGCATAAAGTATTTAAGAGTTGTCACTCGCTACCTTGTCCCCAATACTTTAAATTGCAGCCTCCTGCTTTAACCAGTCGTATCCTTTTTCTTCTAACTCCAGAGCCAATTCCTTACCTCCGGACTTCACAATTTTACCATCGTGCAATACGTGAACAAAATCGGGAACTATATAATCCAACAATCGTTGATAATGTGTAATTACGATTACGGCGTTATCCTTACTCTTTAACTTATTGACCCCATTCGCAACGATACGTAAGGCGTCAATATCGAGACCGGAATCCGTTTCGTCCAAAATAGCCACCTTGGGCTCTAACATGGCCAATTGAAAAATCTCGTTACGCTTCTTTTCGCCTCCGGAAAAACCTTCATTCAACGATCTCGATAAAAATTTGCGGTCAATTTCCAACATCTCCGATTTATCCCGTATCAACTTCAACATTTCGTTGGCGGGCATATCCTCCAATCCCTTGGCCTTTCTGGACTCATTGATGGCCGTTTTCATAAAGTTGGTAACCGATACTCCAGGAATTTCCACAGGATATTGAAAGGAAAGGAAAATACCTTTATGTGCCCTTTCTTCCGGAGCCACATCCTCCAAATCCTCACCTTCCAACTCCACGGAACCCTTTGTGACCTCAAATTCTTCTTTCCCGGCTATGACTTCGGCCAAGGTGCTTTTTCCTGAACCATTAGGTCCCATAATAGCATGTACCTCACCTGCTTTTACTTCAAGGTTTATTCCCTTTAATATCTCCTTGTCCTCTACCTGCGCATGCAGGTCAATAATTTTCAACATAATCTGTTACTTTAAATATTTCGGTGCCTTTGGCATTTTATTAAAATCTTCTTTTTGATGTTGTACATATACTTTGGCATTCTTCTCCTTTGCAAAGGCTTCAAAAGCATCCATACTTGCCAAGGTTTGTGCTACATCATAATTAAAACTGGGAACTCTTTTGTGCTCCCTATTTTCGTAAAGGTGATACAAATCCCCTGTTAAAAGCGTAGGTCCGTTTTCGGGTAAATCCAAAAACAGTACTTGATGCCCGGGAGTGTGTCCTGGCATGGATTTCATAATCACCGTTCCATCCCCAAATACATCATACTCCCCTTCTATTTTTTGAATTTTGTCCAATTCCTGTATCGCCTCATAAACTCCCTCTCCACTATTTTTAACTTCCTCACTGGTGATAAAATCATATTCCGGACCTTGAACCAACCAAGTGGTATTTTTCATGGTGTTTGCATGCCCACTATGATCAAAATGGGTGTGCGAAAGTGCCATGTAATCAATATCGTCAGGGGTCATTCCTATTTTTTTCAATTGATTTACTACGGAATCCTTCCTAGAAACAGTAAACGCTCCTGAAGGATCCGTATACTCGGGCTGACCTACCAACATTTGTGGTAAACCGGCATCCCACATTAAAGTCCCTTTGGGATGAACAATTACGTAAAAAGGATCGGCAAACTCCTTGGTCTGACCTTGATACGTGGTGTCTTGGGAAAATAGCTCCAAGTTATTGACCATCACCGTACCTCCATCAAACGTATAAAGTTTAATCTCTGGTGCAGGTGCCTCAGCAACCTCGGCTTTCTCCTCTTTCTTGGTTTCCTTGCAGGAAAGGAATCCAATTAAAACTGCAGTAAACAAGAAAAATCTTTTCATAAATTTCTATACTAACTAATTAAACAATCAATGAATGACCTCTCGACTGCAATCGAAGGGACATCCCGTAACCATTTATCCTACGGAACCTTCTAAACTGATTTCCAATAATTTTTGGGCCTCAACGGCAAATTCCATGGGCAGCTTGTTCAATACCTCCTTGCTGAATCCGTTTACGATCAAGGCGATGGCCTTTTCCGTATCGATACCACGTTGATTGCAATAGAAAATTTGGTCTTCCCCAATTTTACTGGTCGTAGCCTCATGCTCTATTTGGGCCGTTTTATTTTTTGCTTCGATATATGGGAACGTATGGGCCCCACATTCGTTACCCATCAACAAGGAATCACATTGCGAAAAGTTACGTGCATTGTCCGCACGACTGTTGATCTGTACTAGACCCCTGTAACTATTCTGTGATTTACCTGCCGATATTCCTTTTGAAATGATGGTACTCTTGGTGTTTTTCCCCAAGTGAATCATTTTTGTCCCCGTATCCGCCTGTTGGTAATTATTGGTAACCGCAATGGAATAAAACTCACCAATGGAGTTGTCCCCCTTTAGGATACAAGAAGGATATTTCCATGTTACGGCGGAACCTGTCTCCACCTGGGTCCAGGAAATTTTCGCATTCTTCTCGCAAAGTCCGCGCTTGGTCACAAAATTATAAACCCCACCTTTACCATCTTTGCCTCCGGGAAACCAGTTTTGGACCGTGGAATATTTTATTTCAGCATCGTCCAAGGCAATGAGCTCCACAACGGCAGCATGCAATTGGTTCTCGTCCCTTGACGGAGCGGTACACCCTTCCAAATAACTTACATAACTTCCCTCATCCGCTATAACCAACGTTCTTTCGAACTGTCCTGTGCCTGCTTGGTTTATTCTAAAATAAGTGGACAGTTCCATAGGGCATCGCACTCCTTTTGGGATATAGCAAAAACTACCATCGGAAAAAACGGCGGAATTCAAGGCCGCATAGAAGTTATCCTTTTTGGGAACTACTGTACCTATATATTTTTTGACCAATTCAGGGTGTTCCTTTATCGCTTCGGAAATGGAACAAAAAATAATCCCTTTCTCTGCCAAGGTCTTCTTAAAAGTAGTAGCTACCGAAACGGAATCCATTACAATATCTACGGCAACCCCTGCCAGTTTCTTTTGCTCGTCTATGGAGATACCCAGTTTTTTGAACGTGTCCAATAATTCTGGATCCACCTCATCCAAACTATTGTATTTTGGCTTTTTGTTTGGTGCGGAATAATAGGAAATAGCCTGGAAATCCGGCTTTTTATACCTAACATTTGCCCATTCCGGTTCTTCCATTTCCTTCCAGGCCTTGAACGCTTCCAAGCGCCATTGGGTCATCCAATCCGGTTCGCCCTTCTTTTTGGAAATGGCAATAATCACTTCCTCGTTTAGTCCTATCGGAAAGGTATCCGATTCTATGTCCGTATAGAAACCATACTCGTATTCCTTGGTTTCCAGTTCTTTTTTTAATTCCTCTTCAGTATATGCCATATATGTTCAATTAGACAATTGTCACATAACAATTATCAATTATAATGAAAAACTCTCCCCGCATCCACAAGTGCGCTGGGCGTTAGGATTGTTAAAGACAAAGCCTTTTCCGTTCAACCCCCCGGAATATTCCAGGGTGGTTCCCACTAAATATAGAAAGCTCTTTTTGTCCACGATAATGCGAACATCGTTGTCTTCAAAAACCTTGTCCGTTTCGTCCATTTTATTGTCAAAGTTGAGCTCATAGGACAAACCGCTACAGCCTCCACTCTTTACGCCCACCCTAACATAATCCTTGGAAGCATCGAACCCTTCCTCTTCCATAAGGGTTCTTACCTTCTTTTTTGCCGTTTCCGATACTTGTATCATATCTTAAAATGGATTAATTATAAATAGTTTACAAATATACTTCATTGATAGGTTTTAACAATAGAACCTAACATTATTATAACGTATAAAACTATAGGGGTTTTCTATGTGGTTTTCGCCTTATACTTTCAATAAAACAAGTTCATTATAGCAACAAATGGTCTAAGAAATAAAATATCCTGTTTACTTTTGCAACATGCTAGAAGACAAGAATAAAGAAAGGACCTCCTTGGAGAAATTGGGTGAGTTCGAACTTATTGACCATCTGACACAACATTTTACCCTAAATCATCCCTCTAGCCTAAAAGGCGTGGGCGATGATGCTGCGGTGCTCGACTTTCAACATAAAAAAACGGTACTTTCTACCGATCTGCTGGTAGAAGGTGTGCATTTTGACTTAAGCTACATGCCGTTAAAGCATTTGGGATACAAATCCGTGATGGTAAACCTCTCGGATATCTATGCCATGAACGCAAAGGCCACCCAAATAACGGTGTCCCTTGCTGTCTCCAACCGTTTTCCTCTGGAGGCCTTGGAAGAACTATATGCAGGCATCCATCTCGCTTGCAAAACCTATAATGTGGACATGATCGGGGGCGATACCACCTCTTCCAAAACGGGTATGCTGATCAGTGTCACTGCTCTTGGTGAGGCCGAAGAAGACAAAATCACATATCGTTCAGGTGCCAAAGAAAATGATTTATTGGTGGTTTCAGGCGATCTGGGCGGAGCCTATATGGGACTGCAAGTACTGGAGCGGGAAAAAGAGGTTTTTAAGGTAAACCCGAACAATCAGCCCGATTTGGAACCGTATTCCTACATCGTGGAGCGACAGTTAAAACCGGAAGCGCGCAAGGATATTGTAGAATTGCTTGAAAAACTGGAAGTCACTCCAACGTCCATGATCGATATCAGTGACGGACTCTCTTCCGAAATATTGCACTTATGCAAAAACAGTGAGGTAGGCTGTGCACTGTACGAAAATAAAATTCCGTTAGATCCAACGGTTATTTCTACCTGTGAGGAATTTAAAATGGACGGCACCATGATCGCCCTTAGCGGGGGTGAGGACTACGAATTGTTGTTTACGATAGATCAGGCCGATTTTCCAAAAATCAAGGGGAATCCCAACCTAACGGTGATTGGGCATATGACCGATAAATCCGGTGGTGCAAACTTGGTAACTAGGGCAGAAACTTTGATTCCTTTAAAGGCACAGGGATGGAACTCCTTTCAGTCGGAATAAAAAAATCCTGGAAAAAAGCGCGATTCTTTCCTTAACCGTTGTGGGGCATACGACAGGTAAGAATTAAAGATGCTTACTTAATTTCCAGGAATTCGGTCATAGGTTTCGCGCCACAAGATGACGGAAACCAAGTATTTTTTAAAATAGGCGTTATGCTACTTGATGCTCGCTATGCCTGTTTTGGTATATACGCTCCAAAGTTCTGTTGATATCCTGTAGTTCTGGGGTAAGAATGGATAAGTTACCAGTTACATCCGTAGTTACTTCTTTGCGACAATGGATGCATTTGTATTCCTTGATGTGGGACGTTACCTTTTTGGAGACTGCGTAATGGTGGCCAAAAATGCTGCAGAAAAGTTTTTTCATGCCTTAGGATTTTTAGGTTTACATTTAGTACGATTTGGGAATCGGTAAAAATGTTGGTTTGTTATTAGATTTCCGTTTTGCAATTATGAGAACGAAGCGTTTTCAATAATATTTGTTAAAGTATACCTTTTTAACCACCTGAACCATAATTTGTTGTGATGTGGACAAAACTTGTGGTCAACCTTAAAATTTTATGGGTCTTGATTTTTTAAACTTCCCCATACATCTTTTTAACTATCTTCCGCCTATGATATCAAAACGGCTTGAAAGCAAGGAAATATGGGTCACGGCTTTTGCCCTTTTTTCGCTGTTCTTTGGTGCCGGCAACTTAATCTTGCCGCCCCAACTCGGTTTAAAATCGGGTGAACTTTGGTGGTTGGTTACCTTGGGGTTTTGTACCTCTGCTGTCTTGATTCCTATTCTTGGTATATTGGCCCACGCCAAACTACAGGGAACCATCTTTGATTTTGGGAAAAAAGTTTCGCCCACTTTTTCCCTGATCTACTCGTTACTTGTATATGCTATTGCCATAGGCCTGCCAGCACCCAGAACGGCCTCGGTAACCCATGAAATGGCCGTTGCCCCTTTTTTTGATAGTTCGCCCTGGCTCACCAGCATGCTATATTTTGCCTTGGTGTTTGTTTTTGTCATGAACCGATCTAAAATTCTGGACCTCATTGGCAAACTGTTGACCCCGGCCATATTTCTTATTTTAATAGGCATCATTGGGGTCATTACCTTTTCGCTGGATTATGATTTTGCCCACAGCACTATGGAAAATACCCTTACAACCGGTATTTTGGAGGGCTACCAAACCTTTGATGCTATTGGAGCCGTTGTTGTAGGTGGCGTCATTATAGTCTCTATAAACATTAGGCACAAGAAAAAAATTTATGCAGAAAAGAAGACCTTGATCCGCAAAGCGGGATGGCTTGCCGGGTTGGCCCTTTTTCTAATCTATATGGGGCTCATCCTTTCCGGAGCCTTATCACATTCGCTTTTTGACTTGGATATTTCCAGGACGGAACTCCTTTCGGGATTAGCGACCGAAGCCTTGGGCCATTACGGCAATCTGTTGTTGAGTATTTTGGTGGCACTGGCCTGTTTCACCACTGCCGTAGGAATTGTTACCGGAACCTCGGATTTTATACGATCACGATTTCAAGATTCCCAAAAAGCGTATACCATCACAGCTATCCTGGGCTGTATTCTAGGGGTCGTTATGGGGCAATTTAATGTGGACTATATTATTGCCGTAGCCTTACCGGCTTTAATGATCATTTACCCCATTACGATTGTTTTGATATTGCTGAACATAGTCCCGGAAAAATACGCTTCCCCAACAGTTTTTAAAGCGGTCGTTTGGACGACCATCGTTTTTAGTATCCCGGATTTTCTGGGAAGCATTGGAAGCCCCCTAAATCCCAAAGGAGGAATACTCGAATGGATACCTCTACAACAATATAGTTTAGGATGGGTGTTGCCGGCTTTGGTGGTTTTTGTTGTAGGGAATAGTATTCTTTATTTTAAGGTTCAAAAAAGAAATAAGACGGAATAAGTATCTTAGTTCCGCATGTAAAAGAAGTATAGATCATTAATGATCTATATACAATTGTTAGCCAACATTTAAAAAACTATTATTTGCAAAAATTAAAACCCCTTCTCTCAATAAAAGAAATTGGACCATTAAGGTTCTATTCTGGAATTGTTGTTGGAATAGGTTATGGAATACTTACCAATCTATGGTTTAGATTGTCGGACAAGGCAATTTTGGTATTGTCGGATTTAAGGAATAGAAATGCGATATTGGTTACAGACTTGACATTTGATCTGTATAATTCACTATTAATCACCCTAACATGTGCAACCCTTGGATTTTGCTTTACAATGTTCATATGGTCAAGTAAGCCGCTATATGGTGCTCGAAAAAGGACTTTAAAAATGAGGGTTTCTCATGCAAATAGTATTTTTCAATGCATGCTCATTCTTTTCGTATTTACAAAGTTTCTCACTTTTGATACATCACTAAAATATGACGGATTTGGAATTGACTTAAAGGAAAGCTTCGGCTATTTTCCTTTTGCTTTGCCTCTGTCCATCTTCCTTTATAATTGGTTGACCATTTCGAGGATTTACAAAACTGGTAAGTACTTGTTATTATCTGGACTTTTTACAATAATTTTTGGAGTAATAATGCTAATAATAAATACGTGAGCTAACACCGGTAACCGTTGCGCAAGCCCTTGAACAGCAAAAAAGAGACCTCTTTTAAGCCCTTTTTAGGGGCTTTTTATTTTTAGGACGACCGGGCAATCTAGATTTTTGGGCAACCCTACAAGTGTTCTTTCAAGTTCTTGGCACCCGTTTTTTATAAAAAATAACAAAGCAAGTTTCCCCGCCCCGCTCCCGATAGCTATCGGGATGGAACGTTTTTGGTCGAATTTCAGGTATTTTTTCAGGTTGTACGCGATTGCCGAGAGGTGCATCGCCTTGTTGGCCTGTTTCAATCCTATGGTATTTATCTTCCTGAGCCCCATAAACTGGGTAAGGGTGCCGAAAACGGGCTCGACCGTGCTCTGCCGTTTGCCCTTCATATACCTGCCCTGTGGGCCCTCGACCCGGGCAATGTTCCTTTCGTACTCGGCCCGGTAATAGGTAACGGTGAACTTCTTTTCCTGTGCGCTTTTGCCCAGGCACCGTGCCCGTAAGGGACAGCCAAGGCAGACATGCTTTCTTGCGCGGTACTCCTTCTTCTTTGTCTTGGTGCGGTAATCCAAAAACACTTTGGTAAATGGTATCACCTTGCCCTGTGGACAGATATAATGATCTTCCGTATTGTTATAGGTGAACCCGTCCGGACCACCCTTGTACGTGCCATGGGGCGGGATGAAGCTCTTCAGTCCCCGGGCTTCCAGAAAGGCGTAGTTCTCCCCACTGCTGTAACCGGTGTCCGCTACGCAGTTCTCCCATACCAGGCCTTCTTTCCAGAGCCTGCGTTTTACGCGCTTTACGATGTCCGGGAGGTGTTGGTTGTCCTTCCCGTCCGCATGGTAGGCCCTGATGTCCGTAATGACGTGGTGGGCCGTATCAACGCTCAGTTGGCCCAGGTAGTTCAGCTTTCTCGCCTTGCCCGGTTTTACGCTTATACGCGCATCGGGGTCCGTGGGGCTGTAATGTGTTTTGTTACTGGTATACTTGGCCCCCTTGTTACCGGCCCCCGGCCGTTGGTCCTGGTCCTTCGCCCACTTCTTGTTGCGGCCCTTTATGGCGGAGAGCTCATTGGCGTTGGCGGTAACACTTCGTTGTCCTTTATCGGACCTGTCGCCCTTGCTCTTGCGGTGGGGCACTTCTTTATCCATCGAACTAAGGACCCGCACCTTCCGCAGGTGTTCTTGCAGCTCTTCCTCCGGTACCTTCAGTTCCAAGGTATCCATGCTCGCGTTCGCCTTTACCGGCGCACTGTCGATCGCCTGGGTATGCCCGCTGACCATACCCTTGTCCGCGCACATACTCAAAACCTTGGTGAAGACTTCCTCGAACACACTTTCCGGGAACAGTTGGCGCGTACGGCTTATCGTAGAATGCCATGGCAGCTCCTCGTCGATATCGTAGCCGATAAAGTAAAGGACGTCCAAGCGCATCGAACAATGGTCGATCAGCTTGCGGTCGCTGATAATGTTCTCCAGATAGCCCACAAGGCACAGTTTGAAGAAGACCACCGGGTCGATGCTCTTCTGGCCGCTTTCGCCATAATACCCCTTGGTCAAAGGGTAGAGAAAGTCAAGGTCCAAAGCCCCTTTCAAACGCCTGTAGAAATTGTTCTCGGGTATACGCTCGCTCAACTGGAAATGTGCGAACAGTTTTTCCTGGTAATCCTTTTTTCCCTGCATACCTAAAGTTACGATCGATCTACCGAACGGCAATGATCAAGACCGTTTTTTTCTTAACTTGTGCAACAGGCACACCGGCTATAATTCATTGCTGCATTATCCTTAAATTTAAACCTAATCAACCATTAATTAGGTCCGATTTCTCTTGGACATTTTCCGTTGGAAAAGTCCGCAACAAAATCATAGCGAGGCGTTGTGCTTCATTTTGCAAATGACTGACAGAATTAAACTAATGAACTTATAAATGATTGATTTAGATGAAAATAAAAAAGAAATCCGGGGATTTATTACCAATTCGATTTCTAGATTTAAATCAGAAAATGAAGAACCGAACTCTATAGGAATATATTGTTGTCCGTGGTCTGGATGGATAACTACCAATTTCAATATAAACAAAACAATTGAGGAGACTGAAAATAACTGTCCTGATTTTGAATTTGTGGAATATGACTTTCTGGAACTATCTGAATGGCAAGATGAATATGAAACTGATAATCCTCAATTCAAATTAAATGATTCAATAAATATTCACGACCACGACCTGGGAGATAAAAATTTCAATCAATTGATTTTTGACTATTTAAAACCACTAGTTATTGATTTAAAAGAAAGTTACGAATTCGACTTTCTTCTACAGATGCTGGACAGCAATTTGGCGGAGAAAATATAAAAAAACGAAAGCACAACAACATCTATTCGCAATGCCCTTCGGGACACTGCGCATAGCCAAAACAATGATATACAATTTAAACTCCTGGTTTTGTCCTCTAATTATTCCATAATGAAAACCTCTTCAATTCTCAACTTGAATACTTTTGAAATATCATATGCTAGTTGAAGGGAAGGATTATATTTTCCTTTCTCAAGAAAAACAATAGTTTCTCTTCGTACCCCAACTTTTTTAGCCAGTTCAATCTGGGTCAAATTATCCTTGGCACGGAGTTCCTTAATTCTTGTTGTCATCTATGCCTACTCTTGAAAGGTACAACCGAATAAAAAGAAAAACGAGGGTCATCCCGGCCATGCCAATCACTATTACCAATTTGGCTTTGTTTACTGAATCAACAGAAAATATATCTAGGGTAAACAAACCAACTAGCCACATATAAATGGAAATCCTAAAGGCCATCGAAGCAGCCTTTTGATTTATCTTTTTTGAGAGCTCGTCTTCAGGCTTTAAACCTGATTTGGCATCATTAAGTGCTTGAATACCAGAATAGATTACAAATCCAACTATAACCAACATGACTCCAATAGTTCCGTAAGCGAATTCATTAAATGGCTTGGTTGTTTTGAATATCCAATAACCCATTAAACCCAAAATAAGGGCCGCAACAGTAAACTTTACTATCGCTAAATTTTTTGCTTTCATATTTATGTTATTTATTTCTAACATGAAGTTAGATATATATAACTTTATGTGCAAGTAAATTCTGAAGAAATTACAATTGACTAAATAAAAATGCATAGAACAACGTGTAAGCGCAATTAAAGTGGATTCAGCTATAAAACTCTATTCAGAACCCCTCCGCTTTTTAGAGTAGTAATAAAACAAATAGGCCACTAAAATCAAGACCACAAAAGGCAAATAGGTGCCAATGGCAACCCCTATTTCATAGGCACTGTCCGGAGCTTCCTCCATCTTCTTTTCTATTTCCGAAACATCCTGTAAAACCATAAATACACCCATAATCATATATCTATTTCCAAACTGATGGGACAATGGTCGCTGCCCATAATCTGGTCATGGATTTCAGCCGACTTCACCTTGGGTCACAGCGATTCGCTCACTACTATAAAGCTTTTGGTTTCAGTATAACTGTCAAAAAAGTAAATTTAACTATTTACTTTTTTTTGTAATATGTAAATTAATTGATTTACTTTTTACTAAATTTGTAATGATTTTAATTTACATAATCAATATTTTGTATACTTAATCATTTACAATAATGAGAAATAAACGAAAACTTTTAGTTGAGCAGTTGAACCAAAAACTATTCCCATTCCTTGAATCAAGAAAGGTTGTGGTTCCAGAGCGTGGTTGGATAAATGCAATTCGAACCTCACTTAACATGACCATGGCCCAGCTTGGTGCCAAATTAAATATTACGAGACAAGGGGTAAAAAATATTGAAGAAAGCGAAGCCTATGGCAGGATATCGTTAAATTCATTAAAAGACGTGGCCCATGCGATGGACTTAAAATTAGTCTATGCACTGGTCCCACAAAATGGCACCATTAACGATTTAATTCAAAACAAAGCTGAGAAGTTGGCTCAAAAGATAGTCTTGCGAACCAATCAAAATATGAAATTGGAAGACCAAGGAATAGGAGATGAAAAGATTTCCCAAACAATCAGGGAACTTGCAGAGGAAATAAGACGAGAAATGAGAAAATCACTATGGGATTAAATTTTGATTATCAGGATGGTCAAACCCCTTTAGACGTAGAAGAAAAGGAAGGTCTCAAAATTAAGTCCATTACTACCCAAGGAGAATTGGATGAATTTGAACAATTGAACATTGAAAAAGCGGTTGAATGGACGATTCATACAAATTTCAAACCTGAGAAAATATTAACTGAAAAATTTATCAAGGATTTACATAAAAGAATGTACGGCGATGTTTGGAAATGGGCTGGGGAGTTTAGAAAAACCGAAAAAAATATTGGGGTTCCATGGACACAAATCGGGATTGATTTAAAAAATCTAATGGATGACACAAAGTATTGGATAGAAAATAAATCATATTCCCCTGAAGAAATTACTATTAAATTCAAACACCGACTTGTCTCAATTCATTGTTTCCCAAATGGAAATGGGAGGCATTCCAGGTTGATGGCGGATATTATTATAGAATCCATATTCGGACAAAAAATATTCCCGTGGCATCAATCTAATATGGTTGAACCCAATGAAACAAGAAAAGCATATATCAATGCTTTAAAATATGCTGACAACGGAGATATTGAGCCATTGCTTGATTTTGCAAAAAACCAAACCGACAAATAAAAATACCTATTTAATAAATAAATAGCATCCTCTAAAGGCTATTCTCGTCAGTACCCCTCCGCTTTTTAGAATAGTAATAAAACAAATAGGCCACTAAAATCAAGACCACAAAAGGCAAATAGGTGCCAATGGCAACCCCAATTTCATAGGCACTGTCCGGAGCTTCCTCCATCTTCTTTTCTATTTCCGAAACATCCTGTAAAACCATAAATACACCCATAATCATATATCTATTTCCAAACTGATGGGACAATGGTCGCTGCCCATAATCTGGTCATGGATTTCCGCCGACTTCACTTTGGGCCACAGCGATTCGCTCACCAAAAAATAATCGATACGCCAACCTACGTTTCTGCTTCGGGCACCGCCGCGCATGCTCCAGAAGGTATATTTATCAAAGGTATCCGGGTGCAGCGTCCTAAAACTGTCCTTTACCTTTAAAGTGGACAACATATGCTCAAAACCATCGATTTCCACCTGTGTAAATCCGGAGGTCTTGTTGTAGTTGGATTTTGGGTTGGCCAAATCGTTTTCGGTATGGGCCACATTAAAATCGCCCGTAATGATCAACGGTTTCTTTTTGGAAAGATTCAATAGATAATCGGTAAAGTCCTTGTCCCACCCGGAGCGGTAGTCCAATCGCTTCAGTCCGTTTCCACTATTGGGCACATAGACATTGACCAAATAAAATGCATCATATTCCGCATAGGAAATCCTACCCTCCATATCATGGTCCTCAATGCCCATATCGCTACCAAAAGAAATGGGTTTCTGCTTTGATAAAATTCCTGTTCCGGAATACCCTTTTTTCTCCGCGCTATTGGTAAACAGTTCGTAATCTGTGATGCCTTTTAGGGCCTCTTCCACCTGATCGTCCTGTGCCTTGGTCTCCTGAAAACAAAAAACATCGGCATCAAAATCGGAGACCACTTCTTCAAAGCCTTTCTTGACGGAAGCCCTGATACCATTGACATTCCACGATACTAATTTCATAACTTAAAATTATTGATTTTATATATTGATGCCTATTAAGCATTCATCAATTCTTCTATTTCATCTGCTTCTATGGGGATATTGCGCATTAAATTGAAGGGGGCTCCATTTTCCTGGATAACCACATCATCCTCTAAACGGATACCCATATTTTCCGCAGGAATGTAAATCCCCGGCTCTACCGTAAAGACCATATTGGCTTTCATAGGTGTTTTTAACGCACCATAGTCATGGGTGTTCAACCCAATGTGATGGCTTGTACCATGCATAAAGTATTTTTTATAGGCCGGCCACTCCGGATTTTCATTTTGTACATCGGCCTTGTCCAACAGTCCGAGCCCCAATAACTCCGAGGTCATGAGCTTACCACATTCCTTATGATATTCGGACCACAGTGTTCCCGGAACCAACAATTTGGTGGCTTCGTCCTTCACTCGCAATACAGCGTTATAGACTTCTTTTTGCCTTTTGGTGAATCGCCCGTTCACAGGTATGGTCCGGGTAAGGTCGCTGGAATAGTTGGCATACTCCGCGGCTACATCCATCAGGAGCATATCACCATCCTTACACGGTTTATTGTTTTCTAAATAGTGCAGTACATTGGCATTATTCCCCGAGGCGATGATGGGTGGATAGGCAAATCCCTTGGAACGGTTCCGTATAAATTCGTGCAATAGCTCAGCCTCCACTTCATACTCCATAACGCCGGGCTTTACAAAGCCCAACAGCCTGCGGAAACCTTTCTCGGTAATGTTACAGGCCATTTGCATCAATTCCAGTTCCTCCGGTTCCTTAATCCCACGGATTTCCTGAAGTATCGGGTTGCTTTTCGCCATTTGATGGGCCGGATATTCCTGTTTACACTTTTGGATGAAGCGATCCTCGCGGGTTTGGGTTTCCACAGCCTGCCGATAATGCTCATTCGTATTGAAGTAAATGGTATCAGCTTCCGTCATCAGATCAAAGAATATTTTATCGAATTCCTTTAACCAATAAATAGTCTGTATTCCCGACACTTCCGTTGCCTTTTCCTTGGTCAATTTTGCACCTTCCCAAACGGCAATGTGGTCGTTGGTTTCACGAACGAACAGAATTTCCCGGTGTTTTTTGTCCATCGCATCTGGAAACAATAATAGAATGGTTTCCTCTTGGTCGGCCCCACTTAAATAGAAAATATCCCGATGTTGCTCAAAGGGCAGAACACTATCGGCCCCAATAGGATAAATGTCATTGGAGTTGAACACCGCAATACTTTTGGGACGCATACTGTCCATAAATTTTTGACGGTTCTTTATAAAAAGGGAATTCGGTATCTGTTCGTATTTCATGTAAATTATGATTTTGACATAAAATTAAACAATAGCCATGGTTCTTGTAAAGATTACGGCACATATTTGCCGAAATTACATACTTGGTTAAAAGGTATTTTAGGGAACAAATGGCTAACTTGTGCGTAACGTTTTCCAACAAACCTATTGCCATGAAAAACCGGTATTTTTTAACTACATTTTTACTTTTAGCTTTCCTAACTGCATTCGGCCAAACCCAACCTTCTGTTTTTAAAAACTTAAAATTCCGATTTATTGGCCCAGAAGGCAATCGTACCATTGCCATGGCCGGGGTACCGGGAGACCCCATGACCACCTACATCGGTGCGGCATCGGGAGGATTGTGGAAAACCTCCGACGCCGGTATTAGCTGGGACCCCATTTTTGACGACCAAGATGTTTCTTCCATTGGTTCTTTGGCCATTACTCCAACAAATCCGGAAATCCTCTGGGTAGGCACGGGCGAAACTTTTGTCATTCGGCCCGCCCATGCCATGGGCGATGGCATCTACAAATCCGAAGACGGGGGAAAGACCTGGAAAAACATGGGACTTGAAAAAACGGGACGCATCGGTAGGGTCCTTGTGCATCCTACCAATCCAGACATTGTATATGCAGCTGCTCTTGGACATACCTACGGACCACAGCAGGAACGAGGCGTATATAAAACTACGGATGGCGGGAAGACCTGGAATCGTATCTTTTTTGTGGACGAGAACACAGGTGCAGCCGAACTGGCCATGGACCCGAAAAATCCAGACCGACTCCTAGTAGGCATGTGGTTCATACATATCAATACATGGGGCTTGAACAGCGGTGGCCCCGGAGGAGGTGTTTACAGAACTTTGGATGGTGGGGATACTTGGGAGCCCTTGTCCAAAAACGGCCTGCCCGGAGGTGAAGACCATCCCGTGGGAAAAACAGCCGTAGCCATTTCACATTCCAACCCCAATATTGTCTATGCCCTTTTTGAAATCGATAGTCCGTCCCTTTATCGTTCCGAAGACTTTGGGGAAACCTGGACCCTACAGACTCGAAACCACGATATTGCCGAACGCGCACCTTACTACACCCGGATGGCGGTTTCAACTTCTGACCCTAATGAACTCTATTTTGCCAGTGTCAAGTTCAGTATCTCCAAAGATGGCGGCAAGACCATTGAAAGTGGGTACAGTGCCGGAGGCGACAACCATGATATCTGGGTGGACCCCACCAATGCGGACCGACTCATGGTGGCCCATGATGGGGGCGCCAGTATCAGCATGAACCATGGCAAAACCTTTCAGCGTATCGTGCTGCCCATTGCCCAGATGTACCACGTGGCCGTAGATGATAAAATTCCCTATAATGTTTTTGGGAACAGGCAAGACGGCTATTCCTACATGGGGCCAAGTAACAGCAAACAGGGCTATATCCCCTTGGGCCTTTGGAAAGGTGTGGGCGGATGCGAAAGTGGCTTTGCACAGCCCGATCCCTTTGATAACGACATCGTTTGGTCCGGTTGTTATGATGGGGGACTGCAACGTTATAATGTTAAAACGGGACACGCCCGTGACGTACGGGTTTGGCCAGAGGCCGGGTACGGTTGGGAACCGGGAAAATTGAAATACCGTTGGCATTGGAATTTTCCATTGGCCTTTTCGCCCCATACAAAACATAGGGTATACGTGGGTAGCCAATATGTGCATAAAAGTGATGACGGCGGACAAAGTTGGCAGGTAATCAGTCCGGACTTGACCTTAAACGATAAGACCCATCAACAAAATTCAGGAGGTATCGCTGTTGACAACCTTATGACCTTTGACGGTTCGGTTTTGTTCAGTATCGTGGAATCAACATTGGAACCGGGCCTTATTTGGACAGGTAGTAATGACGGGCAAGTCCAGCTAACCAAAGATGGCGGAACCACTTGGACCAATGTAACCTCCAATATTCCTGACCTTCCCAAATGGGGCACCATAGCCAACATAGAAGCATCCCGATATAGAAAAGGCAAAGCCTATATTACGGTAGACCTTCATCAAATGGGCAACTTTGACCCTTATGTTTACAAAACAGAGGATTATGGGCAAAACTGGAAACTGATAAGCAGTACCGTGCCCAAATCCGTTCATAGCTTCGCCCATGTAATAAAAGAAGACCCCAAAAGGGAAGGAATGCTCTACTTGGGAGTAGATAACGGACTTTATATAAGCCATGATGATGGTGAACATTGGATGCGCCTGCGTAACAACCTGCCCCCTGCCCCGGTCTATTGGCTGGAAATCCAAGAACGGTTTGATGACCTTGTGGTGGGTACTTACGGAAGGGGCTATTACATCCTGGACAATATTTCCCCTTTACGCGAATACGATATGGACGCCAAGGGTGCGGATGCACACCTTTTTAGTCTTAGGCCAACATTTCGTTTCCAAGATGTACAGAGCATCAAAACGGACGGTCCCAGTCTAAATTCTGGCCGAAATCCTGCGTACGGAGCTGACATCAATTATTATTTAAAGGATAGCACGGATCAAAAAATCGAACTGCAGATTTTGACTCCGGAGGATGAAGTGGTCCGAACCTTGAAAGGTAAAAACGGCCCGGGCATCCATAGGATTATGTGGGACCTCAGGTACGAACCTACCTTCAAACCCAAACTCCAGACTACCCCTCCCGGAAGGCCTTGGGTGCAGCTAAATGGTGAAGGATGGCGACCTTTGGTCACGTGGGACCTAGATCTTATGCGAGGACAATACGGACCCAAAGTTGTGCCAGATACCTACAAGGTAAAATTAATCATAGGAAATAAGGAATATATTAGGGAAGTGGAAGTTTTGAAAGACCCCAGTACGGAAGGAAGCCTAGAGGATATTCAAGAACAGGTTGCTTTTTCTTTGGAACTTCGGGATGCCATGAACCTCGCCGTAACCATGATCAATGATATTGAAACCATTAGGGAAGAACTGAACATCATAATCCCGAAATTGCGCAAGGAAGCCGATCGAAAAAAAGCGGCCGAATTACGTATCTTGGCGACCAACATTGCAGGTAGCCTATATGATATCCATCTGACCGGGGCCCGGGAAGATGCCTTTAGATCACCTATGAAGCTTTATGGCAGATTGAGTGCCTTAGCCAGTGATATTGGCGGTTTTGGTGCCGATTTTAAACCTACGGACCAGCAAAGGGACGTATATGCCATCTTTAATAAACGTCTTAAGGATGTGGATGCAAAATTTAAAAAGTTCATTGATGTAGAGGTAAAACAATTGAACAGCCAATTGAAAAAAAGCGAACTACAAATACAACATACCAAAAAAATAAAGTCATAACATAATTCAATTAACACACTTATGAAAAAACAACTCCTTATTGCCCTAACAACTGTCTTGCTCATGTCTTGCGGTGAATCCAAAAAAGAAGAATCCCAAGCGGAACTATTTGCTAGAATCGACGCGGAAATACAGCAAAATGCCAAGGGGTACAGCACCCTTAAAGAAGCTACTGAAACCATCGGGCACCGCCTAACAGGTTCTGAAAATGGGGCCAAGGCAGAGGAATATACCTATAACAAGTTTAAGGAATACGGTTATGAGGACGTGGAATACCAAACCTTTGAGGTAGAGGCTTGGTCCCGAGGAACGGTATCCGTATCCATTAACGATGAACCCGTGAAGGCAGTAACCTTAGGGCATTCTCCTGTGGAAGCAAACGTAACCGGGGAAATTGTGGATATGGGCAACGGCCTAGAGGCGGATTATGCGGTAAATCCAGATGCCGTAAAGGGCAAAATTGCCTTGGTCTATATCAGTATTTTGGAGGGAAGTCCGGAGGGCTTGACCAATCTGCACCGAAGTGAAAAAACAGCCTTGGCCATCAAATACGGCGCCAAGGGAATCATCATTATCAATCAAGTAGATAATGGGGTACTATTAACGGGAACCGCCTCCGTAACCGGGGAATTGATACCCATTCCTGCGGTATGTATCGGCAAGGAAGATGGTATGGCCTTAAAAGAATCCTTGAAAACCGGCAAGGCCACTGCTCAAATTGAAATGACCAATAATAGCGATATGATCAAGGCTAGGAACGTGGTAGCTACATTACCTGGTAGTGAAATACCAGAGGAAATTATTGTCATTGGGGGTCATTTGGATTCTTGGGATTTGGCGACGGGGGCCATAGACAACGGTATTGGATCCTTTGCGGTATTGGATATTGCGCGTGCTTTTAAAGCCAACAATCTTCACCCTAAAAGAACCATAAAATTTGTTATGTTCATGGGCGAGGAACAAGGATTGTTCGGTTCAAGGCACATGGTAGCCGAGGCTTTAAAGGAGGGCACCATGGACCAAATTAAATATATGATGAATTTGGATATGGCGGGTAACCCCATAGGAATGAACGCCGGCGGAAAATTGGAAAACGAAGCCTTTTTTACTGATTTAGGCGCTGCCATACAACAACAGGACAGCATCTATAAAAACGAGTTTTCCAACCGCTCTGGATTGCATAGCGACCACCAGCCTTTTATGTTGGAAGGGGTTCCTATTTTATCCGTGCACAGCGACTTGGACCGTTCCATTTATGGCTGCTATCATTCGGATTGCGACGACTTTAATTTGGTGAACGAGGAACATATGACCAATACTTCCCGTTTTGGAACCATGATGCTATATGGCCTAGCCAATGCCGAGACCTTGCCTGCTACTAAAATGGACAGCGAGACCACTAAGGAATTTATGATCAAAAACAACTTAAAGGAAAAACTGATTATCGGGGGGGATTGGAAATGGGAGGAATAAACCTTGGTAACCGTCTATATAAATGGACAAAGTTTATAGTGATATGGATTTTTTTAGCCGTGTCCATGGTTTTCTACGGCCAAAATTCCAAAGAGAGTAACCCTTACTTTAAACTTGTCCGTCCGGCATTTGATGGAACTTTGGCCTATAACACGACCGAGTTTGTTGCCCAATATTGGCGGGTTCCCGGAAATACAGGTTTCAATAAAAGTGTTGATTGGATTGCTACCGAACTGAAAAAAGCCGGCTACGTTTTAGAATCCGAAGCCAAATCTGCGGACCGACTCACCTATCGCATAGAATCCAGACCCATGGATAGGCCCACTTGGGAACCTGTTTCGGCACAATTGGATATCTTTGGGGAAAGTACGCCGCTTTTGGTCTCTTCCAAAAACAGGAATATGACCTACCTCAACTCCGTTTCCACTCCTAAAGGAGGTATTACGGCGGAGGTCATTTATATAAAACCGGAGGATGACCTCCCTTCGATGGACTTAAAAGATAAAGTCGTCTTTATGGAGTCGGGTATCAGAAGTATTTACAAACAACTTTTGGAAAACGATGTTTTGGGTGTCCTGTCCTATGATAATCCGGATTATCTACAACCCGAAAAAAATGTCACTTCCATTCAATTTAGAAGCCTACCATCACAAACCGATACCAAATTTTGGGGTGTTGCCCTATCCTTCGAAGCCAAGGAAAGACTACGGGAAGCCTTAAAAAAAGGAAGAACAAAGGTGACCGTGAATATTCAAACAAAGATCTACAACGCGGATGAACTTACAGTAGTGGCGAATATAAAAGGCTCAAAAAACCCTCAGGAAAGATTGGTCTTTAGTGCCCATATTCAAGAACCCGGGGCAAATGATAATGCTAGTGGAGTCGGTACACAATTGGAAATGGCAACGGTAGTTGCTGGTTTGGTCAAGAAAAACAAAGTAGAAGCGGACCGAACCTTGACCTTTTTATGGGGTGATGAAATCTCTTCGACCCATAGGTACATACAAGAGGATAAAGACAGGGCCAGAGGCATAAAATGGGGCATCAGTCTGGATATGGTGGGTGAGAATACCGATATCACAGGAGGTTCCTTTTTAATAGAAAAAATGCCTGATCCCAGTGCCATTTGGACCCGTGGACAAGACAAGCATACAGAATGGGGCGGAAAGGTCCTCTCTCTGGAGGATATGAGACCCCATTATTTCAATGATTTCATCATCCACAATTTTAAAAAGCAAGGGGAATATGCGAATTGGGAGGTGAACACCAATCCCTTTGAGGGAGGAAGCGACCATACACCCTTTTTAAAAGCGGATATCCCCGGACTACTTTTATGGCATTTTACGGATCAGTTCTATCATACCGATAATGACAGGATTGACAAAGTCTCCCAAGAGACTTTAAAAAATGTGGGGACGGCCGCTTTGGCCAGCGGACTTTATCTGGTCAATGCCAATACCGATACAGCCCAAAATGTTCTAGATATCGTTGAAAAAGCGGCCTTGGAACGTTTGGAATCAGAATTTGAGCTGAGCATAAAAAGTGTACATCCCGCGGAGGAAAAACCAATACTTGCCGCTTGGGAGGATTGGTACTTAAAAGCCTTACAGTCTATAACAGATTTGGAACCCGTACCCACGGAGGAATTGCAACATAGGATTAAAGTAGCCCAACAAAAAGTGAAAGAAAAAACCCAAAACTACTTGGCAGAACTTGACGCACGTTAATCCAAATCAATGGCAAACTTCTTAAGGTCTTTGGCGCTCATCTTTAAAATATTAACGTCCATGGTAATGGGTATTAAGGGTTCGTCCAAACTGTCTGTGAGCACATTGACCATGGCATCTACCACCGGCATGCCCTTGATTACCTTGCCGTACACCGTATAGTCACCATCCAAGCGATGTTCGCCTTGCTTGTTCTGTACAATATAGAATTGGCAACGTGCCGATAGTTTATCCGGATTTCCATCCCTCCCAGCACCAAAGGCACCGTACCTATGTTTCAGTTTTTCATTGAATTCCGGCGCTAACAGATATTCAGGATCATTGAAGCCTTCCGGTGTATCCGGGCAACCTGCCTGTGCCACAAAATTGGGAATGACCCTATTGAAAGTGAGACTGTCCCAATACCCGGCATTCGCCAATTGAATAAAGCTTTTCTTATGATTGGGTGTCTCATCATACAGCCATACCAAAATTTCACCCTTGGGCGTTACAATTTGGCCTACATCATACTTTTTTAGGGATGAGCAGGCAGAAAGAACAAGACAAAAGGCAAAAACCAGGATACTATTTTTCATATGTTCTAATTATGGTTCTTCAAAGGTCACATGGAACATCCAAGATAATTCGTCAAGGATGTTTCATTCGTTATATTTTCAATCCTAAAACTACAAAAAAGAGGGAGATCAATTATTGCCGCGCCCTTTTAGTTTTAGGGACCTCTATTACAATGGCTTTTGCCAAGAGATTTTTTTGCCTTACCCTAAACTTATTCCTACCTTCCATGCTATAATGTGAGCTTTTTACTATGAGACTTTTTTTCGTTATCACCTTATGTACCATAGGCCTAGGCATGGCACAGGTACAACCTACTACATCGAAGGAATTGACCCTTAATTTAACCACCAAGGCAGCCCTTAGGGAACAATCGCTTTTTAAGCATATTCCCCTAACGAACATCGGACCTACGGTCATGAGCGGTAGGGTGGCCGATTTAGAAGTCAATCCAGATGATCCCACCGAATTTTATGTAGGCTATGCCTCGGGTGGAGTTTGGCATACCAAGAACAATGGCACCACCTTCACCCCGATTATGGATAACGCGCCAAGCATTAATGTAGGGGATATTGGTATCCACTGGCCTTCCAGGACTATTTGGGTGGGTACTGGAGAGAACATTTCCTCCCGTTCATCCTATGCTGGTATTGGCATACTAAAAACGACCAACAATGGGAAAACATGGGAAAACATGGGTCTTGCCGACGCACATCATTTTGGTCGCATTCTTGTACATCCCAACAATCCAAATGAAGTTGTGGTAGGGGTTACGGGCCATCTCTACTCCCCCAATGAAGAACGGGGCATGTATAAAACCACTGATGGCGGAAGAACGTGGGAAAAGACCCTTTACATCAACAATACCACGGGAATCATTGATGTAGCCCATGCGCCCAACAATTTCTCGATACAGTATGCGGCAGCGTGGGAAAAGGATAGAAAGGCATGGGATTTTACAGGTAGCGGAAACGCATCGGGCATCTATAAAAGTACGGACGGCGGTAGTTCATGGAAAAAAATTGCGGAGCCGGGAAGTGGGTTTCCAACAGGAGAAGGTGTTGGTAGAATAGGGTTTGCCGTATTCGATGAACAAACGGTATATGCCGTCCATGACAATCAGTTTAGACGCCCAAAAACCACAAAAGAAGAAGATAAACCCTCTGGCCTTACCAGAAATGACTTCATGGCTATGACCTTATCCGAGTTTCAGGAACTGAGAAATTCCGAATTGGATTCCTTTTTAAAAAAGAACCGCTTTCCCAAAAAATATACGGCAGAAACCATTAAGGAAATGGTCATAAAAAAAGAGATACAACCTTCCGATGTGGCCCGATATCTTGGAGAAGGGGATTCAGATGAGCCGGAAACGCCAGTTATCGGGGCCGAGGTATATCGCAGCGATGACGGAGGTCAAACTTGGACAAAACAGAACGAAGATTACATTGATAATTTGTTTTATAGTTATGGTTATGTATTTGCCCAAGTGCGAGTGGACGCTAGCAATAAGGATAAAATCTATCTTCTAGGCGTTCCCATTATCAAATCCGATGATGCAGGGAAAACCTATACCTCTATCCAAAAGGAAAATGTACATGTGGACCATCATTCGCTTTGGGTGAACCCGAAGCGGCCCGGGCACCTCATCAACGGCAATGATGGCGGTTTAAATATTTCCTATGATGATGGGGCAAACTGGACAAAGCAAAATTCCGAATCCGTGGGAACCTTTTTTGCGGTAAACATTGATCATCAAGAACCCTACAACGTATATGGAGGTCTTCAGGACAATGGCGTTTGGATGGGCCCAAACAATTCTGAGACCGACTTTGAATGGCAACAAACCGGTCATAATCCCTGGAAGGGAATTGCCGGTGGGGACGGAATGCAGATACAAATAGACCGTAGAAACCCACAAATCGTGTATACGGGCTCACAATTTGGGTATTATTCCCGATTAGACCTTGGGAAAGACACACGTACCTTCATCAGGCCCGCCCACAGTTTGGGGGAATCGCCCTATAGGTTCAATTGGGAGTCCCCAATTCTACTATCAAGTCATAATCAGGACATCTTGTATTTTGGGACCAACAAATTTATGCGGTCCATGGACCAAGGCGATACTTGGGAACCCATCTCCCCCGACCTGACCTCTGGTGGAAAAAAGGGAAATGTACCTTATGGAACTATTACGACCATCTCAGAATCACCCTTTCAATTTGGGCTACTTTATGCAGGTACGGATGATGGACATATACAAGTATCCAAAAATGGAGGTAGTACTTGGGAGGATATTGGACAGAACATCAACCTTAACTCGATTTCCGGTACGATCAGCACAAATATGGGGCACCCCCTTTGGGTGGCTCAAGTAGTGGCATCCCAGCATAAAAAGGAACGGGTATACGCCGCTCTCAGCGGTTACCGCTACGACGATTTTACCAGCTATATATTTAAGAGCGAAGATTATGGGAAGTCTTGGCAATCCATTACTGCCAACATACCCGACGCTCCGGTTAATGTAATTATTGAGGATACCGCAAATGAAAATTTACTTTTTGTAGGTACGGATAATGGCTTGTATGCCTCGTTGAACCAAGGAAAGACTTGGGAAGCTTTTCAAAACGGCATGCCCAATGTAGCCGTACATGACCTTGTGATACAGCCCGAAGCACAGGAATTGGTTGTGGCAACGCATGGAAGGGGAATCTATAAAGCGGGTATCGCACCATTGCAGTCCATGACCCCAGATATTCTGAATCAAAAAATACACGTATTTCCCCTTGAAAACATAGAATATTCAAACCGATGGGGCAATGCACGAAGCGAATGGCAAAAACCCAATACACCCGGACTTGATATTGTATTCTATGCTTCAACACCTGGTATGATTAAAGCCAAGGTACTTTCTGAAGATGGTATTGTTGTAAGCCAAACCGAAACAAATGCGGACAAAGGAATTAATATCCTCTCTTTTGATGTGGCCTTTTCCAAAGACGGAAAAAACAATTATTTACAAAAACATAAAACCAAGCTGGAAGAGGCTAAAGACGGTAAAACTTATTTGCCCAAAGGAACGTATGAGGTAGAAATTTCAGGGAATGGAAAAACAGAAAAAAGCACCTTTATAATTGAATAAAAAAATAGTGCGTACAAAATGGAACTAACCCTAGGAATTCCCGCATTGCTGTTTCCGGCCATTTCCCTGACGATGTTGGCCTACAACGCCAGATATCTGGCCATAGCCGCATTAATTAGGCAGCTTCATCAAAAATTTGAGGAAACAGGTTCAAAATCAGTAGGGTTACAAGTTCAAAAATTACGAAAACGTTTGACGATCATAAAAAACATGCAGGCGACGGCAATTTTCAGCTTTTTGCTTGCCGTAATTACCATGTCCTTGATTTATGTCCAGTTATCGTTTTGGGCCAATCTTGTTTTTGGCGTTAGCTTGCTGGCCCTAATGATTTCGTTGATTCTGTCCTTTATCGAGGTTCAGCTTTCTACGAAAGCCTTGGAAATACAACTTAAAAGTATGGAGAAATAAATCTTGGTTAAAAGCCTTTTCTTCATCAAATCCGCCGAAGTGTGTAAAATTCTTATCATATGTTGCTAAACCGTTAAAAGCCGAAATAAGCATTATATTTATGTTCCCTTTTGAAAAATAACCTTATGAAGCGTGTAAAGGACATTCCCTTCTTTAAAAATATAGTGGAAGTCAGGGAATTTGAGTTTGGCGTATTTTATTTTTTTGACGGATTGGTTATCTCCGAAATGAAGGAAGGCATCGTTTTTGACTGGAATATGGCTTCCAAAGCAATTAATGCCGCCAAGGAAATTTTTGGGGAAAATAAGCCTATCGCATACATTTCAAATCGGATAAATAGTTATACCGTGGTACCGACGGAATGGCTAAAGTTCTACAAAAACAGACATCAGTTAGCATACTACAGTGTAGTAGGTGCCACCCAAGGTAGCTTTGCCAGTATCGTTTTGGAACGAATGTTCTTTAAGGAGTCTCTAAGACAATTTACTGATCTTGAAGCGGCAATCACTTGGTCCATGGAAAAAATTAACAATCAGGGAAAAGAAAAGTTTTCCAATCATGTTAAATGATTAAAAATAATTATATCCATTGTGCCAAAAGTCCATTTCTTTTCCTGAGTTTTTTTAATTGAGACCTTTTACACAATTCCTAGAGTATTTCGTAATATATCTCATTTTAACCCATCAGGAAAAGGATAATTACAAGGAATCTTGATTAGATACGGACATATTATGTTTAAGAAAAATGCGTATAATGATAGTTTTTTAAGATTGATCTTAAACAGATAAATAGGCCTTCTTAAAATGGGTCTAAATAAGCACACTTAGGTTCTTGAAAACTTGTTAATAACTCCCTTGTGCTGTAAATTTGTAAATAAAATAATCAACTAATGAGCGGATTTTTTAAATCTTCGATTGGCAGAAAGTATGCAATGGCACTTTCGGCCTTTTTTTTAATGATTTTCCTACTTCAACACTTTGCCATTAACATTCTATCGGTCTTTAGTCCAGAAGCCTTTAACGAGGCCTCTCATTTTATGGGGACTTTCTGGGCAGTACAATATATTTTACAGCCTATTCTGATCTTTGGTGTTGTTTATCACTTTGTAATGGGTTTCATCTTAGAGGCCAAAAATAGAAGTGCGAGGGTAAAATCATATGCAAGAAACAATGGTGGTGCCAACTCCTCTTGGATGAGTAGGAATATGATTTACAGTGGTCTGGCCATTTTGGCTTTTTTGATTTTACATTTTATCGATTTCTGGATTCCAGAAATCAACACGAAATATATTCAGGGTGACATGTCAGGTTTATTGCCTGACGGAGATTATCGCTATTATGAGGAGTTAACACATAAATTTGTTAGCCCACTACGTGTCGGCGCCTATGTTATTGCATTTGTGTTTCTGTCCCTACACTTAATGCATGGTTTCAGTTCTGCATTTCAGTCGGTAGGTGCAAGTTCTATGAGAAAGGAAAAGCTACAAACTTTTGGTAAGGCATATGCAATCCTCTTGCCTTTAGGATTTATAATTATTGCTCTTTATCATCATTTTTAATCATTAATAATACCAAATACTTATGTCTGTATTAGACTCAAAAGTACCTAAGGGTCCATTGAAAACGAAGTGGACCGATTATAAGGACCATATCAATTTAGTTAACCCGGCCAACAAACGTAATATAGATGTTATTGTTGTAGGCACGGGACTTGCCGGTGGTTCCGCAGCTGCTACCTTAGCAGAATTGGGATATAATGTAAAGACGTTTTGTTATCAAGACTCACCTCGAAGGGCGCATTCCATTGCAGCACAGGGTGGTATCAATGCGGCCAAGAATTACCAAGGTGATGGTGATTCTGTTTACAGGTTGTTCTACGATACTATCAAAGGGGGTGATTACCGCTCTAGGGAGGCCAATGTATATCGTTTGGCAGAAGTGTCTGCCAATATCATTGACCAATGTGTGGCACAAGGTGTTCCTTTTGCCCGTGATTATGGTGGTCTTTTGGACAACCGTTCCTTTGGTGGGGTTTTGGTTTCCAGGACCTTTTATGCAAAGGGGCAAACCGGGCAACAGCTTTTGCTTGGGGCTTATTCAGCAATGAATAGACAGATTGCAAGAGGTAAGATTACACCATTTAACCGACATGAAATGTTGGATGTGGTTAAGGTTGATGGAAAGGCACGAGGTATTATTGCAAGGGATTTGGTCACGGGAAAACTAGAAAGACATTCGGCACATGCAGTCGTAATTGCTTCTGGTGGATATGGAAATGTTTATTTCCTTTCCACTAATGCTATGGGGTCCAATGCCACCGCGGCATGGAAAATTCATAAAAAGGGGGCCTTCTTTGCCAATCCATGTTATACTCAAATTCACCCCACTTGTATTCCACGTTCCGGGGATTATCAATCCAAATTGACATTGATGTCAGAGTCGCTAAGAAACGACGGTAGAATATGGGTGCCCAAAAATATTGAAGATGTAAAGGCCATTCGTGAAGGACGTAAAAAACCAACGGATCTTAGCGAAGACGAAAGGGATTACTATCTAGAAAGACGCTATCCGGCCTTTGGTAACCTAGTGCCCAGGGACGTAGCTTCCAGGGCCGCCAAGGAAAGATGTGATGCCGGATATGGTGTAAATGCTACCGGTGAGGCCGTATATCTTGATTTTGCTTCGGCCATTTCCCGTTACGGTAAGGAGCAGGCTAAAATACATGGTATCAGCAATCCTAGCGATGCAAAAATTTATGAACTTGGAAAGGGAATTGTAGAGGCCAAGTATGGTAACCTATTCCAAATGTACGAGAAAATCGTTGACGAGAACCCTTATGAAACCCCTATGATGATTTATCCAGCGGTACACTATACTATGGGCGGCATTTGGGTAGATTATAATCTGATGACGACCATTCCCGGATGTTATGCGATTGGAGAGGCCAATTTCTCGGACCATGGAGCTAACCGATTGGGGGCTTCTGCTCTGATGCAAGGTTTGGCCGATGGATATTTTGTGCTACCCTATACCATAGGGGATTATCTATCCCATGAAATTAGAACGGGAAAAATACCTACCGATACACCCGAGTTTGAAGAAGCGGAAAAATCCGTCAAGGACCGTATTGATTTCTTCATCAATAATAAGGGAACCCATTCCGTTGACTACTATCACAAAAAACTTGGGAATATCATGTGGAACAAGTGTGGTATGTCCAGAAATGCAGAAGGCCTAAAAGAAGCTGCAGAAGAAATCAAGGCGCTACGTGAGGATTTTTATAAGAATGTAAGCGTTCCCGGATCTGCTGATGAATTAAACAGTGAGTTGGAAAAAGCTGGACGTGTGGCCGACTTCTTAGAATTGGGAGAATTGTTCGCAAAAGATGCCTTAGTACGTGAAGAATCCTGTGGTGGTCACTTTAGGGAAGAATCCGTTGAAGAGGACGGGGAACAAAAAGGCGAAGCAAAAAGAAATGACGCAGAATACGCATTTGTTTCCGCTTGGGAATACAAAGGTGAGCCTTCGGAAGCGATTTTGCACAAAGAGCAGCTAGAGTTCAAGGAAATAGAATTAAAACAAAGAAGTTACAAGTAGTTGATGGTTGCTAGTTGTTGGTGTATTTGAGCCAGCAACGAACAACGAACAACCAAAACGAAATTATTATGAATCTAACATTAAAAATTTGGAGACAAAAAGGACCAAAGGATAAAGGTTCTATGGTCGATTATAAAGTTTCCGATATATCCGAACACATGTCCTTCCTAGAAATGATGGATGTCCTTAACGAACAGTTGATCAACGAGGGAAAAGAGCCTGTAGCCTTTGATCATGACTGCCGTGAGGGTATATGCGGTTCCTGTTCCATGTTCATCAATGGCGAGGCCCATGGCCCCGATAGAGGTGTTACTACCTGCCAATTGCACATGCGCATGTTCAAGGATGGTGATGTCATAACCATTGAACCCTTTAGGGCAAAGGCATTTCCCGTAATCAAGGATTTGGTTGTGGACCGTAGTTCTTTTGACCGTATACAGCATGCCGGAGGTTATATTTCGGTAAACACATCCGGTAATACCCAGGATGCCAATGCTATTCCTATTTCAAAACATGCTGCCGATGAGGCCATGGACGCGGCTACCTGTATTGGTTGTGGTGCTTGTGTTGCAAGTTGTAAAAATGCATCAGCTATGTTGTTCGTAGGTGCCAAAGTCTCACAATATGCATTATTGCCCCAAGGGCGTATTGAAGCTGTTGATAGGGTTAAAAATATGGTGGCCCAAATGGATTTGGAAGGATTTGGTAACTGTACCAATACAGGTGCATGCGAGGTAGAATGCCCTAAAGGAATTTCCTTGGAGAATATTGCACGTATGAACAGAGAATACCTTTTTGCGAATATCAAGGACTAATTATAAAGTCATAAAATATGTTTAAATCCCATTTCGAATGAAATGGGATTTTTTATTTTTAAGGGATGTCCAAAAAATATTCCGAAGAACGTATTAAGGTCCCAAGATTTAATGAGGAGTCTGGTTTTTATACCACGCCTCAACGATCGAAGATCATGAGCAAAATACGTGGCAAAAACACCAAGCCAGAAATGGCGTTCAGAAGAGCTTTATATGCTGCCGGATACAGGTATCGGGTAGATTATAAAAAATTGATAGGAAAGCCAGATATCGCCTTGAACAAATACAAAACGGTCATCTTTATCGATGGGGAATATTGGCATGGTTACAATTGGGAAGACAGAAAGCCAAAAATCCAGACCAACCGTGAATTTTGGATTGCAAAAATTGAACGTAACATGCAGCGCGACGAAGAAGTGAACGAAGCATTGGAGCAATTAGGTTATACCATCTTCAGGTTCTGGGAAAGTGAAGTAAAAAAAGAACTGGAAAAATGTCTGCAATTGGTTCTTAACCATTTGAACAAGGTCGATGACCGAAATTAAAATAAGTTCCGTTAAGACAAGCTTAACCTTTGAACCCCCCTATTTAATAAGGCATTAACGGATATTTAGCCTTTATTTCCTTATATTAAGTAGTGAAATAAAGTTTAACCTAAAAATTAAAATATAATGAAGAGGATTGCAATTTTAGCAACAAATGGATTTGAAGAAAGTGAATTAAAATCTCCAAAAGAAGCTATGGAGAAAGAAGGTTTTAAAGTAGATATCGTAAGTCCTGAAAATGGAGAAATCAAAGGTTGGGCAAATGGTAACTGGTCTAACAGTTACAAAGTTGATAGAAACCTGAATGACGTAAAGGCAGACGAATATAATGCCTTGATGCTGCCAGGCGGCGTAATAAACCCTGATACTTTGAGGAGAAACGAAGATGCCTTGATATTTGTTAGGGATTTCTTTAAAATGAAAAGGCCTGTAGCGGCCATTTGCCACGCCCCTCAGTTACTTATTAGTGCTGACGTGGTAAAAGGTAGAACCTTGACCTCCTTCCACTCAATTAAGGACGATTTAATCAACGCAGGAGCAAAATGGGTGGATAAAGAAGTTGTTGTGGATGATGGTTTTGTAACCAGTAGAAATCCTAATGACTTACCAGCCTTTAACTCCAAGTTAATCGAGGAAATTAAGGAAGGGAAACATAAAGAGCAACATGCTTAATTTTTAGTTTAGTTGTTTATTAAAGCTTGGGTTAGTACCCGGGCTTTTTTATTTCTATTTTTATAAAGATGATTTCTAATAATGTATTTGAATCCAAGCTTCCCCATGTAAAAACTACTATTTTTACTACGGTTGGAAACTTGGCCAGAAAGCATGGGGCAATTGACCTGTCCCAAGGCTTTCCAAATTTTGAGGCGGATGCTAAGCTTATTTCCTTGGTCAACCAAGCTATGGTTATGGGCCATAACCAATATGCCCCAATGCAGGGATATTATGGTTTAAGGGAGATTATTTCAGAAAAAATTGAAGCGTTGCATGGTCATCAATATCATCCGGAAACCGAAATCACAGTTACCGTTGGCGCTACCCAGGCCATCTTTACCGCCATATCCACCTTTGTGCATCCAGGTGACGAGGTAATCGTTTTTAAGCCTGCATATGACTGTTATGAACCTGCAATTGAAGCTAACGGGGGTATCCCTGTGCTCATACAAATGAGCAAGGATGGGTATGCTATTGATTGGAATCTTTTTAAGAGAAAGATTACACCTAAAACACGGATGATAGTTATTAATACGCCCCATAATCCCAGTGGGAAAATCCTTAAGGAGGAAGATTTACTTCGGTTACAGGAAATAGTAAGACCTACCAATATATTGGTATTGAGCGACGAGGTCTACGAACATATTGTTTTTGATGGAAAGGAACATCAAAGCGTTTCTAGGTTTACAGACTTGGCTGAACGAAGTTTTGTCTGTGCCTCCTTTGGCAAAACCTTCCACGTTACGGGTTGGAAAATAGGATACTGCGCCGCTCCCAAACCATTAATGGATGAATTCAGAAAAATCCACCAATTTGCCGTTTTCTGTGTGGACCATCCCGTGCAGAGAGCCTTGGTCGAATATTTAAAAAGACCGAAACACTATTTGGAACTCAATACCTTTTATCAACAAAAGCGGGATTATTTTTTAGAAAATCTAGATCCAAAAAAGTTCAGGTTTGTGCCGTCGGAAGGAACTTATTTTCAGCTATTGGACTACACGCAACTCACCCAGCAAGCTGACGAGGAATTTGCAAAAAAATTGATTTTGGAAGATAAGTTGGCCAGCATTCCCATTTCTTCTTTCAATGTAAATCATAGGGACGATAAAGTACTTCGGTTTTGTTTTGCAAAAACAGAAGATACCTTATCCAAAGCTTTGGATATTTTAAATGGTCTTTAATTCAGTGCCGCGTTTACTTTGTCCATAAACTCGCCAATTTTATTCGGTTCCAACCACCGGGTAACTACCACCATGTCATTTTCTTCGTCTATAACAATAAAATTACCTCCAAAACCAGCCGCATAATAGATGTTCTCTGATAATCCTTCCCAATGTCTATTTCCCTTTTGGTTCAACCACCACATATATCCATAATTGGCATTTGGAGTAGATGGCGTTATGGCCTGCCGAATCCAATTCTCACTTATTAGTTGTTCATTTTTCCATTTACCATTATTTAAGAATAACAGTCCAAAGCGGGCCATGTCCTCTGTGTTGATAAATAGACCTGCTCCAGAATGACCTCCACCCGTTACGGATTTCATGTTAATCCCATCGATTTCCGTCCATGCATGGTCATATCCATACCACCTCCAAGTAGTACTCGCACCAATACGGTCCATAATGTTTTCCTTTAACACCTGTGGCAAAGGTTTTCTCCAAACATGGGTCAACGCATAAGCGAGTACATTGACACGCACATCGTTGTACTCCATAAAAGTACCTGGTTCCTTAGGCTTTTCAAACTTCCAATCGTCTATGCCACCTTCACTGGGTGGACGATCCGCCCAATCCTTACCACCCCATAACGCTCCAGACCAAGCCGAATTCTGCTGTAACAAATGTTCCCAGGTAATTTTGGAATTATGTTCCCCATCAAAAGTGCCATCCCAGATATAATCCGAAGCCTTATCCTTAGTGGATTTTATCAAACCGTGGTCCACCGCCAAGCCCGCTGTAGTACTCAAAAAACTTTTGGTGACACTAAACGTCATATCCACCCGTTTTACATCGCCCCATTGGGCCACGATGTACCCATTTTTAAGTATCATTCCCGCAGGTCCGCCCCGTTTTTTGGTAGGACCTAGGATTTTATGAAAAGGTTCCTTTTCAAACCCTTTTAAAATAGCTATTCTTAAATCCCGAGAACCTGAATATTCATTCTCCATGGCAAATGTCAGTGCTTCATCGAGCTTCGCTTCATTTATCTTATACGTCTTTGGTGCCTTTTCTTCCCAGTTCGCATTCCGTTCCGGAAAGTAATAGTCCTGTGCACCAACCATAAAACTGGATAAGCATAATATTAGTATCAAGTTCCTTTTCATATATTCAAAGTTTTAATCATTTAGAAAAAATCAATCTATATCCAACCGCATTAACCAATCCGTCTGTTTATCATTACCAATGTAATAGGGATGTGTCCCGAATTTACCGAAACCATTTCTTTCATAAAATGCAATAGCATGCTCATTCTTCTCCCAGACTCCCAGCCAAATAAACTCCTTTTTATATTCACTGGCCTTACTTTTGACCCAATTCAAAATATGTTTTCCCAATTGCTTTCCCTGAAATTTGTCCAATACATAGATTCGTTCCAGCTCCATGCTATCTTCACGCTTTATATCAGTTTGGGCATCGTTTAAGTTAAGCTTAAAGTAAGCAGCTAACTCCCCATTCAAATAAACAAAGTAAAAATGCATATTGGGGTTTGCCATTTCCTCACACAGCCTTTTCTTGGAGAAAGCTTGATCCAAATATGTCTTAAAATCCTCGGGGTTATTTTGTTTCTCAAAAGCAGACCGGAAGGTAGATTTTGAGACCTCCACCAATATCTCCAAATGTAATGCTTCAGAGGGTACAAACTCCAAATTCATTTGTCCTACTGTTTAGTCCGTCAGCGTTTCCTCAAAGAGCTTAAAGATGCGTTTGTATTCATCCGTCCAACTGCTCGGTTCTACAAAACCATGACGTTCTACGGGATACACCGCCATTTCCCAATTCTCCTTACCCAGCTCGATTAATCGCTGCGACAAACGTACCATATCCTGAAAATGCACATTATCGTCTACCATTCCATGAAGAATGAGAAGTTGGCCTTCCAAACCTTCGGCAAAATAGATAGGAGAACTACGTTTATAAGCCAAACTGTCCTGCACAGGCGTATTCAAAATATGGGCCGTATAGCCATGATTATAGGCCGCCCAATCCCCCACAGAACGAATGGCCGCACCCGCACTAAAGGTTTCGGGTGCATTGAACATACCCATTAGAGTGATAAACCCTCCATAAGAACCTCCGTATATCCCAATTTTATTTGAATCCACACCATAATTCTCCACCAGATATTTGGCACCATCTACCTGATCTGATAGATCCTTGCCACCCATGTGACGGTAGATCCCCGTACGCCAGTCCCTACCGTAACCGGCACTTCCACGATAGTCAATATCCAATACGGTATATCCATTATCCACCAATAAATTGTGAAACATATATTCCCGGTAATAAGAGCTCCACCACTTATGTGCATTTTGTAAATAGCCTGCACCGTGCACAAAAATCACTGCTGCATTATTCTTTACGTCCTTATCCGGGGTGTAAAGCCTCGCATGAACATTGGCCCCATCAGCGGCTGAAAAAGTAATGATTTCAGGGTCCTTCCATGAGTAGGCATTAAAGGCTTCCGTATTGGATTCGGTGATTTTCACGGGGTCGCCGCTTTTTCCATACACGGGATTTTTCTGTACATAAAGTTCTGTGGGCTTGTTTGAATACGAATAAAGGATGGCCATTTGTTTTTCATCCGGCGACAGCGTTACATCGTTTCTCCCTTCCCACTGGGTCAATTGTTGCATTTTACCTCCTTTTAACGGCATCGTATAAAATTGACGGTCCCCTGGATGATTTTTGTTCGCCGTAAAATACCAGCGTTTTTTATCCTTGGAAATAAAGGGGTCGTAAATCTCAAAATCGCCGGAAGTCAAAGTCTTTTTGTTTTTTCCATCCATATCCATAGTATATAGATGGGCATATCCTGTTTTTTCGGATTTATACCAAATACTTTTCCCATCGGGCATCCAGCCTAAATCTCCTCCGTTGAACCACCCTGTGATTCCTGGACCGGCAATCCAAGCTTCATCATGTTGACGGTCTAGTTGGGTAATAGTTCCGGTTTTGGCATCCAACAATACAATCCATCTATTTTTATAATTACTGGCCTGTATGTCCAAAATGGCCTTATTGCCATTAGGATGCCAAGTTGGGCTTCCTATCCTACCTATTGGATTTTTATTTTCATAGGTTTTATCAGGATAATCCTTCATGAATTCCGGAACATCGTTCAACCCTTCCAAGCTATCCAATACAACCGGATAGTTTGTGTGCGCTTTAGTATCATACACGAACATTTCGTAGGTGGGAAGTTCGTCACCTACCTTTGTTCTGGTCGTTTGCTCTTCAGTATAGCCCGATTCCGTAACAAAATGGGGCACCATGGTTCTTTTATTTTTTGGCATGTCCATCAGTACATAGGTCACAAACCGACCGTTTGGACTAACCGTCTGATTGATTACTTGCTTACCGCCTATTTCTAAAGGCAACGGCTCAAGGTCATCCATTTTTTTACTGATGCTTTCTCCCAAGTCCTTCTTTTCCTTCCTTTCACGAAGTACTCCAAAAAGCTCTAGCTGATCCTGATAAAGCCATTCATCTTTATTGCTTCTTTTTGGCTCTTCCCCAATCTTTTCAACAAAATCTGTTATTTGTTCCAGTGTACCATTGGCCAAATCCCAAGTATAAATGTTCTCACCATTGACAAATGCAACTTTTTTTCCATCATCGGTAAAATGAGGATTGGACTCTCTTTCCTTGGTATTCGTAATGGCCAGTATTTTAGAGGTAGACTTATCCAAAATAAATATATCCCCATTATTGGAATAAACCGCTTTATCTTGGGATGGGTGGTCTATTCTTCTGTTGGATGGGAGTGCTATAGCGTCCAAATAATCCACCTTCTTGATATCATTTTTATTTAGATCATAACGGTAAAGGGAATCGCTAAATGCCATATCCGGATTCCAATCAAAATAGATTGAGGAATGATCTGTTCCCCAAAAAACATTGGAAGGTCTATGACCAATAAAATCATCGCCCTTCATAATATCTTCAATCTTCAATTTCGAAATATTGGTCTCTTGTGCAGAAACTATATTGATGATCAACAAACAAAAAACGGCGTATACAAAATGTATCTTCATAAAAAATATATTAATTGGAAATAGCTACTTCCTCAGAAGAATATAAAAATAGGGATATTTAGAGGGAATTTCCTTCTGTTAATGGAAATAAAAAAGGAGCAAATCTCTTTGCTCCTTCCTTGGATTTTTAGTGTTCCTCCTTAAAAGGAAAAAAGCTTCTTTATAAGCCTCATAAAACCCTTCGTAAAAATGGCAACTTCAGATTTAGGTTTTTCCATAAGAACAGGTTTGTATTTGTATAAACTTTGAAACATAAGTAGGTTAAGTTTTTTTGTATTTGTACTAATTCAATTTTGTCTTATCGCAAAGGGTTTCCCAGATAGATAGGTAAGGTAGGTAATGCTATCTTCCTCTATCATTTGCACCCTATCCTCAGGAAAGTCAGTCCCGGGATATGAAATGGTATAAATATTTCCATCAATGGTCCATTTAAAATCCGTTAAATAAGTGACCTCATCATTCCGGTAACCATGGAATCTTCCCAGGTATACATCATTGAAAATCCATTCCTCCTTATCTATTACCATTTTATTATTATTCATGGCCGATTTAACATCATTCTTCCAAATTCCAATTACAGGGTCATTATTTTCCTCGATCTTGGAACAGGAAACCAATAACAACAGCAGCAAAAGGGAACTAAACAGAGATTTCATAAATAGGTTAAGTTTAGGGTGATTTGGGATTCACTTTTTAACTTCAAATCAAAAATATGTAATCTTTTTCTTACATTTTTATTTTTGTGGCAAAATCTATTTTCATTGTGGTGTAATCAGTTAAAATTGTTATTTACGATTATTTGGCACCTCTGTCTATAATTGTACAAAGGTTGGCTAGAAGCAGTCCTTATTTTCGTTTTAAGTACTTAATTGAAAAGCTATGTAGTCCCAAAAACTTATAGCAGAGGTTATTAAACAAAAAAGAGCAACCTGGGGAAAGTTGCTCTTTTCTTTTTTTAATTTTTTGACTTAAAGCATGAAAAGCTTTTTGGTCAAACGTACAATACCACTTAGAAAATCGTTGTGATAGACTTGTACTTTTTCCTCTTGAGGAACGTAATTTTGGGACTCCATTTTGGGTTAAATTTTGTGGTTACTTTGGGTTTATTATCGATTTTGTAAATATAATTACAAAGGCAACTTAATCCCGAATATTTGTTGTGAAGCTATTCAAGATCGTTGTGAATTATCATAGAGGATTCCATTCATCGATAAAACATAACTCTAGCAAGAAACCCCTAATCCACTTTCATTTCAGGGACCTGCCCGTTGATAATTAAATTGCCCTCTGTTGCGGCCTTGATTTCATCTACGCTTACCCTGGGTGCTCTTTCCAATAAAATAAAGCCCTCCGGCCCTACTTCCAAAACGGCCAAATTGGTAACTATCTTCTTTACACATTTTACCCCAGTAAGGGGAAGCGAACATGCTTTAAGCAATTTAGACTCTCCTGCCCTGTTGGTATGCATCATCGCTACGATAATATGTTCTGCGGAAGAAACCAGATCCATGGCACCACCCATACCCTTGACCATTTTGCCCGGAATTTTCCAATTGGCAATATCACCGTTTTCCGCAACCTCCATAGCTCCTAATATGGTTAAGTCCACATGTTGTCCGCGAATCATTGAAAAACTTGTGGCAGAATCAAAAAAGGAAGCCCCTGGAAGGGTGGTTATGGTTTGCTTTCCGGCATTGATGACATCGGCATCTTCATCGCCCTCATAGGGAAACGGACCCATTCCCAAAACTCCATTCTCACTTTGGAACTCAACACTGATATCATCCCTAACAAAATTGGCCACCAATGTAGGAATTCCAATTCCTAGGTTTACATAATAGCCGTCCTTTACCTCTTTTGCAATTCGTTTTGCGATTCCGTTCTTATCCAACATCTTTTAGTCTCTTTTTCTTACGGTTCGTTGTTCAATTCGTTTCTCATACCCTTTTCCCTGAAAGATTCGTTGGACAAAAATTCCGGGAACATGGATTTGATTGGGGTCCAGAGATCCTGCAGGTAGCAATTCCTCTACCTCGGCTACGGTTATCTTTGCCGCTCCGCACATGCAAGGGTTAAAATTCCGTGCCGTCCCCTTGAAAATTAAATTCCCTGCTTCATCCCCTTTCCAAGCTTTGACGAATGCAAAATCGGCTTTAAAAGCCTCCTCCAAAACATACATCTTGCCATTGAATTCCCTGGTCTCCTTCCCCTCTGCAACCTCAGTTCCATACCCAGCAGGCGTATAAAATGCTGGGAAGCCTCCTTGCGCCGCCCGACATTTTTCGGCCAAGGTCCCCTGTGGCGTTAGCTCAACCTCAAGTTCCCCACTTAACATTTGCCGTTCAAATTCATCATTCTCTCCTACATAGGACGAAATCATTTTTTTGATCTGATGTTTTTGAAGTAAAAGTCCCAGGCCAAAGTCGTCTACTCCCGCATTATTGGAGATACAGGTAATGCTTTTTATACCCAATCGTACCAATTCAGCAATGGCCATTTCCGGAATTCCACAAAGGCCAAATCCCCCTAACATAAAGGTCATTCCATCCTTTACCCCTTTAAGGGCCTCTTCAACATTAGATACCGTTTTCCTGATCATAATATGCTTTACATGTTATATTACTAAAATAAGGCTTTTAAATTGAAAAAATAAAAAAGCCCCAGTCATTCCCGGGGCTTTTTTAAAAATTAAATAATTGATTTCTTGTTAAAAATCCAAATCGTCCAAGTCGTTCTCAATATCAGTATCTTGCGGCTTATCTTCCTCAAATTTGGCACAATCTGTTATAATGGACATATTTTCAGGTTCTTCAAAATCTTCTTTGGAAATGCCTAAATCCTCATTCGCATAATTCTTTTTCATGTATAACCCCCAAATAGGCAAGGCCATGGAAGCTCCCTGTCCGTATAAAACATTATCAAAATGGATAGATCGTTCCTCACCACCTACCCAAACACCAGTAACCAAATTAGGCACCATTCCCATAAACCAGCCATCACTATTGTTTTGTGTAGTCCCGGTTTTACCCGCAATAGGATTGGTAAATTCGTATGGATAGCCAGTGATAATTTCTTTGTAAACAGTATTGTTCTTGGCTCCACTATGCCTTAACCTCGCACCTGAGCCACTTTGTGTTACCCCCTTCATTAAATCGATCATGGCATAGGAAACATCCTTGCCCAAAACATCCTTGGTTTCCGGAACATATTCGTACAACACCGTTCCATTCTTATCCTCAATTCTTGTTACCATTACAGGTTTTACGTAAACGCCCTGATTTGCAAACGCACCATAAGCTCCTACCATATCATATACATTGGCATCCAAGGTTCCCAAAGCAATGGAGGGCACCTCTGGAATATCTCCAGAAATTCCTAAATTCTTGGCTATGGTCACTACGGATTTAGGTCCCACTTTGTCTATCAATTGTGCGGTTATGGTATTAACTGAATTGGCCAAAGCATATTTCAAAGTCATTTCTTCCCCGGTAAATTTATAATTAGAATTTCTTGGACCCCAAGCTTCCATATTCCCATGTTTTCCAGCTTCAATCCAATATTCTGTGTCCGGCAATTTATCACAGGGGGAAAGTCTCAACTGGTCAATGGCCGCCGCATAAACGAAAGGTTTAAAGGTAGACCCTACTTGTCTGGTTCCTTGAATTACATTGTCATACTGAAAATGTTTGTAATTGATGCCACCTACCCAAGCCTTTACATGTCCAGTTTGTGGCTCCATAGACATCATGCCCGCCCTTAAAAAAGTTTTATAATATCGGATGGAGTCCAGAGGTGTCATTATGGTATCCTTTTCCCGGGTATCACTTTTCCAATCGAAGACCGTCATCTCCGTCTTTTTGGTGAAGGAATTTCTAATATCTTCTTCCGATTTACCCGCCGCTTTCATTTCTCTCCATCGGTCCGAGTTTTTCATAGCTCGTTCCATAATTCGGTCGGTCTCCTCTGGTGTCAAATCCAAGAAAGGAGTGGTTGGGTTCTTGTCCGGTGTATTTTGATTAAAGAATTCCGCCTGTAAATTCGCCATATGCTCGTATACCGCCTCTTCCGCATTGGCTTGCATTTTGGAATCTATGGTAGTATATATTTTTAGGCCATCCAAATAGATGTTCCATTTGTCCCGTTCTCCAGGTAAGGCAGGTTTTGGATTTTTATCGATCCAATTCTTCATGAAACGCTGCAAATACATTCTAAAATAAGTGGCCAGCCCTTCACGGTGGTTCTCCGGATTGTAATTGATATCCATTTTCAACGCCTGCAGTGAATCTTTCTCCTGTTCGGTTATATAGTCATACTTGGCCATCTGGGCCAGTACAACATTTCTTCGCGTTTTAACCATTTCCTCCCTTCGAAGGGGATTAAATAAAGACGAGTTTTTGAACATACCCACCAACATAGCGGATTCCTCAATCTTTAAATCTTTGGGTTCCTTGCCAAAATAAATCCGGGCCGCAGAGCGGATACCATCTGCATTATTCCCAAAATCATAAATATTAAAATACATACTGATGATTTCCTCCTTGGTATAGCTACGTTCCAACCTTATCGCCAAGACCCACTCCTTTACTTTTTGCTTTAAGGCGTCCAACTTACTTCTAGACCGTACCCCTACAAAAAGCTGTCTAGCCAACTGTTGACTTATCGTACTGGCTCCACCCCTAGTGCCCAAAAAGAAAAATGCCCTTACCGTTCCCCTAAAATCAATTCCTGAATGGTCTTGAAAGCGAGCATCTTCGGTAGCTACCAAGGCGTTTACCAGGTTTTCCGGAAGATCTTCATATTTTACATCCGTACGGTTATCATCCAAATAAAACTTTCCCAATAAATCCCCATCGGATGAGATAATCTGAGAGGCCAAGTTGGTTTGCGGGTTTTCCAAATACTCATAAGGAGGCAATTCTCCAAAAAGTCCCCATGAAGCAGAAAGAAATATAAGTGCGACGATGGATACTCCGGAAACAAATAAGATCCAGAACCATTTGATGTATTTGGAAAAGCCAGGATTGCTTTTCTTTTTTACTGCTTTTGCCATTAGCTTAGGGATTACTTTTTGTTATTTCCAATCCTACATCGGTAATACCTTCCAATGCCATGATGCCCTGTATATTACCGTTTTTTCGCATTGCATGCGAAACTTCTAATGTATATACGCCAGAAGTCGGAAAAACGATGTTTTCCTTATACCATAATTTATTCTCCTTTAAACTTCCTGTCCCTTTACCCAACCAGGTACCATCCGGCAGTGCCATGTCATACTCCAAGGTATCCTGTAATACTTCTCCCTCTGGAGTGTTTAGTGAAGTTATTAAGTACAGGTTGCTATACGGAAAGTTATTATCGTTTCTAACGTTAATGTACATGTTGTATTCCTGTACGGTATCTGTTTCCGAAAAACTGAACTCCAAAACATCGTCCTTGTTCCAAACAGCACCAGGCAAGCTTTTATATTCCGTAGTTACCACATTGGTATTACATGAAGAAAGCAAGATAAAGGCAAACCCAAAAAAAAGATAATTACGCATTGTTTTTGCTCCTATTTGGTTTTCTGTTTTTACTCGTGTTCTTTTTTCTATTGCGGTTCCTGTTTCTTTTGGATTTCTTCTTTGGCCTATCAAAACGGGTAAGGCTATCTTGACCGACTGTATTTTCAAAAACTACTTTATCCTCGACAATATTGTCCACGGCATAAATTTCCAGACTGGGAACCTTGTCTTTTCTCTTGTTTTTTTCAAGGATTTCATTTACTTGGTCTTTTGACAAAACATGCCAATTGGAGGGGTCATCTTTATAGGAAAACCATAGAAGCTCCTTGAAAATATCCGTTTTCTGGCAGAATGCTATTCCCTTTTCCGTAAAGAGCTTGGTGTCCTGTGCAGGAAAATCTTTAAGGGCGTCCAAATAAACATCCAATTCGTAGTTGAGGCAACATTTTAATTTTCCACATTGCCCCGCCAATTTTTGAGGGTTCAGGGAAAGCTGCTGGTAGCGTGCCGCCGAGGTACTTACGGACCTAAAATCCGTTAACCATGTAGAACAACATAATTCCCTTCCACAAGAACCGATACCTCCCAAACGCTGAGCTTCCTGTCTGTAGCCAATCTGCCGCATTTCTATTCGTATTCCGAAGGCCTTGGCCATGTCCTTTATAAGTTGTCGAAAATCTACCCGGTCTTCGGCTGTGTAGTAAAAAGTGGCCTTGGAACCATCGCCCTGGAACTCCACATCCGAAATTTTCATCTGAAGTTTTAAAATAATGGCGATTTCCCTTGACCTTTTTTTTATTTCTTCTTCCCTGTTCCTACATTTTTGCCAGATGTCGATATCCTTCTGTGTAGCCTTCCTATATATTTTAGGTAGCTCTTCTTTGGAAGGGTCTATTTTTTTTCGCTTCATCTGTACGCGAACAAGCTCACCTGAAAGCGTAACCATACCAATGTCATGGCCGGACTGTGCCTGAGTAGCCACGACATCCCCAATGGAAAGGGTTAGATTATCCGTATTTTTAAAGTATTCCTTTCTACTGTTCTTAAAGCGGACTTCAACATACTCAAAAGGCCTTTCCCCATTGGGGAGCGACATATTTGAAAGCCAATCAAAAACAGTTAATTTATTGCAACCATCTGTACCGCAAGTACCGTTATTCTTGCATCCCTTTGGTTGTCCATCCTTACCGGTAGAACAACTACTACAACCCATATTTTATATATTGATTTGAACAAATCCCAAACGGATTCCTCAAACTAGGTTCATAAAAAATCTTCTTGTAAAGATAATGAAATAATATGCGAAAAAAAGAGGGGCCTTTTCGCATTTGTAGATGAAACATCCAAATTTTCGATTACACAATATCCTTATTTCTTGAACTTAAGCACTTCTGACCTTCCCTTTTTAAAGATTTTATTGCTCACCACCTTACCTTTTCTAAGTGCCTTTTGTTCTTCATAGGGCAGGGCATGTATTTCCATACAGTGTTCCGAGCAGCAATTGTTCATTTTCTGGGCGCATTTTTTACATTGAATGAACAACAAATGACAGGCCTCATTAGCGCAGTTCACATGATCATCACAGGGCTCCCCACATTGGTGGCATTGGGATATAATGTCATTACTGATACGCTCCCCCCGACGGTGATCAAAAACAAAGTTCTTGCCAACAAATTTGTTCTCTAGCTTCTTTTGTTCTACCTGTCTTGCATATTCAATAATACCACCTTCCAACTGAAAAACCTGCTTAAATCCTTTATGTTTATAATAGGCGCTTGCCTTTTCGCAACGAATACCCCCTGTACAATACATGACCAGTTTCTTGTCCTCTTTATGGTCTTGCAAGTCCTTTTCAATGATGTCCAGGGAATCCCTAAACGTATCCACATCAGGGGTTACTGCATTCTTAAAATGCCCTATTTCGCTTTCATAGTGGTTTCTCATGTCTACCAACACCGTGTCCGGGTCCTCGATCAATTCATTGAATTTCTCGGCATCCACATGGACTCCTTTATTGGTTACGTCAAAAGTGTTATCATTAAGACCGTCGGCCAAGATTTTATGACGCACCTTAACCTTCAATTTCAAGAAGGACATATTATCTTGTTCTATAGCTATGTTCAACCGAACATTTTTCAAAAAAGTAATACTGTCCAAGAAATCCTTGAACTGTTGAAAATTTTCCGCGGGAACGGACAACTGGGCATTGATTCCCTCATGGGCCACATAAATACGTCCCAATACGTCCAATTCGTTCCAATGAATAAACAAATGATTTCTAAATATGGCAGGATTGCCAATGTGTGCATATTGATAGAAAGATATGGTCAGGCGCTCCTGACCGGCCTCTTCAATAAGGGCTGCTCTTTCCTTTGCACTTAAGGTATTGTACAGTTGCATGCTATACTAATATTTTAAGTTAACAAGTTTTGAGCGGCAAAGATATAAAATCCTAAAGTAACGTTCGAGGGAGTGCTATTTCAAAAAAAAGTCCCGATAATTCGGGACTTTTTGTTCGGCCATTCCTGCTTTCCTCTTCACAGCATTAGTTGAGTTAGTTTATATACAAGGAATTGGCCATTAAAACCAATAACACTAAAAACAATGGACAAATCCTTAATTTACCCGTATGTTTTTTAATAGATATAAAAAGGTGAAAATGGTTGCGTAATAAAAGTGAATATTCTTTTTTAAGAAAAGAAACACTAATTTAGCGATCCTAAAAAACACAGAAATGAGTTCTGAAAAAGAAGCCAAATTAAAAGCCCTAAAACTAACCCTTGACAAACTGGACAAAACCTATGGAAAAGGTGCAGTAATGAAGATGGGAGATAGCGTTGTTGAAGATGTAGAAGTTATTCCATCAGGATCTTTAGGCCTGGATATTGCATTGGGAGTTGGCGGATATCCAAGAGGACGTGTCATAGAGATTTACGGACCGGAATCCTCTGGTAAAACAACGCTTACTTTACATGCAATTGCAGAAGCCCAAAAAAAGGGAGGTATCGCCGCCTTTATTGATGCAGAACATGCTTTTGACCGCTTTTATGCCCAGAAATTGGGTGTCGATATAGATAATTTAATTATTTCCCAACCAGACAATGGGGAACAAGCTTTGGAAATAGCGGACAACCTGATTCGTTCAGGGGCAATTGACATAGTCATTATCGATTCTGTTGCCGCACTCACCCCTAAAAGTGAAATTGAAGGCGAAATGGGGGATTCCAAAATGGGTCTGCATGCCCGTTTGATGTCCCAAGCACTCAGGAAACTAACAAGTTCCATAAGTAAAACACATTGTACCGTAATTTTCATCAACCAATTGCGTGAAAAAATCGGGGTTATGTTCGGGAACCCGGAAACAACTACCGGAGGTAACGCCCTTAAGTTTTACGCTTCCGTTCGTTTGGACATTAGACGTTCCACCCAAATAAAGGATACGGACGGTAACGTTCAAGGTAACAAAACCCGTGTAAAGGTGGTCAAAAACAAAGTGGCCCCACCATTTAGGACCACAGAGTTTGATATTATGTACGGGGAGGGAATCTCCAAAGTGGGAGAAATTATTGATCTTGGGGTTGAATATGAAATCATTAAAAAGAGTGGTTCCTGGTTCAGCTACGGGGACACCAAACTAGGGCAAGGAAGGGATGCGGTAAAAACGCTCTTACTGGACAACCCGGAATTATTGGAAGAACTTGATGGAAAAATACGGGATGCCATCAACGCGGTCAATAAATAGACTAGGTCTATTTAAATGCCGTTAGTTTCAAAGAAGGTGTTTCGTTCGAATACAAAATATATTCCCATCCAGTCCCTTGAACGAGTAAAACATCTCCACCCCTAAAAAATAGGGTTAAAACGCAACCATTAGAGTACATTTTCATCTTTCTTATAAAAGAGATTGTAAGGATGATAAAGAAATATACCCTAGTGGTTGCTTTATTTACTTTTATATTAGGAGGCTGTTCCCTTGAAGAAGATGAAACCAACTTCTATTTCACGTCATTACCCATTGAAAGTGTGGAATTGCCGGAGTCGTTCAATCTTAACGAAACGTATAAGATAAACGTGACCTATTCTATACCGGATGGATGTACCCAATATGAAGGATTTGATGTGACCAAAGAAGACATTACGGTAAGAAATGTGGTTGCCGTAGGTGTTGCAATGACAGATTTGGTATCTTGTACCCAAGTGGTAACCCAAGAGGAAGCTTCGTTCAATTTTATAGTAAAGTACGACCAGCCTTACACCTTTAGATTTTATCAAGGGGAAAATAGCGAAGGCGAACCGGAGTTTTTAGAATTGGTAGTGCCCGTGAACTAGATGCAAAAAACATAACCAACAGATTTGTTGCTGGAAGAACTGGTAGATAGATGTAAAAAGGGCGATCGAAAGGCCCAAGAACAACTGTATAAGCAATATGCAGGGGTTCTATTTGGTATTTGCTTAAAATATTCCCGTAATAAAACTGAAGCAGAGGACAACCTACATGATAGCTTTATGACCATTTTTGAGAAAATTGGTCAATACAAGTCCAAGGGGTCTTTTGAAGGTTGGATCAAAAGAATTACCATTAACACTGTATTACAGAAATATAGACGGGAAGAGTATTTAAGCTTGGTCAACGAAAATACCCCGGAGGAAGTGACCTTGGAATCCGATTATTCGGATATTGGACTCCAAACATTATTGGGGTATATACAAGAATTACCCAATAAATATAGGGCAACCTTTAACCTGTACGTGTTGGACGGTTACAGCCATAATGAAATTAGTGAGTTACTGGGTACTTCCGTTGGAACCTCCAAATCCAATCTTGCACGTGCAAGAATGTTGTTAAGGGAAAAAATTGAAAGTAAAATATCTCAATCCATTATTGGGTTGATGATCGTAATAGGAAATTGTTTATGATCCCGTTGGGGATACGTAGAAAAATGAGTTTTGAAAAATGAGTAAGAAGCATTTAGACGAATTTTTCCAAGAAAAATTCAAAGGTTTTGAGGAAACACCGGACGAAAAGGTATGGCATACCATTGAGGCCTCCTTGGACAAAAGGAAAAAGAAAAGAATTCTTCCATTGTGGTGGCAATTGGGAGGTGTGGCAGCTGTCCTCATTATGGGTCTATTAGTATTTAATCCATTTGAAGACAGTATCGACCCAGATACTAATGGTGTTACAGATATAGAGAATACCAACAGTGATTCCAAATCAATTGAAGACTCCTTGAATTCTAGCAAGGATAATACAAAAGTTACAAATACTGAAAATGCAGTGGAAATCGAAAATAGGAACGAAACGTTGCAACAAAATACCATGGTGGAAAAGGATGGGAAAAATTCTATCAACTCCCTTGAAAATGGAATAGCCAACAGTAACCAAAAGAAGGGTTCGATCCATTCCAATTCTACCAAAACGAATATGACAGTTCAGGCTGACGAGAAAGTCTCTGCGCAGAATGCCATTTCCAAAAACACAAGCGATACCAAAGAAGGTCAGGATTCTGGAATTGCCGCTATTGAAAATAACAATGTGGAGGAAACAATACCCAACAATGAAGAGGCAAATTCGATTACAAATAATGAGAATGGAATAGCAGATAGTGAATCGATTAATACCGATAATAAGAAGGAGGCTAACAAGCTTGAAGGCAAAAAATCCTTGTACGATGAAATCAAGGATATAGAGAAGGAAGGAATCGTAGAGGCTAAGAGTTCCGTTAATCGGTGGTCCGCCGGGCCTAGTATTGCCCCAGTCTATTTTGATGCTCTGGGAAAAGGTTCTCCTGTAAGCCCAATGTTCAGTGGGAATTCAAAATCCGGAAATATCAATCTAAGTTATGGACTATCCGTAGCTTATGAAATAAGTCCCAAGTTATCCGTTAGGTCGGGGGTGCACAAGGTAGATTACGGCTACGATACCAATGACGTGTTTTTTACCTCATCCCTTTCAGCCTCAAGCCAGAATCGCATTGCCAATATTGATTATGCCGGAACTGCGGAAAACCTGGTAGTATCGGCGAATAACGCCACCCTAAATTCAGGAAGCAAATCTTTTGATGTATCGGCAAGAACTGCCAATAGATCAGGTGTAATGGCACAGCAATTGGGTTATTTGGAGGTACCGGTAGAGCTAAGTTACGCCTTGGTCAACAAAAAGTTTGGTGTACATATAATTGGCGGAGTTAGCTCCTTGTTCCTTGTGGAAAATGAAGTGGATTTAACCTCTGGGAATTTGACCACGCAGATAGGTGAAGCCAATAATGTAAACGACCTAAACTTTAGCGCCAATTTTGGATTAGGGCTTGGATATCAATTTTCACCAAAACTAAGATTGAATATCGAACCTGTATTCAAGTATCAATTGAATACCTTTTCCAATGTGGACGGCACTTTTAATCCCTATACTGTTGGAGTATATAGTGGCCTTAGTTTTAAATTTTAATAAGGGGATTTAACGGCCAGAAGAAATAAGGTCATTATAAATGATGTCACGTACCTCCTCACGTAAAGTGCTTTTATCCTCTTCTGACAAGATTCCCGTTTCAAAAAACTCATGTACCCTTGCCCTGACCGTACCTGGGCCGCCACTGAAGAAGGTAAATGAAAAACGTTTTTTATTGTCATAGAACGTAATAGGAACTAGTGGTATTTTATGGGCTATGGCCATTTTAAAGGCCCCGTCCTTAAAATTGTCAAGAATTATGTTTTCATCGTCTGGAACACCACCTTCGGGGAAAATACAGATACTTAATCCTTGGTTTAATCTTCGTTGCGCCCTTCGATAAACCCCCGTTCTACTTTGGGTACTTTCCCGGTCCACCATTATACATACCCTTTTATAGAAAAACCCGAATACGGGAATCTTTACCAATTCCTTTTTGCCTACGAAAACAAAAGGATTTTCACTTACATAGAGCATTAACATAATGTCCAACATACTAGTATGGTTGGCCACCAACATATAGCTTTTTCCTAACTTCATTTTTTGATCGTAGATTACCCTTGGCGGACAACCCATGCCATATAGAATGGGCGTGGCCCAAAGGTTCCGTGCCATCCAAAAGAATTTCGGGTACCATTTTTCATTCGATGCGAACAATAGCAAAAAGGGAAAGAACAGAAAGATGGGAAAGGCCACGAGTACGTAAAACCAAACACGATAAAGCGTTTGAAGAATTCGCTTAAGTAGTAACATAAATCAAAAATAGCGATTCTAGCCTTGATTTTTCCTATTTGTTTTACCTTTGCCCTCTTATAGATTAAAGCAAATGGCAAGAATACTTACGGGTATCCAAAGTACGGGAACCCCACACTTAGGCAACATTCTCGGGGCCATAATCCCGGCCATTACAATGGCGAGCGATCCAAAAAACGAGTCGTTTCTTTTTATTGCAGATATGCATTCCCTCACCCAGATCAAGGATGCAAAGGTTCTACGGGCAAATACCTATGCCATAGCATCTGCTTGGCTGGCTTTTGGCTTGGATATCAATAAAACCGTTTTTTACCGCCAAAGCGATGTCCCACAGGTGACCGAACTATCCTGGTACCTAAGCTGTTTTTTTCCTTATCAGCGACTTACCCTTGCACATTCGTTTAAGGATAAAGCAGATCGCTTGGAGGATGTAAATGCCGGACTCTTTACCTATCCCATGCTTATGGCAGCGGATATTCTGCTATATGATGCCCATATAGTTCCTGTAGGAAAGGACCAACTCCAGCATATTGAAATGACCAGGGACGTTGCCCACCGTTTTCATGCCCAACTTGGAGAGACCTTTGTAGTTCCCGATGGAAAAGTACAGGAAGAAACCATGTATGTTCCAGGAACAGATGGTGCCAAAATGAGCAAGAGTAGGGGAAATCTCATTGATTTATTTCAAACCGATAAAAAATTGAGAAAACAGATAATGGGTATCCAAACGGACAGTACTCCTATGGAGGAACCCAAGGACCCCAGCAGGGATACTATTTTTGCCTTGTATAAAATTCTGGCCACACAACCTCAAATCGAGGAGATGACTGCCAATTATTTGGCTGGGAACTATGGCTACGGACACGCCAAACAAGCTCTTTACGAAGTCATCTTAAACAAGTTCGAGGAACCTAGGGAAAAGTTCCATTATTACATGAACCACTTGGAAGAAGTGGACGAAGCCTTGGCCATTGGTGCAGAAAAAGCCAAAAAAGTGGCAGATGGCGTACTTCAAAGAGTAAGGGAAAAGTTGGGTTATTAAGATTTTTGTGGCTTTATCTTTTAATACAAAGTTTTACTTTGTAATTTGAGAGGCAGAACCAAAAATCCTGATGACCAAGACAATAAAATCTTTCTTTTTTTATCCATTATTTATTTTCGGCTTCCTAAACATCGGGGTTGCCCAAACAGAAATCAACGGGAAAGTTGTTGACAGTGATACGGGCGAACCTATACCTTATTGCAATATATCTTTTGAATCCTTAACAGGAGGTACTTCTAGCAATGAACTTGGTGAATTCGTTATCGTGGTAGATTCTTTTCCCGCAAAATTGATCTTCTCACATATAATTTACAGACAGAAAGTTCAAAAAATCCCAAAAACTTCCGTTATAAAGGTTTCCCTTGAGCCCTTGACCATTACTCTGGATGAAGTAGTTATCTCTTCCAAAATAGATCCATTTGCCGTGAAACTGGCAAAAAACGCAATTGAAAAGGCATATAATTCATCAACAGAAGATAATTATGGTCGTGCCTTTTACAGGCAAAAATCGAAGAATGGCGACTCTTATTCTGAATTTTCAGAAATCTTCTATGACATACGTTACAACAACACCGGTATACATGACTGGAATATTAGCGAAGGCAGGTATGCTTTAAATAAAGATGCGGTACACAATAAAAATTACACTTCTTTTTCAAGAATCCTAAAACCATTACAGCCAAATACCAAGGATTTGATCTTTCCATTGCATCCAAATTTTGAATTGTATTATGATCCACGGGTTATCAGTGTGATTCAATCGGACAGTTCAGAAATTGCAGTTGTACACTTTAGACCCAAAAACGATGTAAAAACCCCAATTTTTGATGGGGAGGTCTACATCGATACAAAAACGTATGACATTCTAAAGATAAAAGGAGAATTATCCAATGATAATTTAGTGTTCACAAAGCTTTCGACGAAAAAAAATAGTCATTGGAAAGATTATACTATTTCTTATGAAATCGCCTATAGAAGAAAAAATGCCTCAAAATCATTGTTAGATTACATTAAGGTAGATCAGTCGTTCGACTATTATGTAGACGATAGTTTTCAATTTAACGCAACAAGTACTTCCAATTTAACTTTTTATGAGCACTATACCCCTACATCGAAAAAAAAGTTAGGCAGTAATCTTTCCAGAAAACAAAGTGATTGGGAAAAACTAGATGAAATTGGTTATAACCAAAAGTTTTGGGAAGAAAACCCTATTGTAAAAAGAACTCCCGTCGAGAAAGAGGTCATCGAATCATTTGAAAAGGAAAATGCTTTCAGTTCCATATTTCTAAATAGTTCGGAGAACATTGCATTAATGGCCTCCAACTTGTCCAAAGATCTTTTTATAAAAGAACTTGACACGAAAACTGCGCTATATAACAACTATAACCCTATTGAGAAAGTGTTTTTGCACACCGATAAGGATATATTTTCTGCTGGGGAAACCATTTGGTACAGTCCTTATGTTGTCCTAGGTTCCTATCATCTGCCATCCAATGGAAGCAAATTAGTTCATGTAGACCTTATAAGCCCGAATGGTGAAATCGTTTTGTCACAAACCCATGGTTTGCTTAATGGAATGGGGTCCGGCTCTATGGAGATTCCTAAAAATCTTTCCCCTGGCACGTATCAATTAAGATCTTACACGCAGTGGATGCGGAATTTTAATTCCGACTTCTTTTTTACGAAAAACTTGAACATACTTAATCAAGACATTGAAGACAAACCTTCACGGACAAAAGAAGATAAAATAGATGTACAGTTTTTTCCCGAAGGGGGCCATATGGTTGCCGATATTGCCAGTAGGGTTTCCTTTAAAGCTATTGGAAGCGACGGCTTACCCAGAAATGTGAAAGGGCGGATAATCGACTCAGAGGGGACACCCGTAGCGACTTTCAGCATTTTGGACCGTGGCGGGGGGTTCTTTCAGTTGACTCCGAAAAAAGGTGAGCATTATATTGCGGAATTGGATGATGGCGCACGCTATACCTTACCTGAAGTTCTTGAAAACGGGTACGTTATCACTGTAAACAATCTAAATGAAAAAAGTATTAAGGTTGTGGTGCAAGCTAGTGAGGTTTTACGCCATAGACCCTTTTATATTATTGGGAACATGCGCCAAAAAAAATATTACCAGGGTAAATTTGAATTTGGGCCCGACCACACCTTCACCTTTGAGATCCCAAAAACACAAATGCCAAGTGGCATATTGACCTTGACACTTTTTGATTCAGAAAAAAAGCCATGGTGTGAACGGCCTGTATTTGTCAATAATCAAGAAAATCTGGTTATTGACGTAAAAATCAGTACCATGAAACTAACTAAAAGGGATAAAATAGTACTCGACATTAATGTGACCGATTCTGAAGGAAGACCAATTCCTGCAAATCTTTCAATGGCGGTAACGGATGCAGATCAAGTAGAAAAAAACCAAAGCTCAGGAACTATTTTGACCGAGTTTTTATTGGAGTCTGAAATTAATGGCCATATAACAAACCCCGGCTCACTTTTAATCGACCAAAAATGGGGAACCCTGCAAAAATTGGACCTTGTTATGCTTACCCATGGATGGAGAAAATATACATGGCCAGAGGTCTGGGAAGAAGGGATGAAAGAGAAAGAATTTGATTTCTCCCAAGGACTTCCAATTTTAGGTAAAGCCACCGGTCGCAATAAAAAGCCCCTATCCAATACCAAGCTCAATCTCATTGCAAAATCTGGGGAGCAAATGGGAATGTTCTCCACAAGAACTGACCTCGACGGAACTTTTTCAATACCCAACTTTAATTTTAGCGGTCCTACCGATTTGGTTTTCAACGCTTATGACGTAAAGAATAAACCCTTAGATGTAACCATAACGCTACAGCCCAATATAATTGATCTTCCCCCCGCCCAATATAAGCGTTGGATCTTGGAACCGACCGAAGAAATGGAAAACTATAACACGCACTCGGTTGCCCGAAGTAGAATGGACGCGCTATATGAACAAATGAACGTCACCGAACTTGATGAAGTCGTAGTGACCGAAAAAAAGAAGGAAAAGGGTAGAAAAAATCAAACACCGTCCGTTTACGGGGTTGTTCCCGACGCTACACTTTATACAGCAGATCATATTGCGCAACAGAATATATTGCAATTGATAAGTCTTTTCTCCGGGGTACGGGTCATTGGCAATTCGGTCAGTATTAGGCAAGGGGGACCCCCATTGTTTGTAATCGATGGTGTACCTATCTACAGTGAAGGTACTAATATGATGCTCAATATACCTTCGCCCGATACCGATGAGAACGGAACACCGCCCCCGGCTCAGGTACCTGCCGAAATTGCATACCTGAATACTTTTGCAGTTGAAAGAGTTGAAATATTAAAAGGCCCATCTGCTGCCATATACGGTGCAAGAGGGGCAAATGGGGTCATTCTTATCTATACGAAAACAGGTGAGGGGGAACCATACGACCCTACAATCTCTCCGGATTTCACCATTTCGGGACATACCGCCCAAAAAGAATTCTACACTCCAAAATATGATGTTGAACAACCGGATTATAATATACCGGATTATCGCGCTACTATCTATTGGAACGCGAGCATAAAGATGGATGAAAGTGGAAAGGCCCAAGTTGAGTTTTTTAATTCCGATATTGCAAAACAACTGCAAGTGGAAATAGAAGGCCTTTCTACCAACGGTACTCCTGGAGTACTTTTAAAGACATTCGGGCAAGATTAACGGTATTCCGCTATTTTTATGGAAATAGGGAAAAGAACCATGCAGTCGGTTTTTTTGTCCCTTGCGGCAAGCTAGTTTTATTTATGTCAACGATTTGGGAGGGGTATTTATCGATAAACTACTAAAATTAACAACGAGTTGGTATGGCCGGCAAGCAAAACAAACCATCCGGTCTGTAAAAACCTAAATGGCCTCGAACATTTTACCCGGTAACGGCCGTATAACTCCCTTCATTTCCATATTCAGGAGGGTAGCCGAGGCCTTAAAAATGGGCATTTGGCAATCCAGTGCAATACTATCCAACAATTGTTTCCCCTGCTGTTGCAAATAGGAATAAATCTTTTGCTCGGTTTCGTCCAAATCCACAAACAATTGTTTTTGAACGGCCTCAGATTTCTTTTCTTCCAATTCCCAATTAAGCAAATACACGAGATCTGCAGCCGAGGTTAATATATGGGCTTTTTGCTGTTTGATCAGATTATTGCAGCCCATGCTATATTTGTCCGTGCTGCGACCAGGCAAGGCAAAAACATCACGGTTGTAGCTATGGGCGATATCAGCAGTGACAAGACTTCCCCCTTTTTCTGCGGATTCTATGACCACAGTGGCTTCGCTCATACCGGCAATGACCCTATTTCGCCTAAGGAAATTTTCCCGCTCCGGATTACTACTACTCCAAAACTCGGTAAAAAAACCTCCGTTCTCTAGAACATCAGATTCATATTTGGCGTGTACCTTGGGATAGATCTGGTTCAGGCCATGAGCCAAACACCCAATGGTCTGTAATCCTTGATTGATAGCTTCCCGCTGTATGCATATATCCACGCCGTATGCAAAACCACTAACGATAATAGGATTAAGGGGAGCGAGGTCTGCAACGAAGCGTTCGCAGAATGCAGTGCCATAGCTGGTAATGTTTCGGGTCCCTACCACACTTATGATTCTTCTTCCTTCCAAGTCCATATTGCCTTTTTTAAAGAGCAGTATTGGACCATCTATACAGTGCTTTAAATGTTTAGGGTAATTGGCATCATCAAAATAACAATAGTCAATATTGTGTTTAAGGATATATTCATATTCCTTTTCAGCGGCCCTTAGGTTTTCTGGGTCTTGAAGATGCCTGATGGTATGGGCGCCAATACCATCGATCTTCGTTAATTGGCTTTTCCTTTCTTCAAAAACCGCCAAAGCACTTCCACAATGGCCAATCAATTTTTTGGCAACGACATCGCCCACATTGGGAACGTGTTGCAACCTTAAAATTGCAATTAGCTCATGGGCAGTATGTTGGAAATGACTCATTGGTGCCTAGTAAAGAATTCAAATATAATGTTAATAAAAAGTTAGGAGGCCTGTTCCAAAATACCCTTTATTTTTTTGATATTTGCCGATATATGGTAATAGAATCCTACATAAGCGAATTGTTGTATAGATACAATTGTGTGGTCGTTCCCAGTTTTGGGGCTTTTCTTACGCAGAAATCTTCGGCAAGAATCAATGATATTACCAATACCTTTTTTGCACCGGCCAAATCCATTTCCTTCAATGAACAATTGTCCTCCAATGATGGACTATTGGTATCCTATATAGCCGAGGCCGAAAAAACTTCGTTCGAAGATATTTTATCCAAGATTGAAGGTGTTACCAAAATTTGGAAAAGCAAGCTTAATGCCGGTGAGAAACTAAGTCTAAAAAATATTGGCCTATTATGGGTCAACAGCGAAGGGCGGATCCAGTTTCAACCTTTTTATGAAGTGAACTACCTTACCTCTTCCTTTGGACTTACTTCTTTTAAATCAATTCCTGTAACAAGAGAAGTATTAAAAGAGGAAGTAGAGGCCATTGAGGAAAAAATACCTTTTATCATTAGTCCGGAAAAACGGGAAAAAACAAGTTTTAGACCTTATCTCAAATATGCCGCAATTATTTTGTTGGCCATTTCGGTGGGGTTTACGGGGTATCAGGTATTTAATAACGGGATGCAATCGCAGCAGGTGGTTCGTGAAGATGTAAAAAAGGAGATTGACAGACAGATTCAGGAAGCTACTTTTTTTAACACAAAACCTTTGGAACTCCCTACAGTGAATGTGGATGCGGTTTCTACGTCTGAAGCTAAAATCAATAATGCAGCCAAACACCATATTGTAGCCGGAGCCTTTCGGGTGAAGGCCAATGCCGACAGGAAAATCGAATCCTTGCAAAATAAGGGTTATAAGGCGGCCTATTACGGCACCAATGCCTACGGACTTCATATGGTTACCTATGACCGATTTGTAGACCCTAAGGAAGCCCTATCCGAATTAAGGCGAATTAAACGTACCGAGTCCAAGGACGCCTGGCTTCTTTCCGAAAAATAACCGGACACTTATTCTCTTTAAAAAATCCAAGGCTCGTATCTTTGCGGAAAATTTTCGCCTATGACACCGAAAACGCCTGCTGAATCGAGAACGACCATGACGGACATGGTCCTGCCCAGTGAGACCAACGCATTACAAAACCTTTTTGGGGGTGAACTCCTTGCCAGAATGGACCGGGCGGCAAGTATTGCTGCAGGAAGACATAGCAGAAGAATTACCGTAACGGCATCGGTAAACCATGTGGCCTTTAATCTTGCCGTTCCCTTAGGAAGCGTGGTTACCGTAGAAGCTGCCGTTTCCAGGGCATATACAACCTCTATGGAAGTATATATCGATGTCTGGATAGAAGATCGCTACAATGGGAAAAGGACAAAGGCCAATGAGGCTATCTATACTTTTGTTGCAGTGGACGAGACCGGTAAGCCTACCGAAGTGCCCCCCTTACAACCGGAAACAGATTTGGAAAAGCAACGCTATGCCGGAGCATTGCGCAGAAAACAACTGAGCTTGGTATTGGCCGGAAAAATGAAACCCAATGATGCCACGGAACTTAAGGCATTGTTTATGGAAAGTTAAAAATCAAAATAGTACTGATTTGGACTCTTATTCTTCGATGATAACTTAATGGGGAACATCTTTTTGTTTTGATTATCCTAATGTCAACCCATAAAAAACCCCGCGCAAAAACCTTGCGCGGGGTTTAATTTTGGAGATTAATAAATTCTTAAAATCGCATACCTATACCAACACCTATAATCAATGGGTCAATATCCACATCGGCATCAACAGTGGCTCCTAAAGCCGTAGTAGCATCCACCGTGGCTGTTGTATTTAAAAATAATTTTTTAAGATCCACATTAATAAACCACTTATCGTTCAAATCATAGTCCAAGCCCGCCTGCAGAGCAAAGCCAAAGCTATTGTCATAAGTTACATCATCTGCGGTAGGACCTTCATCCACTCCATAAAAAATGGTGTAGTTGATACCTGCCCCTAAATAAGGCTTTAAGGCACCACCTGTAAAGTGATATTGGGCCGTTAGTGTAGGAGGCAATAACCAAACGCTGCCCAAGTCTATATCCCCGGCTGCGGTGGAAACGGCCTCTACATCATGCTTTGTTGTTCCTAAAATGAGCTCTGCCGCCCAATGTTCGGTAAAGAAATAGGTAAAATCCAATTCTGGAACTACCGAAGTTGAAATATCTACATCTCCACCAATCGCCTCAATGGTAGCACTTTCATTTGGAGCCACTACGATACCTCTAAGCCGCACCTGCCATTTGTTAAAGTCCATTGACGAATTTGAAGCCTGGTTGTCCTGTGCATAACTAGAGAGCGAAACCAGTACCATGACGAATAAAATAAACGTTATTTTTCTCATAATATAAGGTATTATTTGTTCTTTGAAACAAAAGTATTATTGTCTTTCATGGACATTCATGAGAATTATCATAGGACATAAAAACCTTAGTCTAAAGGGTACTTTAAAGCACCAATCAAAAACCTTAACCCTACTTGCCAAGAATTAGCTACATTGCTATACCCCGACCTTATTAGAGAAATATTATGTGTAACCACATATTCTAGAATGGTGGTAGTAAAGGGAGGTCCGTTTGGACGAAAAGGTCATCTAAACGTTAGATGGCAAGGCGAAAAAAATCGGGGTACCATCAAAAGAATACCTGAATATGCCGGAAAGCCATTCAATAAAGCTCAAATTGAGTTTTTACCATGGAAGAAGCGATGGAATATTCTGTTAATGTGTCAAAAGAAAATGAAAAGGATATTGATATTATTTCTTCTATTTGTTCATTCTCAAAATGGGATTTGTAACATTTAATAAAAATCCTTATAAGTTGATAAATGGTCGATATTCCATTACAGCCAGTCCGTTACATAAAAAACGTTCAATGGGCTTTCTAGCATCATTAGTCCATACCCCCTTTCCATTTTAAATTGTCGTTTTGACCTACCTACCGTACGAGCACTTTGGGATGGTCAACCTATTCAAGACGATGTTTATTAAAAATCGAAATTATCCGGATCTGGACCTGTTCGCTCTCCCTTATCCAGACCATCCAGATAGGCCATATCTTCATCGGTAAGTTCAAAATCAAAAATGTCCGCATTGGAGGCGATGCGGTTTTTATGAACCGATTTCGGAATGGTGACAACCCCTTTCTGTAGGTTCCAACGAAGAATAATTTGTGCCACTGACTTACCGTATTTTTCGGAGAGCTTAGCAAAAACATCCAAATCAAACACTTTGCCTTGCATAAAAGGGGACCAAGCTTCATACTGAATGGTATTTTTTGTGCAAAAATCCATCAGGTCTTGCTGTACTAAATAGGGATGAAACTCCATTTGGTTCACCATAGGCTTTACTTGGCAGTCGGACATCAGATCTTCCAGATGGTGCTGTAAAAAATTGCTCACTCCTATGGCCCTTACCTTTTTGTTTTCGTACAAATACTCCAAGGCCCTCCAAGTATCCTTGTATTTTTCCTTAACAGGCCAATGTATCAAGAGTAAATCAAGATAATCTACTTGAAGTCTATTGATACTATCTTCAAAGGACTTTAAGGTACTTTCGTATCCCTGATCACTGTTCCAGACTTTCGTGACCAGAAAAATATCCTCCCTGGCCACAGGACTGTCCTTAATGCCTTGGCCAACACCTTCCTCGTTTTTATAAAACGAAGCAGTATCTATATGACGGTAACCAATTTCCAGTGCATCCTTTACGGAATCTATGACTTCCTGATCGTTATCCGCTTGGTAGGTACCCAAGCCAAGGTACGGCATGAACACCCCGTTTCGTAATTCAAAACTTCCTTTAATATCTGTAATCTTCATATTTTTTCGCTTTTCCTAAATTTAGGCATTACCTTCCAAAAAAGAAACCGAGGTACAGGGGAACATTCGAATTATATGGTCAGAGTCTGTACACCCACTCCTCCGGGTTCAACCGTGCTGTATTCTGGTATAAATAGAATTTTAAACGTGTCTGACCATTGGACTGATTGGTATATATCGTTCCAAGTTCATCCTTGATCCTTACCTTGTCCCCTTTCTTTACATAAAGTTCCGCCAAGTTGTAATATGTGCTAATAAAGTTTCCGTGCTTCACTTGTACCCCTTTATTTCCACCTGGTACCGCCAAAATGGCGATGACCTCCCCTTCAAAAATGGCACGGGCCTTGGAACCTGGATCCGTCGCAATGATTACTCCGTTACTTTGATGCTTAATACCTGGATAGACCGCATCGTTATAGATGCCAAATCCCTGACTTTTTATACCCTTTTCCACGGGCCAGATCAGCTTGCCCTTATTCGCCGAAAAATTATTGGCCACAATGGTCGCTTCTGGCGTTAAAACAAACTTACTGGTACTGGTAGATGTCTTGCCTGCCTTCTTATTGGATGCCGCTATGGCAGACCGTATCAAATTCTCTATTTGTTGGTCTATTTTTCGGGCCTGCCGTTTTTTATCCTCTATGGCCTTGGCATACTTGCTTTCATTTTGTCTTATGGTTCCCAACAAAGCCTTTTGCTCCTGGATTTCCGTAAACAGTTGATTCTTGGCCTTGGTGTTCTGGGCCAATAGAACCTGCTTTACCTTTCGCTCCTCGTTCAAATCCATGTTCAACCGGGTAAGTTCCTCCGTTTTGGCCAAAATCTGCTCTCCCTGCTCCTTTCTATAGTCGGTGTACTGCTTCATATATTGAAGCCTTTTAAAGGCCTGATAAAAGCTCTCTGAGGACAATAGAAACATTAATCGGTTCTGCTTCGATTTGTTCTGATAGGATTTTTGGATCATTTTGGCATACTCTTCCTTGATTTCCTGAAGCTCCCCTTTAAGTTTACTAATGTTACGGATATTGGTATTGATCTGCCTATTCAACAAATTTGCCTGCCGATTGGTGACCCTAATCAATTGTTGGCGGACCGTGATTTTTTTATCCAACGCCTCCATCTGATCCAGTACCGTCCCCTTTTCCTTTTTTTCGGACAATAGCAGCCTATTTATTTCCCTAATCTCATTTTGCAGTTGTTCCCGTTTCTCTTCAAGGGCCTTTTGCTCATTGGTCTGACTCCACAGCAACGGTCCTCCAAACAAAAGGAGAAGACAAAGAATATTATGAAGTTTTTTTAACATAACGCTATTCCAACACTATCTCTTTAAAACCTTTCGGTATTTTATATGGAAAATTGACCTCACGGTTCAACTCCATATTTCTATATTCCAATAGTATCCTGTTTTCCGTGTTTTCCTCTATCGCCAAGATTAGAATCTCATTGGGTATGGCTTCCCTTCCTATACTCTGGTAATTCTGATATTTGATTTCCAACAACCGTTTTTTTAAGGGTTGGGCTATTTGTTGAACCGCCATTTTAAAATTTTTGGGTTCTATTTGAAACAAGGTCTTGAAAAGTGTTCCCGCGGTTCTTGGGGTTAAACGATAGGTCTCATCTGCTATGGATAGGTCATATTTTTCCTCCCTTAAATCAAACAAGGCCTGGCCCACTAACATATTTTGAAGTATGGAAAAATCCACATCGGTTCCCAAAAGTTGACTTAAATATGAAAAATCACCATCAAAGTATTCATTGTCCAACTTATTGTAAAAAGAAACCCTATCTGGAGTAATATAGGCCTTGACAATGCCCAAAGGGGCACTCAGCCAAATACCCTTGTCCCTTTCCATACGAAGGCTTACCGAGAAACTTTGTTCATCCTCACCATCGGAATAATCTATTTTGACCTTTCCTGTCAAGGTTTTAAAATTCAGGTTATTCTGATAGTGAGCCTTTACCACCGATTTAGCCGAAAGCCTATTGTCTACGGATCCATCGGAAATCACTTTCGTACTTTTACAGGATAATACAAAAAGTACCAAGAAGCAGTATATAAGGGTTTTATAATAGGTATATAATCTAAATTGTATCATTAAAATCCAGGTTTAACCTTATTCAAATATTGGGTTGCCTTATCAGTATTCCCCATGGCAGCATATATTTCAGAAAGCTCCTTATATATTTTATTCTCCAATATCGAATCGTCTATTATGTAATCCAGTGCAGTCTCCAAAGATTCAATGGCCTCACTGTTTTTATTTTCCTTTCTAAGGGCGTATCCTTGAGCATAATAAAGGAAAGGCTGTGAGGGATAACTTTCAAGTGCTTCTTCTGATAGTGCCAAAAGGGCTTTCAAGTCAACCGAACCGTTTATTGCATCTTTGATTCTTTTTTCATAATCACTCAAATTATTCGCATCTTCACTCTTATTGACAACAACACTTTCCTGTGCAATGCTTTTACGATTCTGCTTTTTGGAGATGGAATCTTCTATTTTTGACTGAAGGTAGGCGATTTTAGCCGTCTTTTTAACCTCCTCCAGAATTGATTTGGCTTCTTGATAATTTCCAAGTTCAAAATAAATCTTCGCCAAGTTTTTCTTAAAATCCCCGTTATCCCAAGGAATTTTATCCTTCACCATACTAACCGATAGGTTTTGGGCTTCCAAGGTTTCTGCCAAGGTATTTGCGTACCAATAATTGGTGGGAACTTCTGCAAGTGCTTCCTCTGCATATTGCTGTGCATTGACATATTGTTTATTGAGCAAATACGATTTGGCCAGCTCAAAGGATACTACGTCCTTTTCCGGTTCCAAGTTCTTGCATTTTAAAAATGCATTTATGGCCTTGTCATAGTTTTGGATACCCTGTTGTTTTAGGCCTTCAAAAAAGCTTTCCTGAAATTCATCGGAATATTCCTCAAAAGAAACCTCTGCACTCTCTTCCTCTGTAATGGGGCCTTCTTCTTGACACAAAACAATCCCTGGGACAATGGATGCCCCTATGTAAAACATTATCATTGGGATCGTCTGTTTCATATAGGACTTTTATTTTACACCGGTACTTCCAAAACCACCTTCGCCCCTGAGAGTTTCAGAAAGTTCTTCAACCGGTTCCCATTCTGCACGTTCATGCTTGGCAATTACCATTTGGGCAATTCGTTCCCCATTTTCAATGGTAAAATTTTCATTGGATAGGTTCACCAAAATAACCCCAACCTCTCCCCTGTAATCCGCATCTATCGTGCCGGGAGAATTCAGTACCGTAATTCCCTTTTTAGCCGCCAGACCACTTCTAGGGCGTACTTGCGCTTCATAGCCCATTGGCAGTTCCAAAAAAAGCCCCGTTTTTATAATAGCGCGTTCCAAAGGCTTTAGGGTAATAGGCTCCTCTATATTTGCCCTTAAATCCATTCCCGCCGATGCCTCGGTTTCATAGTTTGGCAGCTTGTGTGCCGATTTATTAATAATCCTAATCTTCATTTTTTTGAACCTCTCCTTATTTGACAAATACTTTTTTCAGGTTATCGATTTCCAATTTGTACACCAATCCTAGAAAAATAAGCAATAGGGGTACGCCAACAAATAAATTTCTATCAAAGATATAGAAGGAAACAATTGAAAACAGTATAGAAATTCCTAAGTAAAATATAATTTTTCTGAAATTATAGGGTATGGGGTAGTACATACGTCCAAAATAGAAGGACAATACCATCATGGTGCCATAGGCCACCAAGGTAGCAACAGCCGAAGCAACATAACTGAAATATTGTATCAGGGCCACATTTATAATGATGGTAAGTATGGCCCCTATCATGGAGATATACGCACCAAATTTGGTCCTATCCGTTACCTTGTACCATACCGAAAGATTATGGTAAATACCCAGAAAAAAACTGGCCAAGATTATAATGGGTACGACTGACATCGCATCCCAATAGGAGGCGTTTAACACAAAAAGCTCTTTTAACACATCTGCAAATACGACCACGCCCAATAAAATGATGCTCCCCAAAACCACAAAGTAGTTGGTAATTTGAGCATAGGCCTTTTGCGGGTTTTTGGTATCGGAGTGGCTAAAGAAAAAAGGTTCTATTCCCATCCGGAAGGCCGTAGCGAAAAGGGTCATGAACAAGGCCAATTTATAACATGCGGCATATTTTCCCATCTCGGTCTTGGCAATGTCCTCAGGTAATAATTCAGACAATAAATACTTGTCAAAAACTTCATTGATGGTGAATGCAATTCCGGCCACCATCACGGGCATGGCATAGGTTAACATTCGTTTCCACAGCTCAAAATCAAAGACATAAGGCCTTCTCATATAGACCCTGAGCATTATTAAAAGGGTTATACCACTTGCGATTAAATTTGAAATTAAGATATATGATATTTCAAAGTCGGGCACATACAGATTTCCAAAAAAAACAGTGTTTTCCTCGGTAACCAGTGTTGGCAGAAGGATTAGAAAAAATAAATTCAGGCCTAGGTTTAAAGCAATATTCAATGTTTTAACAATGGCATACCTAGTAGGCTTCTCATTGGCCCTGAGCCATGCGAAAGGAACGATTACCAGGGCGTCCAACACTAAAATTCCAAAAACATAAGGCATATACCTAGATTCAAGGTTTAAGGCGGTAGCAATGGAATTTTTAAACATTAGGCCGATGAGCAAAAACAGTAATGACGATACGGTCAAAGAAATCAAAGAGGTGGATAACACCTTTTTCTTATTTTCCGAATCCTTATAAAACCTAAAAAAAGCGGTTTCCATTCCATAGGCCAAGAAAATATTGAAAATGGCAAACCAAGTAAATATAAGGGTAACTTCGCCGTAAGTACCCGGTGGCATAACCGAGGTGTAAATGGGTACCAAAAGAAAGGACAACATCCGTGGGAGCACGGTTGCCAGGCCATAAATCGCCGTTTGTTTAAAAAGTTTTTTAAGCGGATTCAAACACCTTAGATTGAAGTGTTAAATGTACCTATTTACCTCCGTTATACAAAGTTGGTTTCAGTACCATTTAAATGAATTAACCTTTGCTAGGCTTCAGCAGGAATCTTTTCATCCTCCAATTCCAAACGCTTCATGGCTAAAAATGCCATCAGAAAGGCTATTAACAAGAAAATAGCAGCCAAGGTATAAGGAGCACCGGGATAGTATATTTCTCCCCCAGGACGTATAAAAAAGTAAAACACGGGAGAAAATACCAATTGGCCTAAAATGGCCGTGATACTTACCAGACCTGTAATGGAACCCTGTAGATTTCCCTGTTCCTTTTCGGAAACTTGATTGGAAATAATACCTTGAACCGTTGGACCGGCCATTCCACCTAGCGCATAGGGAATCAAAAAGGCATACAACATCCAGGGTTCGGAAGCCAGGGAAAATAAAAACATCCCTATCGTCCAAAGTAAAAAGCCGACAGTGACCACTATTCGTTTTCCAAACGTTTTCACCAAAACCCCTACCAGTACCCCTTGCACAAGGGCCACCAATAGTCCTACGACCATTAATGAAACCCCTATTTCCTTAGGGCTCCAATTATATCGTTCAATACCGTAATAGGACCAAGTGGATGGTAAGGCTTGTCCTGCCAAATTAGCCAAAAAGAAGGCGAAGATAAGTAAAAGCACTCCCTTGTATTTTCGTAAAGCGAACAAGGATACCCCGGGAATCATTTTCATCGGGTTGATTGCCCTCCTATTTTCAGGAGTCAAGGATTCAGGTACAAAAAACAACCCAAAAAGAAAATTAGAAAATGTGAGTCCCGCAGCGATATAAAATGGCAGACGAATATCAATTTCACCAAAGAAACCACCTACACCGGGACCAATGATAAAACCAAGACCAAAGGCGGCACCAATCAATCCGAAGTTCTTTGCCTTGTTCTCCTTAGTGCTCACATCGGCAATATACGCCGAGGCTACTGTAAAACTTGCCCCTGTAATTCCTGCCAAAAACCTTCCCAAAAATAGCCAAGTAATTGTGGGTGCCCAGGCGTGTATCAAGTAGTCGATACTTAAACCTAATAAGGCTAACAGTAAAATTGGCCGTCTACCAAACTTATCCGAGATTTCACCTAGGACCGGAGAAAACAAAAATTGCATTCCAGCGAAAGCGGTGGTCAACCACATGCCGTAAATTACGGCCGTGGCCGTTCCCTCTCCAGTCAACTCCATAATAAGCTCCGGTATTATGGGAAGAATAATTCCTATTCCAATAACATCTACAAGGATGGTAATAAAAATGAAGAGTAAAGCCGTTTTTTTAGATTTCATACTGGCGACAAAAGTCGGATAATAAGTTGAATAAAGTATCCAAAAAATAAAAACCCCAACGTTTCCGAAGGGGTTTGTAAAAATTCTCTATAAATTTTTAATTATTCAAAGCTTCGTCTTTTGAAAAATTTGGCTTGCACCTAATTATTCAGTGCTTGGGCTCTTTAAAAATTTGGCTTACACCTAATTGTTAAGTGCCTCCGCACCACCAACAATTTCCAAGATTTCGTTGGTAATGGCAGCCTGTCTCGCTTTGTTATAGGTCAATTTCAATTGGTCCCTTAATTCCTTGGCGTTGTCCGTTGCCTTATGCATGGCCGTCATTCGAGCTCCATGCTCACTGGCAAAAGAATCCCTTATCGCCTTGTAAAGTTGCGTTTTGAGCGATTTGGGTATCAACTGCTCTACAATTTCAGCTTTGGAAGGCTCGAACATATAATCGGCATTGCTTCCTTCACCACCTTCCATGGGAATAATGGGCAGAAATTGTTCGGTCATTACCAATTGCGTTGCGGCATTTTTGAATTTGTTATAGACGATATCAATACGATCATATTTCCCTTGGGCAAACTTCTCCATCAAAGCTTCTGCAATTTCAGCAACATTGTCAAAGGTCAAATCATCAAAAACTCCACTTTGATTTGAAACGACGTTATACCGTTTCTTAAGGTAGTCATTTGCCTTTTTCCCAATGGCCACAAAATCAACCTGCTTACCTCCATAAACGTTTTCCACAAGATGGGTACTCTGCTTTAGGATGTTTGTGTTGAACGCACCACAAAGACCACGATTTGAAGTTATGGCAACCACCAAAACTTTATTGACGGTTCTATTGCTTGCATATACACTCCCGGAATCACCTTCCAAGCTGGCACTAAGATTCTGCAACAGCTCAGTAAGTTTATCCGCGTAGGGTCTCATGGCAGTAATTGCATCCTGGGCCTTTTTCAACTTTGCGGCAGACACCATTTTCATGGCACTAGTAATCTGCATCGTTGAAGAGACTGATGTAATCCTGTTACGTATTTCCTTTAAATTGGCCATGCTTTTTAGTAGTTAGTATTTAGTTATTAGTATTTAGTTAAGTCGTCAAACGAAAAAACTAAATACTCAGTACTATGTACTTATTTACCTTTATATTTCGCTGATAGCTCCTTACATACTTCTGCAAGCGTATCCGTTACCTCATCAATCAATTTACCCGCTTTTAAGGTATCCAAGACATCTCTGTGCTTTGCATTCAAGAACTCCAAATAATCGCACTCAAACTCCTTCACTTTTTCAACGGGAACATTGCGCAACAAGTTCTTGGAACCGGCATAAATGATAGCAATTTGATCTTCAACCGTATATGGATCGTTCTGTGCCTGTTTAAGAATCTCAACGTTTCTACGACCCTTTTCGATAACATTTAGTGTAGCCGCATCCAAATCTGAACCAAACTTGGCAAAGGCCTCCAATTCACGGAACTGTGCCTGATCCAATTTTAAAGTGCCGGCAACTTTCTTCATGGATTTAATCTGTGCATTACCACCAACACGGGATACGGATATACCTACGTTAATTGCAGGTCTTACCCCTTGGTTGAACAAATCTTGTTCCAAGAATATCTGACCGTCCGTAATGGAAATAACGTTGGTCGGGATATAGGCGGATACGTCACCTGCCTGTGTTTCAATAATAGGTAAGGCTGTCAAAGATCCACCTCCTTTTACCATTGGTTTTAAGACCTCTGGCAAATCGTTCATGTTCTTTGCGATATCATCATCATTTATCACTTTTGCCGCACGCTCCAATAATCTTGAGTGTAGGTAGAAAACGTCTCCTGGGTAGGCCTCACGTCCTGGTGGTCTTCTTAATAACAAGGAAACCTCACGGTAAGCCACCGCCTGTTTTGACAAATCATCATAGATAATCAATGCCGGACGACCGGTATCCCTGAAGTACTCACCGATGGAAGCACCGGCAAATGGAGCATATACCTGCATAGGAGCAGGATCAGATGCATTGGCAGCCACGATGGTAGTATAGGCCATTGCTCCTTTATCTTCCAATATCTGTGCGATTCCGGCAACGGTTGAAGCCTTTTGACCTACGGCAACATAGATACAATAGACTGGTTCTCCCGCATCGTAAAATTCTTTTTGGTTCAAGATAGTATCGATACAAACTGTAGTCTTTCCGGTTTGACGGTCTCCAATAACCAACTCTCGCTGACCTCTACCCACTGGAATCATGGCATCGATAGCTTTGATACCGGATTGCATCGGCTCGGTTACAGGCTCCCTATAGATTACACCAGGTGCCTTACGCTCCAAGGGCATTTCATAGGTTTCACCAGTCACAGGTCCTTTACCATCTATCGGGTTACCCAAAGTATCCACAACACGTCCCACAATGCCTTCACCTACATTGATAGAAGCGATTCTTTGTGTCCTTTTCACGGTTGCACCTTCACCAACTGCTTTGGATGGTCCCAATAATACAACACCTACATTGTCCTCTTCCAAGTTCAATACGATTCCTTCCAAACCGCCATCAAACTCTACCAACTCCCCGTATTGGGCATTTGCCAAACCATAGACCCTGGCAATACCATCACCTACTTGTAATACAGTTCCTACTTCGTCCAAAGTAGCGGTTGCATCAAATCCTGATAATTGTTTCTTTAAAATTGCCGATACTTCTGCGGCTTTTACTCCTGCCATTTTTGTTCCTGTTTAAGATAATCCCTTCGACTATGCTCAGGGTAAATTTCTTTTATGAAATTTAATTATAGACTGTTTGTAAATTCTCTTCTTAGATTATTCAATTTATTGGATACACTTGCATCATACTGCAAATCCCCTACCCTTAAAATAAAACCACCAATAATGCTTTCATCGACTTTGTTCTCAATAGTCACCTCATTGCCTGTAATGGAAGCCACTTGCTTCAACACTTGTTTTTCCAAATTTTGGGTCATTGGAACGGCGGTGGTTACGTAGGCCACATCCTTTCCTTTCAAATCCTCATTAAGAATAATGTATTTCAGTGCCACTTCATTTAAAATGGAAATACGCTTATTGTCCACCAACATTGTCATTAACCCTTCAGAAATGGCATGTCCATCTTTAAAAACGGCTTTAAGTACATCCTTCTTTGCCGATCCAGAAATTACTGGGTTGGAAAGCATATCCCTAAGCTCCTTGCTTTCGGATATGGTGCCAACTACATTGCGCATGTCCTTTTCAACAGCATCGGTCGCTTTATTGTCTATGGCCAAACCCAATATAGCCTTGGCGTATCGTATTGCCGCTCTGGAATTACTCATCGTTTAGTTCAATTTGATATCGCCTAGCATTTTTTCAACTAGCTTCAATTGTTTATCTTTTCCGGACAATTCCTCTTTGATTACTTTTTCGGCTATGGAAACCGATAGCTCCGCAACCTGACTCTTTATTTCCGCAACGGCAGCCTTCTTTTCACTCTCTATCGTAGCCTGTGCCTGTTTGATCATTTTATCTCCTTCTATCTTGGCCTGCTCCTTGGAATCTGAAATCATTTTATCCTTGATTTCACGAGCCTCTTTCAACATAGCCTCACGCTCCGCACGGGCCTCCTGCAACATTCTATCATTATCCGCTTGAAGGTTTTGCATATCAGCCTTTGCCCTTTCTGCAGCGGCCAATGCGTCTTGTATACCCGTCTCCCTTTCATTTAAGGAATTGATGATGGGTTTCCAGGCAAATTTTACCATTAAGGCAATAATCGCAATTAATAGAATGGTCTGAACTATAAATAGACCTGGTGAAAAATCGTTTAATAAAGTTTCCATTATATCGAAAAATTAAATTCTCTCGTTTTTAATTTAAAACACGCTCTGCAACCAACCGTTGCAGAGACGTATCCTACTAAATTTTCAGGTTCTTATCCTTTTCCCAAGATTAATGCACCAAATGCCAAACCTTCTAAAAGTGCCGCTACAATAATCATCGCAGTCTGGATTTTACCGGTCGCTTCTGGTTGACGGGCAATACCTTCCATTGCCTTACCACCAATTTGACCAAGTCCAATACCTGCTCCGATTACTACTAAACCTGCTCCAATTAAATTGTACATAGTAAACTGATTTATAGATTAAATTAAAAATACACTCGTGTTAAATAAAATCCGCCCTTACGTCTTCTTCATCTGGCATTTCATGCCCTTCAACATCATGATGATGTTCATGATCATGCTCCGCTACCGCCATACCAATAAACAACGCCGAAAGCATAGTAAAAATATAGGCCTGTAAAAAGGCGACCAAAATTTCAATAATCAATATCAATACAGACAATAATACCGATAAGCCCGTAGCTCCTACCGTGCCCAAACTCTCCTTAAGAACGAACATGATGGCAATCAAGCTCATAAACACAATATGTCCGGCAGTGATGTTTGCAAACAAACGCACAAGCAGGGAGAAAGGCTTGATTAAAAATGCACCCGCCAATTCGATTATGGCCAAAACAGGTCTAATCAGAACAGGTACTCCAGGCATCCATAGCATATGCATCCAATAATCCTTATTGCCACTTACCGTATATATAATTAAGGTAAAAATGGCCAGGGCGGCTGTTACTGCAACTTGTCCGGTAACATTGAAACCAAATGGTGTAAGCCCTAAAAGGTTCAATATCCATATAAAGAAAAACACGGTCAAAAGGTATCCTGTAAATTGTCTGTACTTTTTCTCGCCGATATTCGGCTTGGCAATTTCATCCCTAACATATAGCACCAAGGGCTCCAAAACCCTTCCAAAACCGGTAGGAATACTTTTGTTCTTATATTGTCTTGCCAAAGAAGAGAACGCCAACAGCATTAGGAGCCCGACCAGTAAAATTCCAAAAACACTTTTTGTAATGGAGAAATCCAATACCCTGTGCGCATTGGTCGCATGGTGGCTCTCATCAAGATTTACTGATGTAGCACCTTCTTCCAATTCATAAATCTTGCTGTGCAATTTCACAAATTTGGAACCATTTCGTTCTACGATGACCTCACCATTATCATCATGATGAAATTCAGAGGACATAAAAGTTACCAAACCATTACTGGACCATAAGATTACGGGTAACGGAAAACCTACGTGTTTTCTTTCCCCTTCGCTATTGGTATAGGAAAATAAATGAAAATCATGAGAGTCCTTAATGTGATGTTGAATATATTCATTTACCCTTTCCGAACCTTTTACCGCACCTTCATCCTGACCCTCGGAGAAAGCAAACCCCTGGAGTGAACTTACTATTGCAATAAACAATACGAGATTTTTAACCACTTTTGAAACTTCCTTCATTATTTCTTTATCAAAAAAATTATGCTCCTGAAAATTTGCGCAAAAGTAGTCATTCTTACTGTAATACAAAGAATTTTAAAGCCTTAAAATTTAGGCTTATTTTTCACGTATAATTTTTGAAACAAAAATCACTTCCAAAGTCAGAAATATAAAAATGGGAATAAGGATCATGGCCCTGTAAAAATGGGGAAGTGGCTGATCTCCCATAAGTTGCGGATAGAATATGGCGGTAAAGACCACAATTTTAAAAACTAGCGTGGCAATATATAAAAACCCGAGTTGAGCGACCAGTTTTTTGACCTTTGATAAAAATTGAAATGCCACAACAAGCACCAATGAGAAAAAAAAATGAAAGACATACGCCTTTTCCAACAAAAGGTGAAACCCACGGTCTATATTGCCAAGCAACGTATTATGGATAAAAAAGGAAATCGCGCCCACGAAGATGAACACGATTATATATAATACTATTCTTTTGAGCAATTGTACCTATTTGTTAAGGGCCATTACCTTTTTAATGACCAGATATATGGACAAAAATACGGCAAGTAATGTAATGGTGTCCTCTAAAAAGGTTTTTTGAAACTTTTCGTCCAACCACGTGCCCAATAGATTCCCCAAGTAAATGGTTGCTCCCATTTGAATGGCAATTCCGGAGAGACTTGCCGCCGTACGTAAAAGGTTAGAATCGTTACGAGGCTTTTGCTGGCTCATTCTTTCCGCTCATGGAAGGTTTAAACCCACCTGAATTGGTATTTGATGCGCTAGCTGTCTTTCCACCTCCCATGGTGCAGGATGCGTTGAACGTAGCCCCGGGCTCTACGGCCAGTTTGGATACGGAAACGGTACCTTCTATTACGGCAGATGATTTTAAGGAAAGTAGGTCGGACACCAATAGCTCTCCGTTAAAACTTCCTTCTATATCCGCGTTTACACACTCAACCTTTCCATGGATATAACCATCCTTACCAATGACCACTTTACCGGATGTTTTTACATTGCCGTCCAATTTTCCATCAATACGAAAATCCGCTTCGGAAATAATATCTCCTTTGATCTTGGTGTTCTTTTCAATTCTGTTAGGTTGTCCTCCTATTTCGCTCATAGTTCTAGGTTTTTGTTTGTCTGAAAACATTGTTCAAGGTTTTGGGGTTAAAAGTGTATTTCTATATGCCTCTAAGTTCTTGTGTACCTGTATTATTTTATAGTTGTCCGATAAAATTACGAAATTCTCATCAGCAACCCGGTAATCCTTATTGTTTTTTAAAAGTTCCGCATAACCCAATGCAAAATCTTTCGATTTAAAGCCGTGGACCACCACAAATTGGTCTTCCAAGTTATATATGTCCTTGGATACAATGTTCTTGTACTTTAAATCCACAATGGATTTTTCCAAAAGCTCCATCAACTTTAAGGCCCTTTCATTATTGCTCCTTTTAAACGGAAAAACTACCTTCCAGTTGGAGGTTCCCGTGGAACCCGTTTCTGGGGAAAATTCCGTGGGTTCCAATTTTGGGAGCTGCTCCGCGACCATTTGCTCCGCCTTTTTGCCCTCTGGGCTATTGGGATAGGTAAGTGCCACATAATTCAAGGCTTCCTTGAACTCCTCGAACCCTTGCAACCTACCAATGGCATTGGCCTTCAGCATTTCGAATTTGGGTACAATGGGGTCGCCCGTAAATCTGTTTATGTTTTCTTCCGAACCTGTAATTACCTGCAAGAATTCCTGATCTTGAAACTCTTTGAACAAAGCTTCATAACGACGCTCCGGACTATCCGAATCATTCGCCAACACGGCCTGTGGGTTCAATAATATTTCCGCATAACGCGAATCCCCATGGTTGGCTATAATATCCGCCTTCATGGATGCCATTAGCGGACTGCCCTCCTCTTCGTATATTTTATAAAGATTGTACTTTGATGGCAGTATGAGACGTTCCTCAGGGTTAGAAGCGAGCACTTTTTCCAGCTTTTCCGCGGCCAATAGATTTTCGTTGAACTTTTCCTTATAAATCAACCCAAGCTGATAATTGGCAAAGTTCCGTTCTGTTTTAATACTATCTATTGTGGATTCTTCCTTAGGGATTCTGTCCATATAGAAATCCAACGAGAATTTCTCTTCCTCCGAAACAACGGCTTCAGGGCTTCCGCTATCCGCAAGGACTTCTCCCGTAGCCTCCGAAATATTGGACACTGCTTTGTTGGACCATCGCCAGTCATCTGCCAACTCCCGGTTTCCCCATCGGTTCTTAAAATCGTTCTGTCCATAGCCCAAGCTGGTAATATTGTAGAAGTAGAACTTGCCCTTGTTTTCCTTACCGCCCTTACTTTTCGCAAAGTTGGCAAACCCGTCCGTTAACTTGTCCCGCTCTTTTTTCTGGGCCGCCTCCTGGGCCTCTTTTAATTCCTCTATATGCTTTTCAAAATAGGCAATCTGATCATCAATGGGCATTTGATATATACCGATGACACTATCGGTATATTGAACAATGTCCTCATATTTGATTACATCTTCCAAATTGTCCAGCTTCTTTTTGATGCTGCGGTATTTTTTTGTGTTTTCGGCCAAATTGCTTAATACACTATCAAAATACGCGCCGGCATTCTTGTACTTGTTTTCATCAAAGTTATATTCGGCCAAATTTTCATAATTGAGAGCATTTAACTTTGGCTCATTTTGGGTAGCGCGAAGGGATTTATTGAAATAGGCCAACGCGAGACTATCGGAACCTTGCTCTAAATGAAATTCGGCAATTTGCCTGTAGATTTTATCCAAAAAAGGCCTGTTTTCCCTATTCTCCTCCAAATCGGTCAGGTATTCCAGCATTTCCTCTTTGTTTTCCGATGTAATGGCCGTATTCCTTATTTTCTGGATTTCGGCATTGATCATATACACTCTAGGGGATTTCCTGTTCAGGTCAATAACCTTGTCAAAAGCGTAATTGGCACTGTCCTTATAACCCAATTGATTGTATAACTGCCCGATGATATAATAATACCTGCCCTTTTCAGGATTCTTTTTGGTATAGTACGATGCAACTTTTAATTGTTGTATTGCCGTATCCGGCACATTTAAGTTAATATACGCCTGTGCCAAAATCGCCCGGGCATCTGCATATTCCTGATCCTTGAGGGTTTCATACTTCATCAACCGTTTTAGGTTCTTAACCGCCAATTCCTCATTTTCCAAACGGATGTTCACCTTTTCCCTCCAAATGCTCGCTTCGTTGAGCTGGTCGCTCTCAGTGTATTTGTTCAAAATATAATTGAAGGCTTCCAGTGCCGGGATGTAACGTTCGTCAAAGTAACGGGCCTTACCCAAAAGCAGAAATGCTTCATCGGTCTGAGGGTTCCGTTCCTCATCCTTGATGTCCATGCTGTGCTTTTGGATGGCCTTGGTCGCCTTTTCCTCGGCAATGATAAAGTTGGGGTTGTTGTCCTCGGAATCCAATTTTACATCCCCGGAGACCTCCAAGCGTTCTATGGGCAATATTTCCCAATAATCATCCTTGTAGGAATCATTCAATGTAGCCCTGCCTTCCTCAAAGGCAATATTGCCATTGTAAAGGGTATTGTACTTGGTATTAAGGGCATGCCAATTCCTATTGATGAAGGCATCCTTTTTCGTGGAACACGCGTTGAAGAGCAAAGTTCCTAAAAGTCCAGATAAAAAGAGTTTGTTTCTGTAGTTCAAAATAGACGGTCTACGTATGTATGCATAACTGAAAAACAACCATATTATTATACACTTCATCGACAAAAGGCAACTTTAAGAATCAGTTATTGATAGGGTGCTTAAGCAATCGCCTAAAAATTTACAGACCCAACGGTCTGTTTCGGCCCATTATAAGTGATTCTTTGGGTTCTTTTTTACCTTTTAACGATGGCCATTGAACGAAAATCGGATTTGCAGTAATCAATACTTTTAAAATCAAATAAAAAAACCGACTCGATAGTCGGTTTTAAGAATTAAGTTGGATTAAGCTTCTTTTTAAGGTTACCCCGCAAAAAACGCTTCCAATTCCTTTAAGGTTTCGGTAGACGTTTTAATGTCCTTGACCATTTCACCTTTGTTCAATACTACGATACGTTCACAAACCTCGGTTACATGGATAAGATCATGACTGGAAACCAAAACGGTCACATTATCTTTTGCTGCCAAATCCTTGATAATACCTTTTAACCGAATTTGTGTGGTAGGGTCCAAATTGGCAAAGGGTTCATCTAGAATCACCACTTTGGGATTTCCTATAAACGAGGCCACGATTCCCGCTTTCTTCTGATTTCCCTTGGACAAATCCCGCAGATATTTCTTCTGGCCCAAAATTTCTCCATGAAAGAAGTCTTCAAACTGGGAAAGTAATGCATCCACATCCGCTTTATTCTGTTCCCTTAAGTCACCAATGAAATAAAAATATTCCTCCGGAGTCAAATAACCGATTAAGAAGGTCTCATCAATAAAAGAAGAGGTAAAAGGTTTCCATTCTTCGCTCGTATTTACCTGGACACCATTGCTTTCTATATGGCCAGAACTAGGCTGAATCAAATCCAGTAAGAGGCTAAAGAAAGTGGTTTTTCCCGCTCCGTTGTTTCCTACCAATCCAAAGCTTTGTCCCGTAGGTATTTCAAGATTATCTATATTTAAAACGGTTTGCTTTCCGTATTTCTTTGTCAAATTCTGTACTGTTATCATAATGGTTGATATGTGTTAGCTATTTTTTTCCTTAAATCCGGCAATCATGCCATATTTCTTTTTTCGGTACTGTTCCGTTACCTTATCCATAAGGGTATTCTTTAAGACCAAACCGATGAGTCCGAGGACGCACAGCACTGTGACACCCACCGTCACCGAAAAAAGGTAATAGAAAAGACTGAATATGAGTATTGGAACAATAAGCACAGGAACCATGATCAAAAACTGATTGGCGCTGGTACCCTGCATATTTCCAAACGGACTCTGATCCAATTCTATCCTTTTTTTGTTGAACGACCCAAAATATAAAATGACCGGTATGTTTACTCCCAGATTGTAAAGGGCACACCCAAAATTAATGGCCAAGGCTTCCCAACCAAAGTATACATACGGGATGGTCAACAAAAACATAAATATGACACTCACGGATATCAATAGGGCCTTGGACTCCAAATACTTTCGCAACGGTATATTCTGGGACATCATCATGCTGTAATAACTACTGTCCCAAGCCGGGATAAACTGTCCGAAGTTACTCAGGAAAATACCGGTCATAAAAACGCCCAAAAAGGCTTTCATGGGCATCATGTTGGCATAAATTTCCTGGGTATAGAATATGAGGCCATAAAACACGAACAAAAGGGATATCCAAACTTGGGATTTCGTCCGTTTGTTCCGCCAAATCATTTTTAAATCCAATTGAAGAAAGGTTCCCAAATCCCCAAAACGCTTTGTCCAAGCCAAGTCACTGGTGTTGGCCTGTACTTTTTTAGGCTTTAAGCTGGCGTCCAAGTATATCTTATCATGGAGAAACTTATAATTGATATAATAAATGAAAACCGCCAAGACCAACGGAACCAAAACCGTTATGGGATACGCATACAAAGCATGAAATATAGGGCCAAAAACGTCCTTTATGGAAAATACACCGAAATAATCCAAAGCGTAAGAAATTACAATGATACCTCCTATAACGGTGAGCGCCTTATCACTTTTGTTTATTAAAAGGTTTAAGTAGTTAATAATCAACACAATCGCCATAATAGCCACCAACCAAAGCAGCACATTTAATGCAGGATAACCTTCGAACAAAAGCACAATACAAAAAGGCACAAAAAAGAACAGTGACAACAAATTGTACATAGAGGCCGCGGATCTACCCAGAATATAGTGGGCAATGGAACTCTTTTTAACGGGTGTGGTCAAAAAGGGTTTAATGTCCATGACAGGAAGTTTCTGCATAAAATACCTGAGAAACAATTCAATCAGTACCCAGTAAATAAGATACTGGCTCAAGGTCCACATAGGGCTTTGGTCCGGTACGGCTTTTCTAAGTAGAAAATATATCCCAGCACCTGAAGCTGCAAGCACTACGAGCATGTAGACTGCGAAAAAACCCATGAGAATCTTTACGGCAAGGCTTTTGCCAAAATTGGCCGACCTAAAAAAGGATTTCCATTGTAGGGAAGCAAATCGTTTAAACATAAGGGTTGGATGTTGTTGTTTAAACCATAAGTAAACCAAAAATGAAAAATGTTACAAAAACTAGGAGATTTTATAGCTTAATTCAAATAACAATATCACCTTTTTAAGGTAAAATGTCCCGTATAGACCTGGTCTTGGTCGTAAACAAAGCGAAACCAGTAATCCGAAGAAGGCATGGGTTGCCCTTGATAGGTACCGTCCCACCCTTCCGAATTATGGGCCAATTGTTTCAATAGCTTGCCATATCGGTCATAGATATAGAGTTGGGCATCTTGGTGCAAGTCGGCACCGATTATCTTCCAGTTTTCGTTAGTTCCATCTCCGTTCGGGGTAAAGAAACGTTGGTAGCCCATGGCGGTCACGTCTTGAGTAATCGTCCTACATTCGTATCTATCCCGAACGTAGACCGTGTATTGACCCGGAAAGACCGTAAAACTATTGGAAGATTGATAATTCTCCCCATCGATGGAATATTCAAATTCCCCGATTCCGTTCGCCAAAAGTTCCAGTTCAATCTCGTCCGAAAAGCCATTAAGGTCCACTTCCAAGGTTTCAGGAGCGCCTGAGGACACCACCTCAAAATAGGCCGTGTTCTCACAGGTAATCCCATTGGTAGTCTGGCTGACAATCAGAGAATAGTCGCCTAAGGCGGTTATATCCAAGGTTGGTTGGTTACTGATTTCATTTCCGCTTTCGTCTCGCCAACTATAACTTTCAAAATCACCCCCGTCAATGACCAAGTCCGGACTATCGGGACAAATAACATAGCGTTCCTCCATGTTCATCTGTGGCAATGGATTTACAATGACATTGAAACTGGATACGTCAAAACAACTTTCCAAATCGGTGTGTTGGATACGGGCCCAAATCGTTTCGTTCAAATTTGTATTTTGATAATCGGCCTTTGAAAGGGGCGACAAATTGTTCAATGCATCATTCTCGGAGATAAAATAGCTTATATCGTAAAACAAAAGATTCTGTCCGTTCAATACCTCATCGTCCTTTTGGGAAAGGTCGAAATAATGGCTACCCGTTTCTTCGGTGTCGCAAATTATTATATTGGATGCCGTATAGGCCGTGGGCATATCGAATACCTGCAACAGAAAGGAACCTGTGGTATAACACTGGGAGTTATTTGTATTTTCCAATCTGAAATGGATGGTCTGCGGATTGCTCGTATTTTGATAATTCCCAGTAATTGGGTTTTGAGATGTTTCAGAATCGGTTTGAGAAACATAAAATGAAACACTGACACCCGAAGCTCCGTTCAAAATCTCATTTTCCTTTTCGGATAGATTGAATAAAAAGAATCCATCATTATTATCGTCACACACCTGCCAATCGGTTACCGTTGGCACTATGGGCGTATCAAAAATAGTCAGGCCAAATGATGTGGTATCATAACAACTGGTATCGGAGGCATTCTCCACACGAACAAATATGGTGCTTTGATAGGCTGTACTTAAATAGGCATTAGCGTTCAATTGGTTTGTTCCTGCATCCGCATCGTCCTGTGATTCGTGATAGCTGATGTTCAAGCTACCAGGATTTTGCGTGCCAATGATTTCCACATCCGTTTGGCTCAGGTCGAAAATGGCTTCCCCATCATTGTTGTCATCACAAAGGGACAGGTCGGTCGGTCGGTTGGCTGTTACTCCGGGAATCACTTCAATATTGAAACTTCCGGTTCGGAAACAGTCGGTATAGGTACTGTTCTGAAAGCGTACAAAAATCTCTTCCGTAGCTGCCGTATTGGTATAGTTCAAAGACAATGGATTTGTCCCAGCATCGGCATCGGCTTGGGAGGCGAAATACAGGATTTCGAACATGGTTTCATCCTGACCGTTGAAAATCTCCGTATTCTTTTGGGAAAGGTCAAAAGTAAAAAGTCCGTCCGTATCGTCATCGCAGACCGTCCAATCAGTTATGGTATCCACCAACGGGGCTTCCCTAGCTACGATGTTGAACTGGGTGGTGTCATAGCACTGTCCGTTGTTCGCATTTGATACCCTCACATACACAGGGGTAGTTCCATAATCAAAGGAATGTATGGGTTCCAGGGCATTGACATTGCTATCCGCATCAGCCTGGGACAAAAAATAGGCTACGCTAAAATCGTTGGGGTCCTGTGTACCCAACACGGTGGGATCAAAAGAGGGTAGGTCTATATTATAGCTACCATACGAGGTACATCCTACCAAATCTGTTGGCGTATTGGCCACCGGGTATTCCGAAATGGTAATCTCCACATTTTCCGTATTACTTTGTATACCTTCCGTTAGTGTAAGACTTACAAGATATGTGCCAGTAGCCATATATTCATGTACTGGTGAAACGTCTGTAGATGTAGTACCATCGCCAAAATCCCAAAGAATAGTGGCAGAAGGGTTATCAAAATCTGCCTTGAAAATTGTGTCATCCCCTAAACAAGTACCTTCATATTGAATAAAGCCTTCCAAGGTGTTAATATTTGAAATGAAAGTAGGTAGTCCTAACAACCCTCTCCTTCCGTCCAAATAAAAATCATTGTATCTATAATCACAGGCTGCTCCTATATTATTAGGTTCATGGATTACATCCAAATATTCCTTGGTTCTCTTCGTGATATATATTTTTCCATCAGGTCCAGTTTGTGAGGAGGCGTACGCTTCAACCGGAAAGTTGTTCAGCAGTGAATATTTGGAATTTTGAATCTCCGCTTCCAAGCCGGCTAACAAATTCAATTGGCATATTCCCCCATAAAAGCTCACATACAATAAATTCCCGTTGGGAGAAAACTCCACACCGTAACTGTTTACATTGGTCATCACTGTTATTTCATTGGTCACCTCACCTGTATTTTCATTAAAATCAAACACCTGGGCCTCCCATGCATTTGCCAAAGCCAGTCGTTTGCCATCCTGTGAGATTTCTATTTGACCGGAGGCCCTGTTGTTGCCATAACTGGGTATTCCTATAGCACTGATGACAGGTGTTATATTTAGGCCCGCAGCTGTAAGGTTGTAGGCCATAAACTCGTTTCCATTGGCCTTGCGCGTAACAATCCAAAATTCGTTGGCAAACGACTTCTTGTAAGCCGCTATTCTCTCGGTAACTTCAGGAAATACAGGAACATTTTTTTCAACTATGGCTCCTAGCCCACCGTCCAAGGACATATCTACAATTGAGTATTGAAAACCTTTACTGCCAGGTTGAACAACATCCACCGTGAAAATGTAATATTCACTAATGGAACCAGGTTTTGGCACCACCACGGCCGAATGCGTACTTGAATAATTACCATTCAAGCCTGTACCATTTTGCATGAACACATGGTTACGATTATAAACTGAACTACCGTCCGTATAAAAAAGTAGTGAACCGTTCCTATCAGAAATAGTGGCGCAGCCTTCATTCGTATATAGTTGTCCATTTGTTAAAGCGACGGGTGCCCCAGAATTAAAATCTACTCCAGCTCCGTCCCCAAAATACCATATAGCACCCTCTCTTTGGGCATTTGAAAAATAACCAAGGAAAAGAGCTAAAAAAGTAATATAGATTTTGCGGTTCAAAGTAGGTCTTGTTTATTATTTAGGACAGTAAAATAAGGCCATTTACCCTATTTGCAAACAACTTGCTTTAAAAAGTAAGAAAACACGTTAAATTATAACTATAAATCAAACTCCAAAAAATATTACAGCCTAAAGCTAAAATCTGTCAAATAGAATTTAATTTAAAAGTGGTTCTATTTTTTTCCTTTCCCATTTCATATACCTCCTTCTTTCCTTAATTTTGCATTCTATTTCTAGATTGGATAATTATGGCAGATTTTTATGCATTGACCGTTAAAAACATTAAAAAATTAACCCCCAATTCCGTGGCGGTCACTTTTGAGATTCCCAAGGATTTGGTTCAGACCTTTTTATTTACGGCCGGGCAATACATCACCATAAAAAAAGAAATAAAGGGAAAGGAATTGCGTAGGGCCTACTCCATCAGCTCTTCCCCCAAGAAAGACCATATTACCATCGGTATCAAAAAAGTAGATAATGGTGGATTCTCCCATTACGCCAATACTAAACTGCAAGTTGGCGACACCTTGGAAGTTATGCCTCCTGAAGGTCGGTTTTCATTTAAACCCAAGGGTAGCCCACAACATGTTGCGGCCTTTGCAGCGGGTAGCGGTATTACCCCTATCATGAGCATTGCCAAATCCGTATTGGATGGAAATCCCAAAAATACTTTTGTATTGGTCTATGGTAACAAATCATATGAGGAAACCATGTTTTATACAGATTTGGTAAAACTGGAACTAGATTATACCAATAGGTTTTTTGTCTATTTCATCAACAGTCAAACTCGCGAGGATAACGCACTTTTTGGTCGAATAGACACCTCAACGGTGAATTATGCCTTAAAGAACAAACATGCCGGTACTGACTTCGATGGATATTATCTCTGTGGACCCCAACAGATGATCGAAAATGTAAAGGATACCTTGTTGGACAATGATATTTCTGAAGATAAGATTCATTTTGAACTTTTTACCGCTACGGAAATTAAGGAGGAAATGCCCAGTTTACCGGAAGGACAGACCGTTTTGACCGTAACCTTGGAAGATGAGGAATTCCAATTGACCATGGACAAGAAAACTACGGTTTTGGATGCGGTCCTAAAGGAAAACATCGATGCTCCCTATTCCTGCCAAGGTGGAGTGTGCAGCAGTTGTATTGCCCGTATTACCGAAGGAAAAGCAGAAATGGCTGCCAATCAAATCCTTACCGATGGCGAAATCGAAGAAGGTTTTGTACTTACCTGTCAGGCCCATCCCACAACGCCTACCCTTAAAGTGGATTATGACGACGTTTAGTGCACCTGCACTTTACTTTTTTCCTGTAACATGCGTCGCTTAGGAGTAATAACATTACCAAATTATTGCATTGGGCTAATTTGATGTAGTCCTTGTGTTACATTTGGTCAATTTCTACCTTTAAGTATGACCTGGGAAATTATTACCGTATTTCTTATCATCGGCGCAGTTGTAATCCTGTTTGCCTTTGAAGTTTTTCCTATGGATAAAATCTCATTTTTAATCATAGGAATTCTTTTGCTCTCTGGCCTGGTAAGCCCGGAAGAGGCTGTAAGTGGGTTTTCCAACAAAGCCGTGATAACTATCCTTTGCCTTATGATATTGGCCATTGGACTAGAGGATAACGGAGTAATTTCGTGGTTGGCAGAAGGATTAAAAATCCTAAAAAGTTGGCCGGCCGTTCTTGCCTTGATTGCCATCATGATTTTATCCGGAGGTATCTCGGCGTTCATCAGCTCCACTGCGGTCGTCATTGTTTTTATAAAAATCGTCGCAAAGCTCAAGGAAAAATATGGTATGCTGCCGGGAAAGCTACTGCTGCCCATTTCCTTTGCAGGAATTCTGGGTGGAAGCTGCACGCTAATGGGTACTTCCACGAATTTGATCGTGAACAATATAGCCCTCCGTTACACAGGCGAAAAACTTGGTTTTTTTGAATTTTCCCTTTTGGGTTTGACCTTCCTTGGTGTTTCCATGTTCATCATTGTTCTGTTCTACAAATTTTTACCCAAAGGCGATGGGGACAAACTATCGGATACCTACAATCTAAACCGATACCTGCTCACCCTAAAGGTAAACAAAGACTCCCCTTTGGTAGACAAGGAACTACAGGACACTTTCATGTTCAAGGAATCCGAAATTACTGTTTTAAGGGTAACCCGAAACAATTTGGAGAAGAATATGCTCAGCCCTGGATTGAAAATAAAGGCAAACGATATTATTCTATTGCATTGCAGCTTGGAAAATCTTCAAAAAATGAGAGGGGAAGGGTATTTTGACCTTGATATCGATGAAAATACTGCCGATTTTACATCCGAAGAAACATCCATCAAGAGATTGGACAGAAAAGAAAAGGATTCTCCCGATGAAAAAGAACATGAAACCATCCTCCTTGAGCTTTTATTGTTACCAGGTTCCCGTTTTATTGGAAAAACACTATCGGGACTTAAAAAAATGATTGTACCAAGGGCCATTCCAATTGCGGTAAACAAGAGAAAACCCTTGACCAACCTCAGAAGTCGTTTGCATTTGAACAATAGTGCCATAACCCGGCTCCGGGTAGGCGATCGTCTATTGATACAGACAGATACTTCCTACCTCAACAATTTTGAGAACAGTAACAATTTGGCCGTTCTAAACCAGTTTGACGGGGCACTGCCCTCTACCTCCTTTAAAAGAAATTTATGCCTTTTGATTTTGGTAGTTACCATTATCCTTGCGGCAACCGGGGTTTTTGAGATTATGACCAGCGTTATATTTGGGACCATTGCCATGCTCCTTTTTAAGTGTATTGAACTCAATACCATTTATGAAAAAATCAACTGGCAGATCATTTTTCTTTTGGCAGGCATGATTCCTCTAGGCATTGCCATGACGAACTCCGGGGCAGATCAATGGTTGACCCAAGAACTTTTAAAAATTATGGCCGGCCAGCAGCCTATATTTATCATCGGCGTGCTATTCCTTACTACTATGTTGTTCAGCAGTGTGGTATCCAACAACGCTACAGCCATCATTATGGCACCAATTGCGATAGCATTGGCCAAAGGTTTGGATCTGGACGTGAAACCCTTTATCCTTTGTGTCATGTTTGCGGCAAACTTCAGTTTTTTTACGCCTTTGGGGTATCAGACCAACGCCTTGATCTATAGCATGGGAATTTATAAGTTTAAGCACTTTCTCATTCTGGGAGGGGTCATTTCCATAGTGCTGTTGGTGCTTGGAACACTATTATTGAGTGCTATGCTTTAGCTAATGGTATTATTTCTTTAGGCAAGGTATTTCTCCAACTGTCTACTAGCGTTTTCATAGCCTATGGCATACGCCTTTTCAATCCCTTTTCGGTCCAAAATACCTATATGCTCCAAAGATTTGGGTTCTATGACCAAATCACAGCTTTTTATCTTCTCCCTGTTGATGGCATAAATCATCAATCCGGTAACCCTGCCTGTAAGTTGCAGGGAATTGGTAAGATTCTTTTTGTTCAGCTCTGAAACGATTGAAACATTGCTCCCAATGACAAAATCTACCTTGTCCCGAATCGGTTCCAATGGAAAATTGTTCATGATACCTCCGTCCGCATATAAATTGCCTTTGTAATCTACAGGACTGAATACTGGAGGCAACGCTGCGGATGCCAATAATGGCTTAATAAGCTCCCCCTGATGTATAAAAAGCTCCTCTCCCTTTTCCAAATTGGTAGCCACTACGAAAAGTTCGCGCTGCAACCCTTCAAAGGAATTATGAGGAAAATAAGTTTTAAAAATATCTTCATACCTATCGGTATCTAAAAATCCCGCCTTACCAATCGATAAAAAATTATATTTAAAAAGAGGTGTCTCCTTAAAAAATCGAAGCATATCCATAATAGGAGTCTCATTTGCATATAGCGCTCCTACTAAGGCTCCCACACTACTACCCGACACAATTTCTGCATTTAAACCAAATTCGTTCATGGCCTTTATAACACCAATGTGTGCCATTCCGCGAACACCCCCTCCCGATAGAACCAATCCAATTTTTTTTTCGGAAAGTATTTTCCCTTTCTCCATAACAGCTTAATAAAAATGCCGTACGAAGTAAAAACCCTCATACGGCATTAAAATTAACCAAATACTACCTTATGAATCCAATCCGAAAGCATAATAATACTTGCTTCCATCTTCATAAACCCCCTCTAGCATAACGCCACCTTTTTTATTTTCAAGGATATCGGCCACATCTTCCACATCTTTAACGCGTTTACCGTCAATATGTGTAATAATGAAACCTTCACGCATCTGGGTCTCTTTTCTGATTTTTCCAGGATATAACTTGTTTACTTGAACGCCGCCGTCCAACTTCAGCTTTTCGGCCAAATCCTTATCCAAATTTTCAAAATCGGCCCCAAGTAGGTTCAGTATTTCTTTTTTCTCTTTCTTTACAATTTTAGTAGTACCATTGGCATTTTCAAGAATCACTTTGAATTCCTTCTCGGTACCATCTCGGTTAACCAATAGATTTACTTCATCCCCGGGTCGTTTACTGGCGATGATTTCCTGTAATCTTGGAGAGGTGTTGGTTTCGGAACCATTAACCTTTAGGACAATGTCCCCTGGTTTAATCCCTGCCTTGTCGGCTGCACTATTTTCACCAACCTGCTCGATCCAAACACCTTTGGTAAATGCTACGTCCTTGTCGTGGGCCAAGTTACTGTCCATTGTTCTAATACTTACACCCAACATACCTCGCTGCACATTTCCATATTTCAATAAATCTTCTACAACTTTGGATACAATGTTGCTGGGAACTGCAAATCCATATCCGGTGTAAGTACCCGTCCTACTGGCAATGGCCGTATTGATACCTACCAGATTACCATCCAAATTTACCAGGGCTCCTCCACTATTGCCCGGATTAATGGCGGCATCGGTCTGTATAAAGCTCTCCACCGCAAACTGTTCTTTATTGATGTTTATGCTGCGTGCCTTGGCACTTACGATACCTGCAGTGACCGTAGAGTTAAGTCCCAATGGATTTCCTACTGCCAAAACCCATTCCCCTACTTCCACATCGTCTGAATTTACCAAGGACATGGTACTTAAATTATCGGCATCAATATGCAATAAGGCCAAATCCGTGGTAGGATCCGTACCAATGACCGTGGCTTTGTAGGACTCATTGTCATATAAGGTTACTTCCACCTCATCTGCATTGTCTATAACATGGTTGTTTGTCACAATGTAGCCTTGGTCATTAATTATGACACCTGATCCCGTACCTACCCTAGGCTGGGATTGCATTCCTTCTGGGGTCTGTCCCTTGAACATGTCGCCAAAAAACTCCTTGAAAGGGTCTGGCAACTCCCTGGTTCCCTGATTTCCATACTGTGGAGAAGTTTGTGTGGATTTGATGTGAACTACGGCATCCAATACCTTTTTAGAGGTATCCGTAAAATCCAAGGGTTTAATGTTCCCGTCGTCATCAGCAGTATACAGAACATGCTTCCCCTGTACCGTTTCAACCGTAGTAACCCCTTTTATTTCCTCCTTTTGATTTAATTTGTTTACACCTATAACCCCTAGGCTAACGGCCAAGGCTATTAAGGCGGAAAAGAAGTAAACCTTGAAACTTCCTTTGCTTGATTTGTTTGTATCCATTTGTATTACTGTTTATGTTTTTTGTTTTACTACAAAATTAGGTCAATACCCATGCCAGTTGAACAGTTGGCAGTGCTAAATATTTTTTAAAATTTCTTGTTTTTTTAAGTTCTTTTTTAGACTAATTGGTCTGTTTTAAGAAAAAAGATTCTAATAATTGAAAGGAATGTGTTTTTCACCGACTTTTCTAGGTAACTGGCAGATTGTAATTCACTTTACCTAGGAAAAAATGAATTAGTGACCAACTTTCCGGTCTGTTCATGCCATTTTGACTTAATATGGAATTTTCCATCGTTAGCAACCGATAAAATATATCAATAATAAAACCATTGACTTTTTTTATCGTATGTTTAAATAGAATAAGGATGATAATTTAATTTTTGATGCGTAGTACCGCTGTCTTAGTATTTGCCAATTCTTCCCAAGAGGAAATGCGCTATAAACCCATAAACAATGGAGAGGTACTTTTTGATTCCTTGACCCAAAGAACGCTCAAGGAAGTTGAAAAAACATCGCTGGCCTATTTTCATATAACCGAGCATCATCAAAAAGGAAATTCTTTTGGGGAACGCTTTACCAATGCCATTAAAAGTGTTTTCGATCAGGGTTTTGAAAAAGTCATTACAGTAGGAAACGATACCCCCCATCTACAATCAGGGCACATCAAGGCTGCAGCTGAAGCATTGATTAAGGGAAGAACGGTTATTGGTCCTTCTTTGGATGGTGGCTTTTATTTGATGGGTATTCATCAAGAAAATTTTAATCCTGATGATTTCATTGATTTACCATGGCAAAATAGTTGCCTTTTAAGGACATTAATTGAAAACCTAGAAAAAAATAAGTGTTCATTTTATAAGCTACCCGTATTTGAGGACATCGACACTTTACATGATATCCAAAGGCTTTCCAATTATATCTCAACACTTGCTATTTCCCTAATATCAATTTTTTCCGATTGCCTAAATACAATAAACCGTACTGTCTTTTTTATAGGAACATTTTATAGTTCCATTTCCCTCCAACTGCCTTTGAACAAAGGTTCTCCAGTGTTTGTTCCAATCCGTTAAATCCTTTGGATTCCTTACAATCCAAAATTCGACTTAAGAACTAACACAATCGCTAATACATGAAATATATTATGTTGGTTATGACCTTGTTCATGACCGCAACGGGTTTTTGCCAAAATACGGTTTCCGGTACCGTAACGGATGCCGCTGGTAATCCCATCCCCTATGTCAATGTACTCCTATCCGGAACAAATAAAGGAACCATTACCAATGAAGAAGGAAAATTTTCGATTAATACGACCGATACCAAGGGTGTTTTGGAGTTTTCCGTTTTAGGATATCAAACGCAAAAAGTTCCCATTAATGATTTGCTCTATATAGAGGTCGCTTTATTGGAGTCTTCCGAGCAATTGGACGAAGTCGTCCTGACAGCTCTTGGACTAAAAAGGGAAACCAAGGAATTGGGCTATGTGGTCCAAAGTTTGGACGCACAAGGCGTTACCGAGGTGAAATCGGTCAATTTTTTGGATAACCTTACAGGTAAACTGGCAGGAGTTACAATCAGCCAAGGACCTACAGGAGTAGGCTCCACCTCAAAAATTACCATACGGGGAGAGGCTTCCTTCTCCAATAACAATCCACTCTTCATCGTAGACGGAGTGCCCATTAACAATAATTCGGTTTTTAACTTTACCAACGAAGCGGCTGCCGGCTTTCAGGAAATCGATTTTGGAAATGGTGCCATGGAAGTCAATCCTGATGATATTGCGGAAGTTTCGGTTTTAAAAGGGCCAAGTGCAGCGGCGCTATATGGTACAAGAGCTTCCAACGGTGTCATTGTCATTGAGACCAAAAGTGGTAGAAACAGTACAGGTCTTGGGATTAGCTATAATACTAGCTTTTTCGTGGATACTGCATTTCAATTGCCCGATTTCCAAAATGAATATGGACAGGGCAATGCGGGACAATTTGCCTTTGTAGATGGACTGGGAGGTGGTACCAACGATTTGATTTCCTACAGTTGGGGGCCGCGTTTGGACGTAGGTAATCTTATTCCTCAATTTGACAGCCCAGTTACTCTGCCCGACGGAACCGTGGTACGAGGTGGCGACACGGCACTTTATAGTGGTCTGCCTATTACGCCCACCCCATTTGTATCCCATCCGGATAACCTAAAGGATTTTTATAGGACGGGAACTACGCTTATTAACAACATTGCTGTTGCCTCCAATTTTGAAAAAGGCAACTACCGCCTCTCCTTTACGGATTTAAGAAGTGAATCCATCATTCCAGGTGTAAATCTGGACCGGCAAACCATAAGTGCACGATTGGGCTTTAGACCGACCGAAAAATTGAGTATCAATTCTTCTATCAGCTATATCAATTCCAAAAGTGATAACCGGCCATCAAACGGTTACGGTTCCGAAAACGTAAATTATTCCTTGGTAGGTTGGGGGCCAAGATCGCTGAACATGGAAAGCCTCAGGGATTATTGGCAACCCGGATTGGAAGGCGTTCAGCAGTATTCATTTAACTATACTTATTTTGATAATCCCTTTTTCATCATGTATGAAAACAGGAACTCCTTTAATAGGGACAGGGTCTTTGGAAATATCTCTGCGAGTTATGATATAACGGAACATTTGACCGCTTCTATTAGATCAGGAATGGACTATTCCAGTGAACTCCGCCAATTAAGGCGAGCCTTTAGTTCCAACAGATTCCAGAATGGAGGATATGCGGAGCATGATGTTTTCTATAGGGAAATAAATACCGATTTTCTTTTAAATTATATCAATCGTTTTAATGATGTAAGCCTCGATGTTAGTGTAGGTGGAAACCGGTTGGACCAAAAAGCATTTACTTCACAATCCCAGACAACAAGTTTGGCCCAGCCGAGAATTTTCAGGCTTTCGAACGCGGCCTCCCCGGTAGAAGTTTTCGAGTTTGAATCGAACAAACGCATCAATAGCTTTTATGGTTTGGTGAAACTGGGCTATAAGGATTTTCTATTTTTAGATATTACCGGCAGGAACGATTGGTCCAGTGCTTTGGCCACACCTTTTTCCGTAGACAATACCTCATTCTTTTACCCTTCTGTCTCTTCTAGTTTTATTCTATCAGAGGTTGTAGACGTTCCACAGTTTATTTCTTTTGCAAAACTCCGTGCCAGTTGGGCCCAAGTGGGTAATGATACCAATCCTTACCAAACCACAAGTGCCTTCGTGGCTCAAACTCCATTTAATGGACAGCCCACTTTTAGCAACCAAAACACCATTGCCAACCCCAATTTGCAACCGGAGCAGACTTCTTCTTTTGAAATTGGGGCGGATTTACGGTTTTTCGGCGATCAGTTGCATTTTGATATTTCCTATTATAATGCCCTGACCAAAAACCAAATTATCTCCCTGCCCATAGGAATTTCTTCCGGTTATACGAAGCAAGTAGTCAATGCAGGAAGTGTTCGTTCCAAAGGGTTGGAAATTATTACCGGAATTTCTCCCGTGGTATCTGAGAGTTTTTCATGGAACAGCACCTTAAATTTTAGCACCAACAGAGCCATTGTTGAAGATTTACCACAGGAAGACGGCCGCTTAACCCTAGCATATTCAAGAATCTATGATAGTCAAAACCAAACGGTATATCTTCAAGTGGAAGAAGGAGGTCGCGTTGGGGATCTTTATGGTACCGGTTATTTAAAAAATGAAAATGGAGATTTTATACTTACGGATGAAGGACGGTATATTCCCAATAACGATTTACAAAAACTAGGGAATTACAATCCCGATTTTATGTTGGGCTTTAATAACCAGTTTAAGTATAAGAACTGGAACCTTGGCTTTCTTTTGGACTGGCGACAAGGAGGAATCATTGTATCCAGAACCAGGGCCTTGGGCAACGTAGGAGGTCAATTGGCAGAAACGTCTTTTCGTCCGGAAGCAGGTATTGTACCTGTTGGTGTGGTCAACACGGGAACTGATGACAATCCTGTATATACCCCAAATACGGTTGCAGTATCTGCAGAGAGCTATTACAGACAGTTTTATGACCGTAACCATGAGGAAAACAACACGTATGATGCGTCTTTTCTAAAGTTACGTCAGTTCTCTATTGGATATACGTTTAAGGACTTATCTGTTTTTAATCAAGATGCGCGTTTAAATGTCTCCTTGATTGGCAGAAATCTTTTTGCCCTCACTGAAAATCCGCATTTTGACCCAGAGCAACTTGCCGTACAAGGACAAGGGTTTATTGGTGGTGTTGAGGATATGTCTTATGCCACCACACGTAGTATTGGTATTAAGGCAGGGTTTAATTTTTAAGAATGAAAACGATGAAAAAAACATATAGCTTATTACTTTTCTTGGCGATAATAAGTTGTACCCAAGATTTTGAGGATATCAACACCAATCCTAATTCCCCAGTAAGTGTACAACCCAGCCTTTTGCTGAGACAGGTCATTTATGATTATGGGGAGCAGATGTCCTATGAAGGTTTTACCGCTGGAAATTTGTTGGGACAATATACTACAGCTTTGGATTTTAACCTCTTTGATAGGCATAACTTAAAGTCTCCACAGTTGGGAGGAAATCCATGGCCCATATTCTATGAGAACCTTCGGGACAATGAAATCATATTGAATCTCTCACAGGAAAACACTTCATTTTCAGTATATGAAGGACCAGCACGAATAATGAAAGCCTATATGGCCGCCGCATTGACCGATTTGTTTGGAGACGTTCCCTACTTTGAAGCCTTTAAAGGGAATCAAGGCACGGTGACCCCTGTTTACGATAGTCAAGAATCCATTTATATGGCTGAAAATGGAATATTAGATAATCTTAATAAAGGGATATCGGCCATTGAATCCTATGAAGGAACCATTCCGCTCGAAGGGGATATCCTTTTTGAGGGTGACTTGGAAAGCTGGGTGCGTTTTGCCAATTCACTTAAGATCAAATACCTCATGCGAATTTCTTCAAAATTGGACGTGGCTACGGAACTGCAAGCCCTTTTTAACGAAGGAAATTATATTCAGGAGAATAGTCAAAATGCAGTGTTTGATTTTACGGATGGCGAGCCCAACAATTTTAGGCTGGCAAGATTGCGAATTGGAGATTTCAACAATTTTGTGATGTCCGAAACGATGGATGAAATTTTAACCAATCTTAATGACCCGCGTATTTCAAAACTTTTTAGGCCCATTGCTAATAGTGATATGGGTGATGAATATAACGGACTCTTAAATGGTATCGATGCCTCTTCAACTACTATTAACGTATCTGACTATTCCTTGGCCGGGACTATTTTTAGGGAAAATACAGGGGTCTTGGACGCCAATTTCATGACGAGTATGGAGACCCATTTTCTTTTGGCCGAGGCTGCGCAAAAGGGTTTAATCACTGGAAATGTGAATCAGCTATATGAAAGGGGGGTCAGCCAGGCTTTTGACTATTGGCAGGTAGTCCTTTCCAATGAGTATTTAACGGGTCCAGGAGCATTGAATAACGGAAATCCTTTGGAGAATATTATCACCCAAAAGTGGATTGCCAATATGATTAATGGATATGAAGGTTGGATAGAATATAGAAGAACAGGTTACCCACAGCTAAAAACAATTTCAGCAAGTCTCAATGATGATTTAATACCCGTTAGAATGCCATATCCCGGCGAGGAAGAAGCGCTTAACAATTCTAATTACACCGAAGCTTCAGACAATACAAACGGTAACAGTATCAACGTAAACGTCTGGTGGGACGAAGAATAAAATAAAAATGAACAACATGTTATTTTGGCAATGGGGATTGATTATAGTATCTAGTTTGATACTATTTTTCTTGTCCCCTTTTGCTAAAAATACCAATCAGTTTTTTAATGCCGTTCAAAAGAAAAAAGCTCCCAACACACTGGTATTAATGGGCAGTTTGGTTATTTCATGGATATTCGCAAAAAGCATAACCAATGCCGCAAATTTGGGGTTGGATTATGGAATCGTGGGTGGTGTTGCCTATGCGGCATATTACCTATCCTTTGCCGTAGCAGGAATTATTATTTATAAAATGCGTGTGTATGGAAATTATAAAAGCATACACCACTTCCTCACGTCAAAATTTGGCAAAATGGCCGTACTGGTATTTTCCTTATTGATAGCTATCCGGTTATTTAATGAAGTTTGGAGTAACACCATGGTCATTGGTTCTTATTTTGGTGAAATGGGGACCAGCACCTATTATTGGAGTATTTTGGTATTTACTGTTCTCACCTTGGCCTATGTGATTAAAGGGGGAATGAGCAGCTCCATTTTTACGGATGTAGTACAAATGGTACTATTTTCTATTCTGCTTATTGTAATTCTATATACCATTTACGGTCCAAAAACTGATTTCACGGTCAGGGAGACCTTGAATTCCGGTATTTGGTCCTTTGAAATGGGGTTAAATCTTTTATTTGCGGCGCTTATACAATCTTTCAGTTACCCTTTTCATGATCCGGTCTTAACGGACAGAGGTTTCATCAGTAGTCCCCAAGTAACCCTAAAAAGCTTTTTGTGGGCCAGTGTAACCGGTGCTATATGCATTGTACTGTTTAGCGTTATTGGAGTTTATGCCCAGACCCAAGGAATTGTAGGGCAAGCTGCCGTTGAGGTTGGAAAGGCCTTTGGTATTGTAACACTGTTAATCATCAATTTTATAATGATTACCTCAGCAGCCTCCACCTTGGATTCCACGTTTTCCTCGTTTTCTAAACTAATCGCGGTGGACTTGAAATTTGGCAACACCCTAAGTATAGGGCGTTGGTCTATGGCCTTCATTGCCGTACTTGGTACTATTCCTGTTTTTTTGGATGCCGAAATACTATCAGCGACGACCATCAGCGGAACCATGGTCATTGGGCTTACCCCTATATTCATTTTTTGGAAAGGAAAGGCACCTAAAATCAGTTTTCACTTGAGTGTTCTTTGTGGACTGATATTTGGTCTTTTCCTGGTTTTTAATTGGTTCCCAGAACAATTCATATTTACGACCGGTAAATATGCCGATTTACTTTGGATCAATGTTTGGGGAATCTCATGCTGTACACTGTTATACCTTATACCTAAATGGCTGAAAAAATAAAACATATCGGAACAAAAAAGGGGAAACTACTCCTTTTTGGTGGTGTATACAGCAATTTACAGGCGCTGGAAAAGCTAATTTCAATAGCTAAAGAAGAAGGTATTCCTCCAGAAAATTGTATCTGTACGGGAGACATCACCGGATATTGCGCCCAACCAGAAGAAACGGTACAAGCCTTCAAAAATTGGGGGGCTTTGAGTATTGCCGGTAATGTCGAACTACAGTTGGCCAATGACAGTGAGGAATGTGGATGCGATTTTAAGGCAGGTGGACGATGCGACAGTTTCTCCAAAATGTGGTTTCCATATACAAAAATGAAGTTGTCCGAAGAATCACTCAAATGGATTGGCACTATACCCGAAAATATCAGTTTTGATTATGTCGGAAAAAAAATAACGGTAGTGCACGGTAATTATGGCAACGTATCGGAATTCATATTTAAATCCAATGGCCAAGAAAGTAAGGAAACTTGTTTTGAAGCTACTCATAGCGATGTGGTGATTGCCGGACATTGTGGGCTTCCTTTTCATCAAAACATAAAGGAAAAATTATGGGTGAATCCCGGGGTAATAGGTATGCCCGCGAATGATGGTACATCTAGGGTTTGGTATGTTCTTATGGAGGATACAGAAGAAAATCTATCCTATTCCCATAAATCCTTTGCATATGATTTCCAGGCGGCTCAACGACTTATGTACCAAAACCATTTGCCTGAGGAATATGCGGACACCTTAGCATCCGGAATATGGGATAATATGGAAATTCTTCCGAAAATAGAGAAAATGGGGCAAGGAATACCCATTTCATTTAATATCGATTTAAATAAACAAAACATTCAATCCAAAACACAGAATAAAATGGCAGACTCTTATTATGACCCAAAAGATTTAAGAAAGTTTGGTAAAATAACCGAATGGAGCGAAGAACTGGGAACCAAGTTCTTTGATTACTATGGAAAGGTATTTGAAGAAGGGGCCTTGAGCGCCAGGGAAAAATCCCTGATTGCCCTTGCCGTTTCCCATGTCGTAAAATGTCCTTATTGTATAGATGCCTATACCAAGGATGGCCTTCAAAAAGGAATTACCAAAGAAGAGATGATGGAAGCCGTACACGTTGGAGCAGCTATAGAAAGTGGTGCGACCCTAGTGCATGGAGTTCAAATGATGAACAAATACAACAAACTTTCTATGTAGCATTTCGTATCTACAACTATTTAAAAAATTGAATACTGAAAAATAAAAAATTATGGCAACAAAGTCGTTGAAGGCGCAAGGAGATGAATTAGCAGTATCTAATAAGCAATTGGAAATTTTGAACGGAGGTATTTTTGCCGATGGGGAACTTCCCTATTTCAAGGATAAGATCAACCAAATTGGTCAATTCCCATTGCGACCAAAAAAATTAGAGGTGCTACAAATCAATGTGGGGTATATGTGTAATCAGGTCTGTGAACATTGCCATGTGGATGCTGGGCCCGATCGTAAGGAAATCATGACCCGGGAAACCATGAAACAATGCTTGGAGGTCATTAAAAATACAGGTGCCCATACGTTGGACCTTACGGGAGGTGCACCCGAAATGAATCCTCATTTTAGATGGTTTGTGGAAGAAGCCGCCAAAGCAGGAATCAAGGATTTTATCGTACGTTCCAATTTGACGATTATTAGGGCCAATAAAAAATATTATGACCTGCCCGATTTCTTTAAAAAACATAATGTACATGTGATTTCTTCCATGCCACATTGGACTCGCGGAAAAACGGATAAACAACGAGGTGATGGTGTTTTTGACAAATCAATAAAGGCCCTTCAGGAATTGAACGAACGAGGTTATGGAATGCCGGACAGCGAATTGCGCTTAGACTTGGTTTACAACCCATCTGGGGCTTACCTGCCAGGAGACCAGACCGCCATGGAAAAGGACTTTAAAAAAGCACTGAAAGAGGACTTTGGTATTCAGTTCCATAATTTATTCGCCATCACCAATCTTCCCATTGCCCGATTTTTGGATTATTTGATCGCTTCCGAAAACTACGAGGACTATATGTATGCCCTTGTGGAAGCTTATAATCCCGCTGCGGTGGCCAATGTTATGTGTACCAATACGATTTCCGTGAGTTGGGACGGATGGTTATATGATTGCGATTTCAATCAAATGCTGGATTTGAAGGTTGCCAGTAAAGTAAAACATATTAAAGACTACAATGAGGATATCCTAAACGATAGAAACATTATTATTTCCCAACACTGCTATGGCTGCACTGCAGGTGCCGGCAGTAGTTGTCAGGGTACTGTGGCATAAATCTAATTATTTAAAAAAAACAAATGAGTTATTTAGAAGCAACACATGAACTATATAAGGAAGCAGCTTTAAAACCAGATGTAGGGCTTTGCTGTACCACTAATCCAATTTGGGAATTACCTGGTTTAAAAATCCCCAAAATCATGCAGGAAATGAACTATGGTTGTGGAAGTACTGTTAACGCAAGGGACCTAGGCAACAACCCTAAAATACTCTATGTGGGTGTTGGCGGAGGTATGGAACTTTTACAGTTCTCTTATTTTAATCGCCAAAACGGCGGAGTTGTAGGTATAGATGTGGTGGATGAAATGCTAAAGGCGAGCCGAAAAAATTTTAAAGAGGCCGAGAAACTGAACGATTGGTTCAAATCTGAATTCGTGGACCTCAAAAAAGGAGATGCCCTAAATCTTCCAGTGGAAGATAGCACTATAGATGTAGCCGCGCAGAACTGTCTTTTCAATATTTTCAAGGAAGATGACCTTAAACAAGCTATCGAGGAAATGTACCGAGTTCTAAAACCACATGGGAAACTCGTAATGAGTGATCCTACCTGTGAACAAGAAATGACGGACACATTAAGAAATAATGACCGGTTAAGGGCTTTATGCCTTAGTGGGAGCCTTCCCATAAGAGAATATGTGAAAGCGCTGACCGATGTTGGTTTTGGAACCATAGAAATCAGGGCCAGAAAACCATACCGCATTCTGGATCCTAAAAATTATCCAACTGAAGAACTAATCTATATTGAATCCATTGAAGTCGCGGCAATAAAGGATCCCATGCCAGAGGACGGACCGTGTGTGTTTACAGGAAAGTCTGCTATATATTATGGTGATGAAGATTATTTCGATGACAAAAAAGGGCACGTGCTGCTCAAAAACCAGCCTCTTTCCGTTTGTGATAAAACTGCAGGGGCTTTACAATCCCTACAGAGGGAAGATATCTTTATTAGCGAATCTACATACCATTATGATGGGGGCGGATGTTGCTAAATTGAAACACTACAATTCTGGCATACATAAAAACTATCGCTTTTAGTAGGTTTATATTTCTATTAATATGGCCTGAAAACCTATATGATTAGGGTTTTTGTATGTCATACATCCTCAAAAATGTACACCTAAACCGACCACCCAGTTTGTTTTCCAATTCCATAATTAGGTAGTACACCGATATTTTGAACGTTCACCGATTTTTTACTTCATGATAACCAAAGAATCGAATTTCACCGAGCATCGGTCGGTTCTTTGTATAGACCAAACGGTCAGATTAACCCAAATCTTGAAATCATGGATAAAAACTTAAAACGCATGGCTACCATGCACCGTATGCAGACCACTGGCTTGGAACTATTCTATAGTAATGGTTATTATAACACCAGTGTTGATGATATCTTAAAAAAACTCTCGCTTTCCAAAGGTGCCTTTTATTATCATTTTGAATCCAAGGAGGATTTCTTCATTCAAATCATTCAAAATTTATTGGCCAGAAAAATATATAGCGTATTAATTGAGCCTATAGAAGGCCATGACGATCCTCTTAAACAAATTCAGGATTGCTTTGATGATGCATTAGAAACTGCTGTTCACAATGAAATGGATTTTGGTTGTGTCCTCAATAATTTCCTGACTGAATTCCGTGGAAAGGACGAAAAAATCATGAAACATCTATGTGATATATTTTCCATTTGGGAAGTTAACCTAGTTTCAACCTTGCAAAAAGGAAAGTTCAATGGCTATGTGGATCGCCATGTAGATTGTGAAGCCGCAGCCACTTTTTTAATAAGCTCTTATTTTGGTGTTCGAACATTGATGGTGGGTGCTGCCCCTAGCGCCAGGAAATACAGATTTATGAGTCAATTGAGAATGTACCTTAAATCGTTGGAGCCAAAAACGGTAGCTGTATAGCAACTTAGAGTAATTCCTTTATTTTATCGTAAATCGTTTGTGGCGAAATGGTTTCCATAGCTTTATCATAACCCGGCGGAAACTTATTTCCGTAAACCGATGTTGGAATTAGGGGGAACCTCTCCCTATCGGATAAAATTTGATTTGAATCGCTTTGCCCAAAAGGTGTGAATCCCGCAAAGGGATGGGTAATGCCCCACAAGGTAATTACGGGAACGCCATACATGGCGGCCAAATGACCATTTCCACTATCCATGGAAATCATTAAACGCAAGTTGCTAATTACCCTTAGCTCCTCCTGAAAAGTAAGTTTCCCTGCTGCCGATATACAGTTGCTGAATGTATTCTCCCACTGTTCCAGAATTTCAGTTTCTTTTTTACCTCCACCAAAGAGAATAATCCGTGAATTATCCAAATTATTCAATTCGACCAATAATTTTTCCATTTGATGCTGTGGATATACTTTCCCCTGAAATGCCGCAAACGGAGCAATGCCAATAATTTTTTTGCTGATAGGAAATAGTTCCTTAGAAACTTCCGTAGTTATTTTTTGTTTTCCTAGAACGTGATGCTTGTTTACGTCAAAGCTAAGGCCAAGATGCTCAAAAACCATTTTATATCGCAAATACATAGGTGTTAACGGCCTTAGTGCCTTCAGTTTTCCCGAAGTAAGTTCCCTTTTTTCTTTTCTACCCTTATCCATCTGTTCAACCGGTATAGCATATAGCCTAAAAAAGAGTTTTAGAATATTACTGCGTAGCACATTGTGAAGATCGGCCACGGCATCAATTTCCAAGGTCCTCATTTGCCTAAATAGCTTCCAAAGACCAAAAATACCTTTATGTTCACCCCTAACGTCTGCCGTGAGCACCTTTACATTTGGAATTTCGGATACAATAGGGGCAAAAAAAGGTTTGGTAAGAAAAGTGATCTTTAGATTTGGATGCTCTTGGGTCAATGCAAGTAGCACAGGAACCGTCATGGCCACATCTCCCATGGCCGATAGCCTGATAACCAATACATGCTTTATTTTATTTTTGGCCACGTAAGATGGGATTTAGTTCCTCATCGTTGTACATCTTCATTTGCTTGTACACTTTCATGTATTTGTTGCCTTCCTCTATATCTTTCAACAATTGGTCAATGGCCGTGGAAAGATCTCTGCGCTGCTCCAAAAGAATGTCCAATTTGTCCTGACACTTTTTTAGATGTTCTTGGGATGCATCCTCCCGGTTCACCTCCTCCTGCATGTGGTAAATTTTCAAGGCGAGAATAGAAAGTCGGTCAATCGCCCAGGCAGGGCTTTCCGTGTTGATAGTGGCATTCTTCTTAATTTCTACCGATTGGTATTTATTCAAAAAATAACCATCAATATACTCTACCAAATCAGTTCGATCCTGATTACTCGCGTCGATTTTACGCTTTAAATCCAACGCTGCTTCTGGCTCGATATTTGGATCCCTTATAATATCTTCATAATGCCATTGAACAGTATCTATCCAATTCTTCCTATACAACAAATGTGCAATATCGTCCTTGGGATAAGGATTTTTAAACTCTTGATATACATCATCCTTTTGATGATATTTCTCAATACTTTCCCCAAAAACCTTAAACGCGAAATCACTGAACATACATAACGTTTTGTGCAAAGATACCTTATATCAGGAAATCAAGAGTCTTCCGAAAAAAATTGATATCGGAACCAAAATACATGCTATTAAAAGTATCTCCCGAAATTTCTCCTTTTTAATGGATTGCACATAATTTGTTGCGAGAATTGCCGAAGGGAAAAAGATAATAATCAAAGAATTACTATCCTTGGAAACCACCAATAGGTTTAACAACAGCCCCAATGCAAATATTAAAACCACCAAACGGATCATAATTATTCTGCCCACACCGGATTTTCCAAGTTTAACGAAAGCCCAAACAATTAGGAAAGCGTTCAAAATTAAAAAAATCACAATTTTTAAACTTGAGGTCAGTTGTACCGTGAGCAACGTTTCAAAATCTGCCTGAAACGTGTAATGCTTCCAAATCCAATCCACTGCGTTAAAAACAGATAGAAACCCTATGAGTATAAGTATAAAACATATTGAGGAGGATAGTATAACAAGCCAGTTTCTCAAATTTTTTGGTTCATAAATTAAAATCGCAAAAACTACAAGGGCCATAAATAAAATGCCCCAATCATAAAAAAGGCTGGCTACCAGTATCCATAAACTTGCATCAAAAATCTTTAACTTGATATTTTTAAGTGATTTAATGCTGAGGATACGTCTAACGGCGAGGAGTACAAAAAATGAACATAATATGGATTTGGAATCACCTAATGTATCCGGAAAGGCCATTAAAAATAAAGTGAAAAAGAGAATGACGTAGGAATTATTTTTAGAGAGTTTATTACGTTTAACTATAAAATCCATTATAAAAACGCTGAACAATAGTACCGCCAATACAACGATTTCCTCGAAAATATTTAAGTCCTCCAAACCTCGGCCCAAAATAAAAACGTTGGCTATGGAATAAAGAAAAAAGATAAAACTTAAGAGTATGACAAAATTTACCGGTTTTGTTTTGCCAAAAATGCTTGAAATCATGTATGATTTTTATACTTTTGCCCTGTAAATATAGGAATAAGATGAAGTCATTTTTTTATGGTATCGAGGATTTGTTCGTCAATGTACTTTTTGCGCCATTGGATGCACTAAGATTTACGGAAAGTTGGGCATTATCCAATATCTTGAACTGGATTTTTATGTTGATCGGTTTTGTTGCATTCGTTTATTGGATGCTTGAGCTGAAGAAGTTCAACGACAAGGGCGAAGAAGATAAGTCCATTTCTTCCCACTCCTATTTATAGGATTCTTTCAAGTAAAATAAAAAGCGTCATAGAACTTATTAAAGTTCTATGACGCTTTTTATTTATAAGTCAAAACCTATATCCTTACGATAATTCATTCCCTCAAATTTTAGTTTTTCGATGCTTTTGTAGGACGTTTTCAGCGCATCCTTGAAATTCTCGCCATAGGAAGTTATGGCCATAACCCTTCCCCCGTTGGTAACCACTTTGTTGTCCTTTAAGGTAGTTCCCGCATGAAAAACTATGGAGTCTCCAATATCCCCTATACCTGATATTTCCTTTCCCTTTTCGTAGGCCCCGGGATACCCTCCCGATACCGTCATTACGGTTGTGGCCGAACGGTCATCTATTTTCAGTTCCACTTCATTCAATCTGCCACTGGCCACGGCATTCATCAACTCAACAAAATCATTCTGAACCCTTGGTAAAACGACCTCAGTTTCAGGATCTCCCATGCGGACATTATACTCGATAACCTTGGGTTCATCCCCAACCTTGATCAATCCAATAAAAATAAATCCCTTGTAAGGCAGGTCATCCTTTTTAAGGCCCTCTACAGTAGGTTTTACAATTTGGTCGTGTATCTTATCCATAAAAACTTTATCGGCGAAAGGAACAGGCGAAATGGCCCCCATGCCTCCAGTATTAAGACCGGTATCCGCCTCCCCTATTCTTTTATAATCCTTGGCCGTGGGCAACACCTTAAAGTTAGTTCCGTCAGTAAGTACAAAAACACTCAATTCAATACCATCCAAAAACTCCTCAATGACGACGGTCGTACTGGCGTTTCCGAACTTCTCGTCCACCAACATGGATTTTAACTCTGACTTTGCTTCATTCAGGTCCTTAAGAATGACCACACCCTTGCCAGCCGCTAGACCATCTGCTTTCAACACATATGGAGGTTCCAGACTATCTAAAAATTCGTATCCAGCATTTAAGGTATCGGCAGTAAAGCTTTGGTATTTGGCAGTTGGAATATTATGTCGTATCATGAATTCCTTTGCAAATTCCTTACTTCCTTCCAAGGTAGCTGCCTCTTTTTGAGGACCTATAACTGGAATTTCCTTTAAATCGGAATCGTTCAAAAAGAAGTCATGTACACCATTCACAAGTGGATCCTCCGGACCTACAATAACCATTTCGATATTCTTTTCCAGCACAACTTTTTTGATGTTATCAAAATCGTTTACGCCAATTGGTATATTTTCTCCCAATTCAGAAGTTCCGGCATTTCCAGGTGCTATATAAAGCTTGCTCAACTTATTACTTTGGGACAATTTCCAGGCAAACGCATGCTCGCGACCTCCTGATCCGAGAATTAATATGTTCATAATACTGATTTTGGCAAAAATAAGCTTTGAAGGGCAATTAAACTACCTGGAAGAAAAATCCCGATGCTCCTTTTTCTGTAACTCCTCTGGAGAGAGCGATTTAAAATAATCATATACGATTTTTAAGCCTTCTGAACGACTTACTTTTGGTTCCCATCCTAAAATCTCCCTTGCTTTTGTAATATCCGGTTGGCGTTGTGAGGGGTCATCCTTAGGTAACGGCTTATAAATTATTTTTTGATTGGTTCCCGTAAGTGCAATTATTTCCTCCGCAAACTCCTTTATGGTCGTTTCATGTGGATTTCCAATATTAATGGGTTCCGCATAATCACTAAATAACAATCGGTATATACCTTCAACCTGGTCGTCGATGTAGCAAAATGAACGAGTTTGGGATCCATCCCCAAACACGGTTAAATCTTCCCCTCTCAACGCTTGCCCCATAAAAGCAGGAACAACCCGACCATCATTAAGTCGCATTCTAGAACCATAGGTATTAAAGATCCTAACAATACGGGTTTCCAAACCATGATGTCTGTGATATGCCATGGTTATAGATTCCATAAAACGTTTTGCCTCATCGTAGACACCACGAGGTCCAACAGGACTCACATTTCCGTAGTATTCCTCATTTTGAGGATGCACTAGAGGGTCGCCATAAACTTCTGAAGTGGAGGCTACTAAAATCCTAGCATTCTTTTCTTTGGCCAAACCCAGTAAATTCAACGTACCTAGAGAACCTACCTTCAGCGTTTTGATAGGAATCTTAAGGTAATCAATAGGACTTGCCGGGGAAGCAAAATGTAGTATGTAATCCAGCTTCCCTGAAACATGGACAAACTTGGTTACATCATGATGGTGAAACTCAAAATTCTCCAATGGAAATAGATGAGTAATATTATCTAAATCCCCTGTAATAAGATTATCCATCCCAATGACATAAAACCCCTCCGTGATAAAACGGTCACATAAGTGAGACCCTAAAAATCCAGCAGCACCTGTTATTAAAATTTTTTTCATTTAATACGCTTTTTCCTCTCCTTTAAAGGCATTTATCACCGTTTGGACTATGATTTTGATATCTAGAAAAAAGGACCAGTTCTCAACATAAAAAATATCAAACTTTATTCTATTCTGAATATCACTATCCTTTTCTATTTCACCCCTATAGCCCCTTATTTGTGCCAATCCGGTTATTCCTGGCTTTACGAAGTGCCTTAACATGTATTTATCAACCCTATTTGCATATTCATCCGTATGCTTTATCATATGGGGTCTCGGCCCCACCACGGACATATTACCAAATAATACATTATAAAATTGAGGCAATTCATCTATACTGGTTTTTCTAATGAACTTTCCAATTTTGGTTACCCGCATATCATTCTTTGCAGCTTGTTTATCATCAGAATCATTATTCACTGCCATCGATCTAAATTTAAAACATTGAAATTCCTTGTTATCGAAGCCAGTCCTTTTTTGTATAAAAAAAACAGGCCCCTTGGATTCCAATCTTATCAATAAGGCCAATAAAGGTCCAAACCAAATTAGAATGCCGAAAATAACAAATAAGGAAAATATGATGTCAAAGGATCTTTTTACGAAGGCATTTAGGGTATTATGTAATGGAATATCCCTTAATGATAAAATGGGCAAATAATCGTAATATTCAAATTTCAATTTTTTTGCGAAAATGTTCTTGTTGTCTGGTAGGAATTTTAAGGTTTTTAAATTATTGTCTGCAAAATCAACAAAGGAAGCAATTTCATCATTTTTTAGTTCTGAAACTGAACAGTATATTTCATCAATACCATTGTTTACTATATATCTGAAACAAGTAACCAAATCAAAATTTTGGTCCTTGGTAGAAAATTGCCTTCTAAACCTATATCCGTACTCCTTCCTGTCTTCGAACACCTGTATCAACTGATTTGCCTTCTTACTTTTTCCAATGACCACAACGTTCCTGATATTTCCCCTCCATAGGCTCCTATACTGCATCAAAAGAATATAGTTCAGAAATTTTAGGATAAAGACACCCGCAAATACCAACAAGAAATATTTTCCTAATGCCAACCTGCTCATTAAAGGTTGCTTAAAAAAGCCTATATAGGCGTATAATACCAAAAAAAAGAAAACGAACTGAGTGAATAGCTTCCTTAAGATTACGACAACCTTTGAATACCGATGTACTTCATAAAATTCATTTTTAAAGGAAATAATAATCCAAGAAATAGATATATAACTATGAAATAGCCAAGGGTTTTGAAAATTTATGGGAAGAAAATAGGTTGATAGATTAACCACCAATAAATCCATAAAATAGGATAGCGGTGTTATAAGTCCCGAGTATCTACCTTGTTTTAAAAGCATCTATAGTCCTTCTATTATTTCAATCAATTTCCTGTTAAAATAATCATTGTTTGAAATAAAAAAATTCAAATTTATTTTATCGATTGATTTTATTTTATTTTCTATATCGCTCAATTCAGGATTTAGTCCAACAATAAAATTTTTATCAGAAAACGATTGTAATATTTCAACTTGGTGATTGTCTATATGTTCACCGTATTTTTGTAGCCTAGCGGCAACAACCACCTTTTTGTTTTGTTTTAAACAACTTATTATAGAACCAGTTCCAGCGTGCGAAATTATATATTCAGCTTTTTTAACATAATCATTAAACTCATCTTTACCTAAAAATTTCTTTGATATGAACAAATCGCTTTTATAAACAGTATAGCCCGACTGTACTACCACAGGTTCAGAAATAATACCATCATTAATTAAACCTTCGATTGAAATCAAAAGCCTCTTGAACTGAAAGTTTTGATTTCCAAGAGTAACGAATATCATGAATTAATATATTGAACCATTATAAATTGATTTAGGGTATAATTTCTTTAATTCTTCCCACTGAACAATAAAAACGTCTGCCAAGTAATAGCAAATTCGCCCTGTTAGCGTTTTACTATGGACCCTAGAGAACGTCTCAATGAAAATAATTTTCTTACCATGGATTTTTCCAATTAGACATATCGGCAATACACAACCCGATCCGGTAGTGATGATTACCTCGGGTTTAATTTTATAAAAATGAATTATCGAATGGTATATTATGCTAATAAAAGACCAAGCAAAAGATAAATAATTACTCCTTGAAATATATGGAATAAACGAAATGTTTGAATGTTTCTCCTTTAGTTTTAAAGTTGAGCTATTCTCCTCTGTTATAATATAGGACTCATATTGTTCCATTGTGGGCTTAAGGCTCAACAACTGTTCTAAATGCCCACCAAGACTCGAAACAAATAATATCTTCATTATTAACTCTAATATCTTATAAAAAATCAATCTATTTAAAACTCAAATCAATACTGGCTATCCAATATTATTTTAATCCCCCTTTCTTTACAATGCATACCATCGAAAAAATACGTTTCATTCAATTTTAGAAGATTTGGATTAAAAGAACCCTTTAATGAAACATGATTGTTATTTGCATATTCTTTAAGATCTTCTTCAACCTTTAATATAATATTATAATCCATTTTTATTTTCTTATAAACAAGAGGATGATATGGAACAAGAAGAAACTCAATTTCAATTTGATTCTCCTTCATATCATTTATCAAGTCATCAAATTCACTCCAAATCCTATTAGAAATTCTTTCAAAGTTTTCAACACCGTAAATCTCGCCTAAAATATATGATTCCGCCTTCTTTTCCACTTCTTTTTGTGACATGTTCCTATATGCCTCACCATAAGTTAATGAACCATCAAATAATTTAGTATTAGTACGGTTTAGTTTTCGGTTACTAGCTTTTGGTTCATTACTTCCTGATATTTTACGTACTAAGTTCTTTGCAGATTCCTGAAAATATGAAAATGAGAACAGTTCCTTATATTTTGCCAATGATTTATGCTCATGGCTTGTTTTCTGCTTTTTGAAATCATAATAATAATCAGCTATACTTTGCCACCTGTTTCTTTGATTGTTCTCGTTAAACGACCAAGGATCTATACCAATAATAATTTTCTTGGGTTTTATACCTTTCTTTCTATAGATTTGATAGATAGCAATAATATCTTCAACACTAGCGCCACTAACTGAATTATTAATCAAAAGTTCATCCGGAAAATCCTCAGTAGTAATTTGCATAGTTCTACTAGAGCCTAACACAACAATGTCTGGTTGATGAGTCCGAGTACTGATAAATTCCTTTTGAAAAAGCCTTTCGTCATAATTGGAGATGTTAGTCACATAATTATTATCTTGCAAAATCTCCGCCATTTTTATTTCATAACCTTTATCGAACAAGTGTGCTGCATCACCGTAATAGTTTATTAGTAGTAAGGTACTACCTAGGACAAAAGCGAAAGAGGTTATTTTAAATATAAATTCTTTCATTTTTTTAAAATTGAAAATAAATAAATTGGTTTTCGCCAAAGTTTCCGAAATACATTATTACGAGTGCTATTATGTAATACATACCATAACGAAATTGCTTTTTCCATTTTAATCCAATGCGTTCTATGGCGTATTCATCTTGCCTTCCAACCCACTCTATAGAAACAAAAATAAAAATTAAGATTATGGTCGTTAACGCCATGCTCATATCTGGAAACAACGGCATAGATAATAAAGAAGAAGAAAAAATTTCAGATATATAATTTGAGGCATGTGTCACATTCTCCGCTCTAAAAAATATCCATGCTAAAACTGTTAAACTGAATGTGATAAGGACGTTTAAGAACTCTTTTAGCGAAGGTAATTTCTTTTCTAGGGCTACTATATCAACATTGTTCCTGTTTCTATTTGTAAGCAATAGAGGAAGGAAATAGATTGCATTCAATCCCCCCCAAATTATAAAAGTCCAATTTGCTCCATGCCAAAAGCCGCTCACAATAAAAATAATAAAAGTATTACGAACTTTCATCCAAGTTTTTCCGCGACTACCTCCCAATGGGATATATAGATAATCTCTAAACCAAGTTGAAAGCGAAATATGCCACCGTCTCCAAAACTCTGCAACATCCCTTGAGAAATATGGAAATGCAAAATTTTTCATTAAATCAAAACCAAAAAGACGAGAAGTCCCAATAGCTATATCTGAATAGCCAGAAAAGTCACCATAAATCTGAAAAGTAAAAAATAGGGCCCCTAATACTAAAGTACTACCTGAAAAATCCTCTGAGTTATTAAAAATCAAATTGGCAAAGTAAGCACAGTTGTCTGCAATCACCACTTTTTTAAATAGCCCCCATAAAATTTGCTTTAGGCCATCAATAGCCGCAGAATAGTCAAAGTTACGCTTTTTATAAAACTGCGGTAATAAATGCGTAGCTCTTTCTATGGGGCCAGCCACTAGTTGCGGAAAAAAACTGACAAACGCAGAAAATATGATAAAATCTTTTGTAGGCTCCAACTTTCCTTTATAGATATCAATCGTGTAACTAAGCGTTTGAAATGTATAAAAACTTATACCTACTGGTAAAATTATGTTTAAGGAGCCTGAATTTATTTGGAAGCCAAAAAAAGAAAAAGCCGTTACAAAATTGTCGAGAAAAAAATTAAAATATTTAAAAAAACCTAATAAACCTAAATTAACTGAGATACTAGTCCATAACAAAAATTTTCTTTTCAGTAAAGACTGTTCTTTCGCTAATTTGAGTCCGATAAAATAATCTATTATAGTACTAAATAAAATCAGTGCAAGAAACCGGTAATCCCACCAACCATAAAATATATAACTAGCCGCTACAATTAATAAATTCTGAATCTTTAAACTTTTATTGGCCAAAAACCAATAAAGGATAAAAACTATCGGTAAGAAGATGGCAAAATCGAGAGAATTGAAAAACATTTATCAGAATTTAACTTTATTTAATTCTTTTATTCGAAGTGCCTACATCGTAGAAGTATAGAAGAAAAAGGAAAAAGGAAAAGAACAAAATTCCATGATGTCTTCTTAAGATTGATTCTATTAAAAAAGAATATAATAAAATAACAACAAAGCTTGTTGCATAAACAGAGGCGGTATTAAACAAAGCTTTTCTTAAAAGTAGTGCCAACAACGATAATATCAAAAGTAGTAATATTACCCCCCCCCTAATAGAGATTCAAAATATTGATTATGTGCATGATAATTATTTTTATACTCCCAACTCTTCTCATTTCTATTGGCCTGCATAGTTTGACGTTCCTTTCCTAAACCATAGCCAAAAATAGGCGCTGCCAAAATAAGCTCCATATTAACGTTGTAGTTTCTTATTCTGGAATTTTCACCGTCTATTTGTGAAAAAAAGTCTTGAGTCATTTGTTTTGATAGTAATAATAGAAATACCATTGGAAAAGTTATAAAAGAAATAACGAAAAAAAATCTCACCCACTTTTTCGCCAATTGAAGCAACATAAGAGCATTAATTACTACAAACAGTATTATACCACTCATTGCCCCGCTATAAATTAATAAAACAACTGTTAGTGCCGTTAAAATAGTTATATAGACCAGTCTATATTTTATTCTTCCTTTTTGAAGGCCAACTAAACATATAGCATATGCCATATTAAGATACATGGCATAATATATTTTTTGAATGTCTATAATGGCAGTCGTTTCCCAAGAGTTGAAGAAAGTAATCATAGCACCACTTGAACGAAAGAATGAAAAAAACAAATTGAAAAGGCCTACAACAAAAACTCCCGCGACAAAAGAGAAAAGAATCCATTCTTTGCTTTTGATCTCAATTGATGTATTGGTAAATAAAAGAAAAAACAAAAATAGGAGGCCTAAAAAAGGAAAAAAACTAAAATCAGCTTCCCTTGTAATAAAAACAATATTTAGTACTACATATAGAGCTAGGATGCACAAAATAGCAAACGGTAATTTTTTGAATACTTCTCGATTAAACTTGATGTTAAAAAGTGCAAAAAAAGATGTCAAAATAAGTGTTTTGCTGCTCCAATCCGGTTCAAATGCCATGCTAAATGCAAACAGACAGAGACTATATTGATACACCTTCTCTTTCATTGATCGTGTTGAAATTTAAACCTACCAAAAACATAACCAGACCAAATGCATAAGGAGAAAATGCCTCTTCTTGATATATACCCTGAACGAATAGTACCAAGGCTAATACTTTCAAAATTTTCGCATAACTATTCGCCGAAGTTAATTTTCTAAAAAGTGTAAAAATAATATCCGCAAAATAGTAGATGTAGAGAATCGAAAAAACACCCAGACTGGAAAATAATACTCCATAGACACTCTCGCTACCATTTTGAAATCTCGTCCAATAACCTAAATCAGGCAACTGTCCGCCTTTAAAACTCGACATCATGGTTGTAGAAAGGTTGCCAGAAAATCCTAGCCCATTTCCAAATGAAAATAGATACTCTATTCCCGCAAAGAAGCCCACAATATGTTCATTCCTGGCGTAATACCCAAGTACGACAAATCCAATGTTTACTATTATATAAAGTAAAATTGCCAAACTTTTAGATACGTTTGTTCTATAAAATAAAAAATAAAGAAATATTGAAAAGAAGAGCATCAATATGGCTCCTTTGGAATTTACGGATAAAATAACAAGAACCAATATCAAAAAAAGCCGAAATTTCTTTTGGGGCCAATAAAAGTACAATCCAAGTATGCATAAAAAATATCCTAAAGAAATTATACTTTTTATTAAAGATCCTATTCTGGCAAACCTAACATTTAGCCAAGAAAAATTAAATAATTTCTTACTCCTGTAGAACTCTAACAGCTCGTCCCAAGTATTCATTCCAATCTTCAGATTGAAATATTTAAGGTCGTTCATAAAGAAGCTTAATGTATAAGGAAATAGGAATTGTAGCATTGTTATGACCAGACAAATGACCAGAATTAGTTTCAAATATCCGTTCAAAAAACCAAGAGTGGTTTTTCTGGCAAAGAATATACCAGCCAAAAGGTAAATTATCGGAGTAATTAACAACCTCAGATATACTGTACTGTTTAAAAACCCATAGTGGTAAATTCCAAATAAATAAAAAAGAATTAGTATAGATATCAAGGCAACAGATTTAACAAAAAATTTTCCGTCAAAATAATCTGTATTCTTTTTGAACATAAAAAGCACCAAGAGTGTTGGCAGCAAAAAATTTATTCCATGTAAAATTTTGAAAATGGATAGGCTCTCTATAAATATTGATGCAAATGCTATAAAAGTGTTTTGAAAGAATATAGTTTGTAAAAAGAACGCATAGAAAATTTTTATGCGATTTACCAAACCAAAAAAAATAATCAATAAAATAACTGCCCCAAACATCAAGTTCAATGACAAGGATAGAAATAAAACAAGATTAAGCATAAAAGCCTGAAACCCTAACGATAGATATTCCCTTGAAAATGTCATTATGTGGATAACTTGGATGAATTAAAGTTAACTACTTCAAAGCTTTCATTTTCAACATATCTCTCATATAGGTTTTGAATATCTTCCCCTTCCTCCAAATTCTCCGTATTTTCTATTTCAAAAGATCTGAACTTAATATTTGGTATTAATTCATAAAGGCTAAAACATGCAGACGAATAAAACATTCCAAATTCTAGTGGTAACTCCTTTAAACTTACCAATGAAAGTTCAATCGGCAATCCGGTATTGATGATTTCCCAGCCTTTACTTTTTATTATATTTAATTGTTGGTTATTCTCATATCTGTGTGGAAAATATTTAACGGATTTGTTGCTATAATATTTAGCCACTCTGTCTAAATAATTTTCAAATTTATTATAAATTGGTTTTTTCCAATAAAATGGAGTTCCAATAAAATATATCAAATCCTTATTTAACAATTTTCCTCCAAATTCATTGTTTAAGTAAGTATATTCACAATATTCAAATTTCAAATATGAATGGCCTTTTGGAATTATATTGTCATAAATACTGAATATATGTAAGTACCCTTTATCATATTTTAAGTTAGCGTTCAAACCAACAGCTAAGGGAAGTATCCTCTTCGAAAAAGGCGCAAAGGATGAAAGTTTTTTTGATAAAAGCATTTTTTGATTATAAATAGCGGCATTACCATCATCTAGGTAAATACTCTTTCCAGATTGGAAAGAATTCATCAATATGCATTGATAAATAGAGCGCATATTCCCAACTAAGATAAGTGAATAATTTAAAGTTCTATTTCTTCTAGCAGCGTTATTAATTTTAAAATAGTATTTGATTCTCGTTAAAATACTATTATGAATGTTAGTAACACTTATCTCCTCAATATCCCCCTTTAAATTTAAAACACTAAATGTACTATACAACTGGTTTAGATTACTTAAATCTCTTGAGCTCAAAAAATAAAAGTCGCACATATGCTCTAGCTCGTGTTTTTTGATATACTCATTGGCATTCAATAATTGCAAAGGAGATTCTATAAGTACAGCCACTTTCATAAAACAGAATTACATTATTTTTTTTTTAGTAGCTTTTTTGAGAACAGCATTGTCTTGGCCTTTAAAGCTTTAAGACTAACTAGTTTTTTCATGAAAATCAATCCTACTGTAGTAAAAATAATAACCCTCACAAAAAAAGAAAGCAAAGACTCTTCATACTCATTTAAAATCATAAAAATCGACAGAACAATCAACAATAAACACGAAAAAGAAAACCATTTTATATAATAATTTTCTTTGTACGCCTTTTTAGAATAATAATAACTAAAAGGTATGGAAATCAAATAAGAGAAGGTAGTTACTCCAGCTGCACCTAATATACCATAATCGGGTATAACTAAGATATTTAATATTAAATTAACAATTCCAACTGTTACCCATATCATGGATTTATATTTAACATATTTATTAAAATAAGTCATGACTGGCTGTAGTATTAAATTATAGCCATTAATATATGCACAAAGGCTTAAAATGATAAATATATTATATGAGTCTTTGTAATTAGTTCCTATTACATAAAAAATCTCGGTCGAAAATATTATTAAACCGAAAATAAAAATAAAAATTACCGCCAAAAATAACCTGACTAACTGATTTATAAGCCGATTATCACCTTTACTAATGCCTTGATAAATTTGAGGCATAAAATTTTTATTTACTGTGGATATGAACTGACCTGGAATATTAACTAGTTTTGTCCCCATCGAATAAATACCTAAGCTTTGGTATCCTAACATATATTGAATCATAAACCTATCAGAAAATTTGACTATAAACGTAGAGCATGAGGTGGGAAAAAACAAACTTGCATAAAGTGCACTCTCGGCTATTAATGTCTTACTAATTTTATTTAACCTAAGGTGTTTGTAATAATATGGCACTGCTATTAAAAACCCGACAATCTGTTCTGCAAAACCGGCCAACAATATGGCAAGAACCTTATCTTCCATATTCAAGACAAGAAGCAAAGCCATTACACTTCTAATGATAGAAATAAGGATTGAGAACAAACCTGCCTTTTTAACTTGTCCACTACAAATTAAAAACGAGTTAACTAGGGGAAAAAAAACTGCTATTACAGCTGTATAAAATATCCAATCTAAATATTCTTTATTTTCTAAATCTAACAAGGTAACTATTGAACTATCAAACAATAGGTATATTAAGCTGCCAATAAGTATTGCGAAGATTTGAAGCAAAAACAAATTTGAAAAAAGAGTTTGGAGAGATTGATATTTTTCATCAAAAAAAAACTTATCAAACGTACTACTTAAAGAATAAGAAATTACCAAAAAAAAGATGGTGAAAAACAATTGCAGTATGGCAATCAAGCCAAAATCTTCAGGCTCTATTACAAAAGAATAAAACGGAATCAGTAAAAAAGCTATGCCTTTTGAAATAAATTCAGAAAACAATAAAACACCAGTATTTTTTATTGCCTTCATAATCTTTATTGAATAAAGGAAAGAGATTAATTAAAGAAGATGACTTTTCAAACTCCTATAAATACAGGACTGAATCTAAAATAAGCTAATCATCAAGACCTGTACCTTTTACATTATGCCTAAGTTTCCATTCACCATTTTTTTTACCCCACAAATGTGGCGACCTAAACTTATCACATAGATTATGGAAATCTTCTGGTTTCATATCAATATACTTCATTATATCATCAAAATATCTATCTGGAAATTCTCCATCAAATCGGTTCACCAAAGCTACTCCTTCCTCTCTTGTGATATGTTTGTTTCTAATTTCCTGGGATGCATCGTAAGTTGCTCGACCTATTCCAAACTTAATAAATGTGGTATAAAAATGTAAATCATCTATTTTATCATCAATTCCACTATACTTACTATACGTCCCTTGAGTTCGGTGTGGTCGGGCTTTAAAACCTGTATTTTCCACCGCATAATAATAAACCTCCTGCGGCGTCCATTTCAAATAATAGCCAAGATAATGAACCTCCACATTGGATTTCTTCAATTCTTCTACCTTTGGGGGGAAAAACGACATTAAATCACTTAGTCTGACATTGTATTTCTCCATCAAATCTTTAACCGTAACGCCCCCGAGATATATTTCATCCAAATTCTCAAAGCTGTAATATGATTTATCACGTAATGAGGTGGCATTATCTGCCAAGGGATTACCGTATTCTGCTTCATTTTCACCATAAAAGACCAAGTTTATTCCATATTTAGCAGCTATTTTTGGAGCAAGGTTCTTTTGACCCAATATAAAGGTCTGAAATGGATGTAATAAGTTTTCTATGGATAGTTTGGTTAATAATTTCATGACCTTTCCATTTCGATAAAAAGATATGTTATCAAAGCCACTATCTAACCAATTTTTCCAATTTTTCAGCCCATAATCAGTATACAAAATAGGGGGCCAGGTAACGGTTAAAGGGTTCATTCCATACTTGTATTTAAGCACATGTGCTTGATAGGCACTATCTTTACCTCCACTTCCAGGCACCAAGCAATCATAGGAACCGTCGTTTTTTCTGTACCGGTCCAAAAGTTTCACCAATTCCTCTTCTCTCATCACCCAATCTATGCCCTCTTTTATTTCTGCTGTTCTGCATGCATCACAAACACCATTTTCATCAAACTGCATAGTAGTCTTTTTACTGTTCTTAGTATGTTTGAATTCAACAGCAGATGTTGGTCTCTGATTGGACATTACACATTTAGTACAATATTTTACCTCATTTGGTAAACCATAATATGCTTCAAGTACTTTTTGTTTTGACATTAGAGCAGGTTATTAATTAAAGACCATTTTTTATAAATAGAAATTCCTTTATCACCACTTTTTTCTGGGTGAAATTGAGTTGCAAAAATATTATCCACTAATATTGAGGAACAAAATTGAAGCCCTGAATAATTAGCTTTAGCAAGGATGCATTCATCATTTAACGGCTCAACGTAGTAGGAATGTACAAAGTACATAAACTCATTATCATCGATTTCATCCAAAGCTGTTCCTTTCCATTCAAGGTTTTCAGAATAAACCTTGTTCCAAGCGATATGAGGTACTTTCATCTTTTCTCCATTAAATGAGTCGGGGAATTTTTTAATAACTCCTTTAATGAGGTCTAGGCCGTTTCCTGCGCCAAATTCTTCACTATTTGTAAAAAGTAATTGTTGTCCTAAACAAATTCCGAATAATGCAGTGCCACCATCAACTTTCTCTTTTATTGCATCTATCAAATCTAAGCTTTTCAGATTATTCATGGCTTCTATAAAAGCCCCCACGCCGGGAAGTATCAATGCGGCTGAATTTAAAATATCTTCTCTTTTTGAACTTATTTCTGCATTAATACCAACTGTATCACATGCTTGTTTCACACTAAACAAATTTCCTAATTGGTAGTCAATTATGGTAACCTTTTTATTTGTTTCTCCCATTACAATCTACATTCAATTTCATTATCTACCAACGTTCTTTTTAATTCTAAAATACTACAAGGTTCAAATGTATGAAAATTTCTTTTCTGTTTTAAAAACTCAACATTGCCTTCCGTTTCGGAAACTTTCGATTCGTTTTCTTTTATAAAATGATAATGAAATAGAGAAGATATCATCACGGCATCCGTATGGCCCTCTTTTAGAACAGAAACTACATCTTTTTTATTTCCAGGCCCGCCATGTGCAATCACAGGAATACTAACGGATTCACTTATTTTGGAGACTAAATTCAAATCATATCCTTGTCCTGTTCCTTCCTGATCCACAGATGTAATTACAATTTCTCCAGCACCAAGCTCATCAATTTTTCGGGCCCATTCAAAAACGTCAACTCCAGTATACTCACGTCCATTATCAGTATAGGCAAGATATTTACCGTCACTTTCTTTTATTGCTTCGATGGCAATAACTATAGTAGACGATCCAAACATTCTAGAGGCCTTTTTTATCAGTTCTGGATCTTTTATTGCCGCAGTATTTAAACACACTTTATCAGCACCAGCCCTAAGTACACCCTTAATATCAGAAATGGTTCTTAATCCTCCACCAACAGTAATAGGTATGAAAATCTTCTTGGCAGTCTCCGTGATTATATCATGAAGACTGTTGCGCTCATATAACGAGGCAACTACGTCCATAAACATCAGCTCGTCTGCACCCTGTTGATAATAATACTTAGCGAAATCAGAAGGCTTTCCTAAAACCCGAAGCCCTTCTAAATGAATACCTTTTACTAAATTTGGACCTTTAATATCCAATCGAGGAATTACCCTTACCGTTTTCATACTTAAAAATTATTTGATAACAATTCACCTATCTTCCAATCAAAAGGAGTGTCTAAATCCATTGATGAAATCTCATCCATTTCAAATTTTCTAATTTTATCAAAATCCGACATGTCCTTCTCTTTAATCGAATTAATATTAATTATATAAATCGCTCCATTATATTCATAAACCTTTGGAACATCTTGCCTTCTAATAAAACTTCCTTTTTTAGACTTTCTTAAAAAGCCCTGTTCTTCTTCAAATAAGTTATAATAAGGGTTAGATTTTGACTCCTTTACAGAAACAACCATATCTAAATCTGATTCGTACAACTTAAGCGCTCGCTCGATATGTTTAAAAGTTCTAAAGGGAGATGTTGGTTGCAACAATACCAAAGTATCATATACATATCCCTTTTTTTCATAAAAATCGACGGCATGTAAAAGCACCTCTCTTGACCCTGAAGTATCCGTTGCAAGACAATCGGGTCTCTTAAAACTAATTTCAAGCCCTAAATCTTCGGCAACCGTTAGTATTTCTTCATCATCACTACTTATACATATATTTTTTCTTGGAAATATTCTTAAAGCGGCTTTAATAGTATAATCTATTAAGGGCCTACCATTAAATAGCTTAATATTTTTCCTTGGTATACCTTTTGAGCCCCCTCTTGCCGGAATTACTACAAGGACGTTATTATAAGACATCTATTTAATTTTCAATATGTTTTACAAAATTTTGAGCATGTTCATAATCTAATGGCTTTCCAATATCTATCCAATAGCCGATTATTGGGTTGTATACTAAAATGCCATCATTCTTTACCAACTTTTCCATTAAGTCTGTAATATTATAGAACTGATTGGATGGTATTTCATTGATTAAATCCCGCCGTAAGATATATATACCAGCATTAGATTGAAATAAATAAGATGGTTTTTCTTTAAAGTCCTTTACCCTGGCCCCTTCTGTTTCAAAAATAGCATATGGCACATTGACCTTATACTCCGTTGATGCAACTGCCATGTCTGCGTTGGAATTTAAAATTTGCAGATACAGGTCTTCGAAATCAATATTGGTGAATAAATCACTGTTCATCAACAAAATATGTTCGGTGTTAAATTGATTTACCAAAGAAAGAGCCCCTGCGGTACCTAGCGGTTTATCTTCTTCTATATATTCAATACTGATTCCCTTGGCACTACCATCACCAAAATGGTTTTTTATTTGTTCGCCAAGGTATTTAATGGATATATATATTTTTTGTATCCCAAAAGAGATAAGCCTGTCTATGTTATGTTCAATAATTGGTTTGCCTCCTAAGGTCAGCATAGGTTTTGGAATACTGTCAGTCATAGGACTTAATCTTTTACCTCTACCTCCGGCCATTATCATACACTCCATAGGTAAAATAGCTTTGATTTTGTCAAGATCAATGATTTTTATTAAACGATTTTCGTCGTCCAAAACAGGTAGCATCTTTATTTCCCGCTTTTTGTATTCCTTTACCTTAATATAAGAAATTGGCTCTTTTATACTTATGAAGTTTTTATTGCAGACATCTACAACGTGTTGGTCTAGGTCTTTGTTTTTAATTAATACTCTTCTAATATCACCATCTGTTAACGAGCCTATTACCCTTTCATTTTCGTCTACAACAAATAAGATTAATCTACTTACCTCATCCTTTATAGAGTTTAACTCAATGAGAGCTTCATGAATTGACTTATTATAAAGTATTACTGGCTTATTCATATATCAAAATTTATATCGAAAAAAGATTTTTTCAAAGTATCTATTTTAAGACACTTTAAAACTTCTAAAATTTTTACTGTCGCATTCCCTTCTCCATATACCCTTCTTTCATTTCTAATCAATTGAAGAAATCTAAAGTCGTATACCTTTTCTAGCGCTAAAGCAATTTCTTTTCCTTCTGGCCTACAACAAATCACACTAAGTGGCATTAATCTCCCTTTTTGTCTATCCCCAATATTAATTGTTGGAATATTGAAATAGGGGACTTCCAATATTCCACTTGACGAATTACCTACAACTGCATCCACAAATTGTAAGGCAGATAAATATCTTAGTTGTCCCATAGATTGAAAAGATATAGATTTATGAGGGTTTTGGGCCACGAAATCATCTATGATTTTAACAATTATTTTCCCGTTTTTATCAGAATTTGGTTTTGTAAATATTAATAAAGTTTCGTCTAGTTTATCTAATTCTTTAATAATCTGTTTAAATTGATAAGCTGCTGTATCATTTTCAAGTGTTACAGGATGATATGTGATAAGTAAATTTTTTGGTTTTAAAACGTAGTTTATTGCCGTTTGAAATTCAGTTTTATTCAACAACTTTAGGTTCTTAATGCTATCAATACCTATTGCACCAACATTAAAAACTCTGGAAGGATGTTCCCCCATCTGAATAATTCTTTTTCTATAAACTTCGGAGCTTGCAAAATGTAAATGGCTCATCTTAGTTATCGCATGCCTGATAAATTCATCATAAGCGCCTTCAGTAGTTTCACCTCCATGAATGTGAGCAACTGGTATGTTCGATATTATCGCAGCCGTCACAGCAGCTAGAATCTCGCTTCGGTCTCCTAGCACTACAAGCAAGTCTGGTTTTAATCGATTATAGGTTTCCCCAAAACCAATCGTTGCTTTACCAACCGCTTTGGAAATGGCCAAAGCATTATCCCCTTCTAAGCCATCATCGATTTTGGCATCGATTTTAAGACCATCTTTCTCTATTTGTTGGTAGGTATTTCCAAACTCAGACATTAAATGCATGCCAGTTACTAGAAGCTGTAAGTTGATGTCTTTTTCTTCATTAATCGCTTGAATTAAGGGTTTTAAAAGACCATACTCTGCCCTAGTTCCAGTAACGACTGCAATATTTCTCATATCAAATCGTCTGATTTATAATCTCTAGTGGCCTTACTCCCTATAACCTCATCCCATTTCATCGGCGAAATACCCGTGCCAGGACGTTTAATGGTTAAATTGTTTTCATCAAAAACTTCACCTTTGAAAATATCCCTATTTGCAACAATGCTTTTACGCGCTATCGGTTTATTCTTAGCTTCGCTCTGGCTCGGTGCCTTAATTCCATTACCCATTGCCTTTTCTATATTTCTTATTGCAGTAACCATAGCCTTTAATTCATTAGGTTCTAAAGAAGCTTTATGGTCAGGGCCTTCCATAGTCTTATCCAAGGTAAAATGTTTTTCTATAACCTTTGCACCTAATGCTACTGCGGCTATCGGGATTTCAATACCTAACGTGTGATCAGAATAACCGACCGGTACCTTGAAAACACTATTGATAGTATTCATAGCCCTTAGGTTTACATCTCCTATAGGGGTAGGATACTCTGTATTACAATGTAGTACGGTAATTTTATTACGTTTTGTTCCCGCAGATACAACTACTTTTATGGCATCTTCTATTTCTTGCATCTCTGCCATACCAGTAGATATAATAACAGGTTTTTCAAAGCTTCCTAGTTTTCTTAAATAAGGCAAATTCGTTATCTCTCCAGATGGTACCTTCCAAAGGTCAATATTTAATTCATTTAGAAAATCAATACTGTCTAAATCAAAAGCTGTAGATAAAAATCCAATATTTTTTTCTTTACAATATTCAATTAATACTAAATGGTTTTCTTTGCTCAATTCCAGTTTTTGGAGCATTTTCAACTGTGATTCAACAGGATCATTCGTATTTTCTTTTTGATAATCTGCCTTTTGGGCTGACCTACTAACCAGTTTTTTGGAATTAAATGTCTGAAACTTTACATAATCTACCCCTGCCTCTGCAGCAGCATCTATAAGTTTTTTTGCTACATCTATTTTGCCATTATGATTAACCCCTGCCTCCGCTATTATCAACACTTTTTCTGCTATCATTTTAAAAGTAATTTCGCAGGGTTACCCACCCAAGTCCCTTTTTCGGTTATATTATTTAAAATTACTGAGCCTGCTCCTATAATCACCTCATCAGTAATATTTACGCCCTGTTTTATTACAGCATTTGCCCCCACAAAACAATTTTTTCCCACCACTACTTTCCCCGCCAATACAGCTCCTGGTGCAATATGGGAGTAGTCATCAATCATACATTCATGTTCTATTATACTTCCCGTATTAATGATACATGCTTTACCAATAAGGGAGAAACTATTTACAACCGCGTTTGGGTTAATTAAGCTAGATTCCCCAATGGTGGCAGAACTTGATATACAGGCCGTAGGGTGTTTTAAAACCAATTGTTTAACGTTTAAATTCTTAATTAAGAAATGTAATTTTTTACGAATAATATTAGACCCAACAGCCGGAAAAACATACGCATCCTTCACAATAGACCTAACATCTAGTTCTTCTTCATTTCCAATATATTTTATGTTATACGGGTCGTTTTTGTTTTCGTTTTTATCAAAATAACCATTAATAAAAAAACCATTTGCCTTTGCCACATCCATTGCAACATAAGCATGACCGGAATAACCTAAAAAATAAATATTGTTATCGTTTAACACTACTCGGTATGTTTATTACACGTTCTTCTAGCCATATTGAATTTTCAAGGTTTCCCTTTTGTGCGTCTTTAAACATGGGTAAGCTGCTCATAAGCTTCCAAATAGGTCTGGTCATAACTCCAGCATCATTTGTAGTGGTTAAGAACATATCCTTATTTGGAGCATCATCCAAGACAATTGCATTAAGCCAATAATTCGCCACGGTATTTTTAGGCTCTGTCACAAAACGTGCGGCTTTATCCTTAAAAAAAACCTCATACTTCTTAGCCAAGCCACGTTTTTCCTTTAAAATTTCAGGCAATTTTTCCAATTGAGCACAACCTAAAGCGGCATTTATATTTGGCATTCTATAATTGTAACCTACTCTATCGTGTTCAAAATCCCAACGATGAGGGATTTTTGCGGTTGTAGTGAGATGTTTAGCTTGTTTCGCAAGCTTTTCGTCATTGGTTAATATCATTCCACCTCCCCCTGTGGTAATAGTTTTATTGCCATTAAAGCTTAATGTTCCTAAAAGGCCTTTCGTACCCGTATGCACATTGTTTTGATAACTTCCTAGTGATTCCGCAGCATCCTCCACTATCTGAAGATTATACTTTTGACACACAGTTTTTAATTCATCTAGATTTATGGGAATACCAAAGGTATGCATTGGCACAACCACCTTTATAATTCGCTTTGTTGCATTGTTTATACAATGGCCATTTTCCATATGCGTTCCCGTAGACAAGAAATGCTCAAGTTTTTCTGGTGACAAGCCCATAGTTTCCCTATCTACATCAATAAAAATAGGATGAGCTCCAATATAGCTAACAGCATTACATGTTGCAATGAATGTGAGCGATTGGGTAATCACTTCATGATTTTTTTTTACACCTGCTAATTGCAGCGCAATATGTAATGCAGCAGTACCGTTTACTGTAGCTATTGCAAATTTAGCCCCGGTATATTTGGCAATATCCTGTTCAAATTTATCTACAAATTTCCCTACACTTGAAACAAACGTGGTATCAATACATTCGCTTAAATACTCCTTTTCATTTCCCGAAAAAAAAGGTTCATGAAGTGGTATAAAACCTTCAGATTGGTAGTGGGCTCTAATAAAATCGATGGTTTCTTTTATCATTATTTGATACTACATTTTACTATCTAAGTATTTGCCCTTTTCTTTGTGTCCAAATGATGGAATCATTTCAAAAAATAAATCGACTATAAGTTCTTTAGACCATGTTTTTTTATTTTTTATGCTTTCTATAGTATTTTCAAAATATTCAAGTTTCTTATAATCAACATTAAAATCATTTTTAACTATACCGAGTTTTTGAAAGCGACTCATATCCAATTTTTCTTGGTCCGTGAAAAATTCCTCGAAATCTTTCTCTCCAGTAGTGTCGCTATCCGAAAACAAACACGGCCATTTACCTTCTTTAGGCAAAGTTTTGACTAAATCTCTGGCTTCTTGTTCGTCTTTACATAAAAATGGCTCAAAACCCAGGCTATTCAGGTATTTAACTGCTATATCCGCAAAAGAAATTAAGTGAAGGTCTTCGCTTAGTTTTGGAAAGAAAATATCTCTGTTTTCTCCAAATATACATGACATTAAACAAAGTTCTCCACTCTCTTTAGGTATTACAAAATACCTTTTTATATCATTTGGTGCAACAATTGGTTGGGACTTCTTGATTCTTTGGTCAAAACCATGTAACAATGAACCATCTGAAAACGCTACATTGGCAAAACGGGCAGTAGAAATTGATATTTTGGCACTATTCCGCATTAAGAACATTTCCATAATACGTTTTGATGCCCCCATCATATTCACTGGATTAGCTGCCTTGTCAGTTGATACACAAAAATATTTCTTAGTTCCTTTGTCGATAGCCTGTTTTATAGTCTTATCAGTGTTAAATATATTTACCTCAATCATTCTCATTAAAGTAAATGGGTCTTTTTCACTCCTAACGTGTTTGAGAGCGGAGAGATTCAACACATAGTCATACTTACCGTCCGCTTCGATAAATGCATCATATTCACTTGAACCTATATCCAAAGCAAAAGTTTGGAAATCCCCTTCTATATAACCCAATGAACTACGAATATCTCTTACCAGTTCTACCATGTTGTTTTCACTTATATCCACAACATGAAGTTTTTTTGGGTCTCTCTTAAATATTTCCTTTGTAACCGCCTGTCCTATAGAACCGGCTCCTCCTATTACCAGAAAAGAGGATGTACTTACCTTCTGATATAATTCATTTTCATGAGTGGCTATATCGTTTTTAAACAATTCTTTTTCTCTTCCAATTAGGTTAAGTATTTCCATAAATTAAATAGTTTCAATGCTATATAAGTATGCTATTTACTGGCCTTTTAACAAAAGTACGATAATTCTTATCCTTAACAAGCTTTGATTAATTCGCTATATTATTTTGACTTAAAATCTTATTTGTAAATTCATACCAGGTCATAGGTTCTTTATCTGTGAAATGATGAATACCAAAATCGGTCACGTTTTTTAAGATAAGATTCAAAATATATGTAGTTAAATTATTCGCTTTAGCAGGGCAACCGATTTGTGAATCAGTCACTTTAATTATCTTACCAGAACTTGCTTTTCCCAAAATGGTTTATAAAAATTATTTCCAAAATTCTGAATAAAGCCATGAGGTACGGCATTCACAGATTTAGGTTTGGTAATATCAAGTTCTTTTGAATTCTTAAATGAAAAATTCAAATCTGAATATAGCGGGGCAGCTTTTTGAATGCATTATCCCAATTGGCCATTGGCGCCTGTAACCAGAACTTTTTTCATGCTCGAAATGATTTAAAGCTTGGTAAGTTCATGTACTTTTCTGAAACTACCATTTTCCATGTCCTGTGATTTTCCCAGTCAATAGACAAGTTAGAATCGTTATGAAAATTCCCCTTTCTTTATCAGGGTAATAATTATTATCACACTTATAATTAAAAATAGCTTTATTGGAAATAGTAATAAAGCCATGTGCCATTCCTTTTGGGATAAATAAACCGTAACGGTTTTCCTAAGACAATTTGATTTTTATATGGTTTCCAAAAGTTGGACTACTTTGGCGAAGGTCTACAACTACATCTAAAACCTCTTCCATTATCACATTCACCAATTTAGCTTGAGCCGCACTTCCCTTTTGAAAATGAAGCCCTCTTAAAACTCCTTTTTTGGAAATGGATTGGTTTTCCTGAACAAAATTGATTTCATAGCCCAATTTATTTTACAATTGATCTTGTGGGAATATCTCAAAAACTTCTCTTTGACCTGTATAAAGCTCAGGTTTAATTAAAAAACATCCTTAAGTTTTGTTTCGATGATGTGATGTTCATGAAATCAAATTCATTAAATACTCGCCATAACCACTTTTGAACAGTGGTTTTGCCAAATTTTTCAATTGTTCACTATTAATATATCCTTGCCTAAATGCTACCTCTTCAATACAACCAATCTTTAGTCCTTGTCTGTCTTCAATGACCTGAACAAATTGCGAAGCCTGCATCAGGGATTCGAATGTACCCGTGTCTAACCAAGCAATGCCCTTGTCCAAAATACTGACATTTAATTTTCCTTTTTCCAAATAAGCCCTATTAATATCAGTAATCTCCAGCTCTCCTCTATGGCTCGGCTTAATTGATGATGCTATTTGTATGACATCATTGTCAAAAAAATATATTCCCGGTATCGCGTAATTCGATTTTGGATGTTTCGGTTTTTCAGTAATGGAAGTGACTTTACCTTTTTCGTTAAATTCTACTACACCGTAACGCTTTGGGTCATTTACATGATACCCATAAACAATTCCTCCATCTGGGTTCGTATTTTCCTTTAACAAGGTCTCCAAACCATTGCCATAGAATATATTGTCTCCCAGAATTAAAACTACTTTACTTTGTCCTATAAATTTCTTCCCTATAATAAAAGCCTCAGCCAAACCATTGGGTCGTTGCTGGACGGCATAGGTAAATTCGCATCCGAGCTGACTTCCGTCAGATAACAACTTCTTGAATAAGTCCAAATCATCTGGGGTAGTAATAATCAATATTTCTCGAATGCCTGCCATTAGCAAGGTAGACAAAGGGTAATAAATCATGGGCTTGTCATAAATAGGCATGAGTTGCTTGCTTAAAGCCCTAGTTAATGGCCATAAGCGTGTACCCGACCCTCCTGCAAGAATGATACCTCTCATTATTAAATTGTATACTTATCCAAATAATAAGTTACTGTTTTTTCTAATCCCCTATCAAAGTTTTCTTTTGCCTCCCAATCAAGTTCTTTTTTAATTTTCGATGTGTCAATCGCATATCTGAAATCATGACCTGCGCGATCTTGGACAAATTTAATCTGGCTTGCATATTTTCCCTTCTTCAAGGGTTTAAGCCTATCTAAAATTGAACATACTTTATGGGCAATGGTTAAGTTGTCCTTTTCATTGTTTCCCCCTAACAAATAAGTTTCACCCGCTATTCCTTGGTTAAAGACCTTATTAATTCCAATGCAATGGTCAGACACATACAACCAATCGCGAATGTTATTCCCCTTTCCATAAATAGGAATTTCCTCGCCATTTATAGCGGTACGGATAATTGTGGGAATCAATTTTTCATCATGCTGCTTTGGTCCGTAATTATTTGAGCAATTCGTAGTCACCACATTCATATCATAAGTATGACGATAGCTTCTTACCAAAAAATCTGCAGAGGCCTTTGAAGCGCTATAAGGACTGTTAGGTGCGTACTTTGAATCTTCTTTAAAGTACCCTTCCTCTTCTAAAGACCCAAAAACCTCATCAGTTGAAATATGGTGAAATCTATCTTTTTTTCCGTTCCAATAGGTCCTCGCTATTTCCAATAGATTAAAAGTGCCTTCAATATTTGTTCTTATAAAATCATGAGGGGAACTAATGGAATTATCTACATGGGATTCCGCCGCAAAGTGTATAACTCCTGAAATGTCATAATTTTCAAAGAGCCGAGTTACTAAAACCTTATCGCATATATCGCCTAAAATAAAGTTATATCTTGAATGATATTCAACTTCCTTAAGATTGTCCGAATTTCCAGCATAGGTAAGCTTATCCAAATTGACCACGTTTACATTTGGATTTACATCTAAAAAGTACGGAATAAAATTACTCCCTATAAAACCTGCTCCACCGGTAATTAAAACGGACTTACTCTCTTTTGGAAGCATTTTCATTTAGTGAGAAGATATTTCCTTCGCCTTATTATTTAGGAAAATAAGGAACGAGATTAAGAAGAATACGCCTATAAAAATAAGAGGTAACAACACTAAGTTCTTGCCAAAAAAGGATTTTCGAACTACTTGAGGTTTTCCGAAATTAATCACATTAATTGGCTCGGTTTGTTGTACTAGCTCGATTTTCTTTGCCTCAGTATCACGTATCAATAGATTTTTATATTCGAATAAGTCTGCAATATTTACCTGCTCTTGATTATCTAAAACAATACGATCCGAAATTGAATTAGTTCCTTTTGTACCCAGACCATTTGTATAGTTAGAAATAATTTCATCTACTTGCTTTAGTAATATTTGATTCTCTTCTATACGGCTTTTCGCATTGGTCCTGCTGATTTCAATAAGCCTTTCTAAATAAGGGTTAGAGTTTATGTATTCCATTATCTTTTCAGCAAAAATCTTTCCCGTATCACGATTTTTATAGAAGAAGGTGATTCTGTGATTAAAAGAACTTTTGTTCTGAAGTTCTGCCCGAACAATATCAGTAATGGCTCCGGTATTTTCAAAGCTTTGAAGTAATTCCAAATACTTCATTTCACCTTCCGTACTTTCTTTATTATAGTCAACAGCTGAAATAGTCACTTCAAGACCAGAAAAATTAATTTCATCTATCCCAATAGACTTAAAAAACAAGGTATCTTGGGAGCTAATATTCGACTGGATTTCTTCAATCACATCATACAAATAATTTTTACTTTCCAATTGCGGTTTTACAATCACCTCGGTTTTTAGTTTTTTGGATATTATTTTATTTAATCCGTAGCCTATTGCTACTCCCAAAACAAAAAGACCGATTAGTATTAAAATATTCCTTTTGAGGTACAGAAATATTCTAAGTATAAACCTAAAAATAGCATTGAATCCCCTTCCTATAAACTGGAACAGCTGCCCCAAATCGATTTCATCGGAAGTATTTTGACCATTTGTTGATTGATTGTCCGCCATTACTATGAATTAACTATTTGTTTTAATATTCTATCCGTTATCAAATATGTGGGTTTTACTCCCGTTGTTCCCAAACCGCCCGAAGCCAAGGTACTTCCGGTTTCCAGTGGATTGTCCGAAGCATAATATGCATATCTCACTTTAACATCCTCACGTATACTTTTCCGTATCTTGGAGGCAGATTGTATCGCCTTTTGATAATGTACCCCTTCCATTTCCAAGCCTATTACGTTCCATGTAGATTCATGAAAAAACTTTAATATATCCCTATTTTGAAGGGAAGTTCCCAATACGGTTACCATAGCACCCTCAAATACCTGTAAACCATGATTTTCAAAATCTTTGGCACATAGTTCGTTTTTAAAGGGATAATTGTCCGCCGTACCTTCAAAAATATGTGCGGAAGGAATCATCAAGTCGCCCTTTCCTCCTTCCAGTATTCCCGCTTTTCCCATTATCGATACGGATAGCACATTCAGAAACACTTCATTTTTATCTCTTTCAAAGGGTTTCAAAAACTCGTCAATTGTCTCATAGGCCTGTTCCCCAAAAGCATAGTCCATTACAAATATAACTGGTTTTTCCTCATCTGCTCCTTCGGAAAACTTATAATAACATGCCTTTTCACTAAATTTGGCCGTATCAAAAATCTGCACATCAATGTTTGTCCCTGAGGTATCCTCAAGGGAAATCATACCATTTGCTTCCGCTACTTCTTTGACTTTTAATCGTATGGTTTCATTGCCCACGGCACTTAAAGCCTCGAATATTTCCAATCGATTAGATTCAGGGAGTTCTTCGCTAAGCGCCTCAGTGGCAAAAAAAGAGTTCATGACACTATGCATATTCGCAGAAATGATATGAATGGGTCTTTGTAACAGATTATTCTCATCCAGCACCTTTTTAATGTCATTTGCCCAGCGCTCACCATGTATATGATGTCCCAATCGCTCTCTTAATAAGGTGCTAAAGGTGATCGATCTTTTATCTCCTGTCAACTCTTCTTCCAATGCCAGTTTTCCCAACCAATACACAATTCTTAAAAAGCGTTCCGGATTGCTTGATGTACTTAATTTGTCGTATACACTTAAAACCTCCTCAAAGGACCTTCCCAATATATTTGCCGTATGAATCAAGGCTATTTCCCTTTCAGATTGGTCCAACTCCTCCTTTTCCAAGGACTTTTCAAGTTTGGTCCAATCCCTTATGGTTTTGTTGGATTCTGGAATCAAGATTTTCTTGCATATTTTCTCGGATTCAATGAACAAAAAAGTCAAGTGGGTCAATATATCATATATATCAGATCTACCCCTGGTAATCTCAATGTTCATCTGCTCATCATCGATACGATAGCAATTACGCCTTCTTTTTGGCGGAATAATAGGGCTTATATGTGAAATTCCGTAGCCTTCATCAGAAGTTAGATTGATGAACCTACATTGCTCAATTCCCTCGGGTAGCCTTTCCAATACGTATAGAAGACCGTTCAGCTCCGCCTTCTCTTCTCCTAAAGAGCCATAAATCTCTGGTCTTATGAGGAGTAGGGAGTTTTTCAATGCCTCACCGGAGACTCCCGTAGGTTTGTAAAAACCCCTATTAAATAAGTGTCGCATGGTAATATACATGCGTTCAATGGCATTGGTAGACTCTTGTGCCCTAGTTGTTGTGACTGTTTTGCCCATAAGAGATTTCCCGCAAAACTACAATTATTATTTTGTTTTGATCAAGATGATTATGTTGATCTAAATTCATTCAATCTATCCGCTACACTTCGATCATTTGCCAGCCTTTGGACTTTATTTTGACCACCCAATTTGCCTATAGACTTCATATAATCCCTAAAACCTCCTTTTTTTATTTTGGCTATTTTCAATGGTTGCAGGACCTTCCCGTCTATCAAATCGAAATAGTAGCTATTCTGATTCTGCAAGGCCTTATCTAAGATACTATTGAACTTTTGTATATCCGATGGTTCCCTTTCAAATTCAATAAACCATTCGTGGTAGGGCAGTTCTTCATTTTCCGGAGTTATTTGTGGTGCTACGGTAAACTCGTTGATTTTTGCATCGGTTTCCTTGGTAGCTTCCAACATAGCCTCTTCAACTTCCTTGGCAATAACATGTTCCCCAAAGGCCGATATAAAATGCTTCACCCTCCCAGAAACTACAACCTTGTACGGTTTTAAAGAAACAAACCGAATGGTATCTCCAAGATTATAGGCCCAAAGCCCTGCATCTGTAGAGATAATCATTACATAGTCCACATTGATTTCAACCTGTTCTATGGTCAACCTTTTTCTAATTTCTTGATGAAATTCATCCACCCTTATAAATTCATAGAAAATACCGGAATCCAATAGCAATAACATTCCCTTCTTAACCTGTGAATCTTGATAGGCAAAAAAACCTTCACTGGCGGGAAAAAGTTCAATGCTTGGCACTTTACTTCCTATGAGTTCCTCAAACTTTTTTCTATAGGGCTCGTAATTGACACCACCATAGATAAAAAGTTCAAAATTAGGGAACAAGTCTCCAATATTCCGATTGGTTTTTTCTTTGAGTTTCTCAAAATACATTTGGACCCATGAAGGGATTCCTGCGATGACCGTCATGTTCTCATCTTTGGTCTCCTCTACAATGGTATTCACCTTGGTCTCCCAATCTTCAATACAATTGGTCTCCCAACTGGGCAGTCTATTTTTTTGAAGATAATTGGGAACATAATGCGCGGAAATGCCTGAGAGCCTTCCCAATTGTATTCCATTCTTTTCGGTGAGTTCTGGACTGCCCTGTAAAAAAATCATCTTCCCGTCCACAAAGTCAGCTCTTCCTGTTTCGTTGATATAAGTGAGAATGGCATTCCTGGAAGCCTCAACCTGATTCTTTATGGATTCCTTTGTGATGGGAATATACTTGGCTCCTGAAGTTGTTCCCGATGTCTTGGCAAAATAAAGCGGTTTTCCTGGCCAGAGTATATCCCTAGCACCATCGACTACTTGGTTTACATAAGATTTAAGTTCCTCATAGTCCCTTACCGGTACATTTTCGATGAAATCTTGATGTGTTTGAATTTTTTTAAAGTTATGGTCCTTGCCAAATTTGGTTTCCCCTCCTTTTTCGATCAGCTCATTGAAAACCTTTTGCTGCGTTCCATGGGGATTATTGACCCACTTTCTGGTTTTGGCCACAATTCGTTTGGCGAAAATCTTTGCTGCAAATGCTTTTAAGGACATGATACCTAATTGAAATCAATAAAATTCTGAGGGTCTACGGGGTTACCCTCGTCCCAAAGTTCAAAATGCAAATGAGGTCCCGTAGTAAATTCGCCTGTATTTCCTACTGAAGCTATAACTTCGCCCCCTCTAACAACATCTCCTTGGAACTTGGCCAAAGACCCATTGTGCTTATACACGCTCAATAGACCATCTTGGTGCTCCAAGATAATAACATACCCTGTATCTGCGGTCCATTCCGAAAATATAACAGTTCCGTTTGCCACTGCCTTTACAGGTGTGTCCTTGGGGGCTACAATGTCAACGGCAAAATGCTTGCGTTCCAAATCATAATTCATGGAAACTGTTCCCGATACAGGAGGAAAAAGCACTAAATTTTTTCTATTGGGGTCCCTTTCGAACAAATTATACTTGTCCTCTAAGGCTACCTCCGCCCTTAAAAGTGAATCTTCCCGCGTTGGTGTTAAATCCACTGTGGAAGGGTCTATTTTAAACTGTTCAAAAAGTGAGTCCCTGTTAATCTCATTGTTTTCAATATCTCCTTTTAAAACCATGCGAATATTATCTAAATACCTATTGGTATAATTAAGGGTTCTTACCAAGGAATCCGTTTTATAGGTAAGTTCAGTAGCCTGTCTTTTTAATTTTGTGGACGAATATCCTGGGATATATTCCCGTAACGGGGTAAATGCAATGAGAAGAATGGTTAGCCCTATTAGTCCGATCATGAATAAGGATCCTGTTACAAAAACGTTCAACCGGCTAAGCTTGAAGGAAATTTTTTCCTCAAAAGTACTTTCGTTCAGTATTACCAAGCGATACTTGTGGAGTAACTTCCGCTTTATTTGCTTTCGTCTTTTTACTTTTTTGGCCATCTTAACAAAGATAAACTTAGAAATGAAAACTATAGCGATAACAACAAAAAATAAGCAATTTATACCGTGTCTGTTGGCTGTTTTAAGCTCAATTAAATCAACTAATTTTATGTATAATCGGAATAGCGTTAATATTCTAGTTAGGTAAACTAGATTTTCCTACATTTGTTATTCTATTAAAGACTTTGTATTATGACAATAGCGAATATTTTTTTGGCCATAGGGCCATGGCAGATAGCAATAGTGGTTCTGGTGGTCCTTTTGCTTTTCGGAGGCAAAAAAATTCCTGAGCTTATGCGCGGCCTAGGTAGCGGGATTAAAGAGTTTAAGGATGCTTCCAAAGAGGACGAGCCCACAGAAGACAAAAAGCAGGAATAACCTTATTGAAGAAATATATATACGGCGTTGCCCTTCTGGGTCAACGCTTTTTTTATACCTTTCTATAGGGTTGTTTTAAGGGTAGGTTTTATCTTAGACCTTTTAGGAAACCTAGTAATTGCAAAGGCTACACGACAAAAAACACCTCTTTCACAACAAAAAATAATTCATATTATACTTTAAAGGTATTTTCGAAAATAAATCTATCCAAAAACTGTTATTAGACAATTATAATTTGGATGACGATTTTCGAAAATGATTTTTAAGGCATGAAACATATTTTTTCCCTTTGTATTTTTCTCTTGTCCCTATCCCTGAGCGCACAGGATTTTCAAACAGATTTGGCATCTGGTAATACCGTATCCTCTAAAAATACATCGGATTCCTCACACTACGGAGTAGATAGGTCAAATGATGAAGATTTTCTTAAAGCCGCAAGAGCAAACGATATACCACAACGGACCCTTACGGATTTTGATGGATTTTCAAATGGATACTATGTCATAGCCGGTGTTTTTAGTAACCCCAATAAACTTGATAAGCAAATAAAGAAACTTAAGAAAAAGGGGTTTAATGCGGGTTACATCAAAAACCCCGAAAACAAGCTTTACTACCTCTACCTAAACCATTATGGCTCATGGCAAACGGCCATTGCCGACTGCAAGAGTGACTTTGGGGGGGAATATGATGATGATGTCTGGATACTTAACATGGTAAGGGACAATTCTTTTGACAATAGTATGATTGCCAGTGAAAAGGGTTTGTTGGCAAATAGGATATTGGACCAAAAAAGAGAAACGGCCGGTGAGACCAATTCTTTCTCCAATACAGAAATATTGGCAACACCCCTTGAGCCTGAAGATGTAACCTATGATATGATTCAGCAACAGGTAGCAAACTCAGACTTACTTATTGATGAAGGTACACAGCTTAATCCTGGTTCAAAAGCCATTGAAACCAATCCAAACAAGAGTATGTTGATAAAAAGGGCCGATGAGTATTTTGATAAAATGTGGTATGCAGAAGCCGCCAAACTTTATGAGATGGCCTTGGATAAAAATAAGGACAACTATTCCTATGAGGTTCTTCAAAAAATAGCGGATGCCCATTATTTTAATACAAACATGGAACAGGCCTATAAATGGTACAATACCATGTTTGAAACTTATGGGGACGAGATGTCAGCGGACAATATTTTTAGATATGCACATTCTTTAAAAGGCACTGGAAAATATGCCAGATCCAAACGGTTGATGCGCCTTTACAACAAAAAATATGAGGCTCAACTTGGAAATTCCAATATTTCGAACGAACAAAGAGAGTTGATGTTAGACCGTCTTTTAAACACAAAGGACAGGTTTGATATTAAAAATCTTAATATTAATTCAGAATACAGCGAATTCTCCCCCACGTTCCTAGAGGATGATAAGGTAGTGTACGCTTCAGCTAAAGACTCATCCATATTTAGGACCAGGCGGTATAAATGGGACAATCAACCCTATTTGGATCTTTATACCGCAAAATTGAACGAAGAGACCCAAGAACTAAGGAATGCTGTAAAATTTAGCAAGAAAATCAATACCAAATATCACGAGGCGGCGGTCACTTTTACTCCAGACAACAATACTATGTTTTTCACGAGAAACAATTATGGAAAAAAGCTTAAGAGAGACAACAACGGAATTAATCACCTTAAAATTTACAAGTCAACTAAAGTGGATGGTGAGTGGACAGAAGCTACCGAGGTGCCCTTTAACAGCGATTCTTATTCTACAGGCCATCCTGTATTAAGTCCGGACGGCAAAAAAATGTATTTTGTGTCAGACATGCCAGGTAGTATTGGTGAAACTGACATATTCGTAGTGGACCTAATGGATGATGGGTCTTTCTCGGAGCCTAGAAACTTAGGGCCCGGGATTAATACGGCAAAAAGGGAAATGTTCCCCTTCGTTAACCAGGAAAAACTATACTTTTCTTCAGATGGTTATGTAGGAATGGGCGGTCTGGATGTCTATGAGGCTCCTTTTGATGAAGAGGGAGGCTTTATGGAAGTTAAAAACGTGGGCAAGCCCATCAATAGCAACAAGGATGATTTCTCCTTTATTGTCAACGAAGAAAAACAAATAGGCTATTTTGCATCCAATAGGGACGGAGGCAAAGGATTTGATGATATTTACTCCTTTAAAATTTTAAAAATAGAAGAAGTTCCTGCTGTACAAAACGCCATTGCCGGAATAGTTACGGAGCTCATTACTGGAGATGTTATGCCAAGGGCACTTATCACATTGTTGGACGAGAACAACATTAAATTAAAAGAGGTAGAAGCCGAAGAGGACGGAAGTTTCATCTTTGAGGATTTAGACGCCGATACCAAATATGTGCTTAAAACCACCCAAGATTCTTATTTTGACGATATACAGGAAGTCACAACAGCTAATAACGATACCATAAGCGTGGATATTCAGATGAAAAAGCTGAAAGAAATGATTGCCGTAGAAGATGGAATCAGAAAGCTCAAAACGGAAATGATACATTTTGACTTCGACAAATTCTACATTCGTACCGATGCAGCGAAAGAACTTGACAAACTTGTAAGCGTTATGAACGAATACCCTCAAATGGTCATTAAGATTGAATCCCATACAGATTCCAGAGGTAGTAATGTATACAATAAATACCTATCCGACAAAAGGGCAAAGTCAACCCGTGATTATATTATATCACGAGGAATTGCCCCTGAAAGAATACAAAGTGCCATCGGATATGGGGAGGAAAGGCTATTGAACGAATGTGACGGCAGTATCCAATGTACAGAACCAAAACATTACTTAAATAGGCGATCGGAATTCATCATCGTTGATATGTAATAAAATTGAATTCTGACAGATAATTAAACAAAAGGCTAGAATCACAGGTTCTGGCCTTTTTAGTTTTGCTCCATAAATATCATTCATATAACCGTTCCTTAATGGGTGTTACCCTTTATCGTTAATTTAAACCGTTTGAGGAATTTTTAAAATAACCTCCTTTCTTTATAGACTTTTTAATCCTTTAATCTAATCTTTTTAGAGGTCTGCCAACTATTTTGGAAGTTTGATGCAATAACTAAAAAATATGATTATGGGGAATCTTTTACTTATCAAGGAAATTTATATCGAAGCCTTTAAAAATTGGAAAAGCTTTATTTTAGAGAACTATTTCAAAATCTTTTCTTGGGCATGCTTTGCCCTAATTGTCCTAGCCGCCTATGCACTGATTTTTAGAATATCTACCGGCTTTTCATTTAGCAATCTTTAAAAAAGCCTAGTTCATATACCTTACCAATGTTTATTAAAAAAAGCGGCCCAGGATTTCTCCTGGGCCGCTTTTTAATTTTATATGAAGAAGTTACTGATTTTCATTAAACTTTACCGTCTTTAATATGGCTTCGAGTTCAAACATATAGTCTCGTTTTTCGGTTGCGGGAGCAAAGGTAAATCCTTCCAAAACCAATTTTCTGTTATTTGGCTTATCGTTGATGATATATGTCAAAAAAGGACCTGCCATGGGGTAATCGGACATTTCCCATCTTCCCCTGACTTCGGCGGCTTTTCTTCCGGCCACTTCTGCAGGAAAAACATAAGGTGAAAAAGCCTTTTCGGTAATCATATGGTTGTTTTTTCCGGGTATATCCTCACCTGGTATAAAAAGATTTCCAATAGAATCCCTCATACTTACAATGTCCTGAACAAAGGTAGAATCGTTCTGAAAGGTGTCCCATGGAACACTATAGGCGATAATATTCATGTTCCCCTTTTGAATTTGCCTGTCCATCCAAACAAAATTATCTTCTTCCCTTCCAACTTTATATACAGAGGGCACGTTAAGGGTTATTCCTAACTTTTCTTGCAAGGCCTTTTCCTTGCTAAGGGACTTTACAAACTTATTTTGTGCTTCCTGAATCTCCAAAGCCTTGAAATCAGCGATAAATTCCGGGGCCTTTTTGTTTAGATTTTCAATGATTTCCTCGTGATTACGGCCCTTTATAACTCCTATCAACTGTGGTTTTGCGTACATATTACGCTTCAAATGCGCTATATCCAAGGTATCTTCCATAACGTACAAAACCGCCCTGGTGTTCCTTACTGATCCAGAAAACACCTCATGCGGTATTTGTGTTATGCTGAACTGTGCCTCATCCCAGGAAAGGCCCAATGCCGGGGCAGCAAAATGACTCCTAATATTATCTCCAACATCGCTTTTCCAAAGATCATTGTTAATCACAACGGTAAGCGTATTGTAGGCACCAATGGATTCTGGTAAATAATCCTGTTCCTTGCCTTCCTTACAGGAAGTAAGAATTAATGTGGTCAATAAAAATAGTGTTCCAATTTTTTTCATTTTATATCCAAATTTACGATGAACAATCGCACAACTTTAATTTTGTGCCCGGTTTTAGATTATTACCACTAATACCGTTCCATTTTCGTAAATTTTCGATACTAACTCCAGGATATTTTCTAGAAATCGTCCAAAGTGAATCACCACTTCGTACTTCATGGACCTTTGTGTTGCTGGAAATGGTTGATTTTGATGGGGTTTCCTTGGGTCTGACAGATGCTACGGGTTGTTTTCTAGGAAATATAGTCAAACGCTGACCCACTCTTAGGTCATTACTTCTTAAACCATTCCATCTCTTTATTTGGCTTACCCCAACCCCATAGCGTTCGGCAATTTTACCTAGATAATCTCCACTTCGCACTTTATAGCGGATACGTTCCTCTTCGGCCTGTTTTATCAACTGGGGTAAAGGACTTTCCTTACTATTGAGCTCTTTTTCTACATGGGCATAAATAGCTTCCTCATTGGCCACGAACTTGCCTATATGACTTACCGGTAGTCTCAGTGTATAATTTTTGCCCTCCACATAGGGAATGGCGTTCAATTTATAAGAAGGGTTCAATATTTTAAGTTCTTCCTTTCCTATACCTACCAATTCCGAAATCTGATCAAACGTAATAAGACTTTTTACGTGTACCGTATCCGTCTCAAAATAAGCCCTATCCACTTTTTGTCCTTGTAAACCGTGTTCTTCGGCATACTCGAAAATATACATGGTGGCCAAAAATGCCGGTACATAACCTGCGGTCTCCCTGGGCAAGTTTCTTCTAATATTCCAATAGTTTTTATAGCCTCCTGATCTTCTTATTGCTTTGTTTACATTTCCAGGGCCCGAATTATATGCCGCTAGCGCCAAATCCCAATCCCCAAAAATGTCATAAAGCTTGGACAGGTATTTACATGCAGCCTCTGTGGATTTTATAGGGTCGCTACGTTCGTCCACATAACTGGTGACATCCAGCTTATACATTTTTCCTGTGCCATACATGAACTGCCACAAGCCGGTGGCACCAACCCTAGACCTAGCCTTTGGATTTAAGGCGGATTCAACAATGGACAAATATTTCATCTCCAATGGAATATTATGGTTGTCCATCTGTTGTTCAAAAAGTGGAAAATAAAATTGACTGGCGGTTAACATTCGCTGCATTAATCCTCTTCTACGAGTTAAAAATGATTTTATTACATTTTCAAGGGAAGGATTATAAGCAACGTTAAACGGAGTTTTTTGATTTAGTTTTTCCAGCCTAAGCTTCAGAGTATCCGTATTCAAATCCAATACATACGTGGAATCAGGCTCGAGAGTCGTTACATCTTCATAGATAGCATCAAAAAGAGGGGCATTCGCAATTAGCTCCTTCATCCAAAGACTATCATACCTCGCTGCCTGGGCATTATCTGCTAGGTCGTACTTTCTGGTCTCATTGGACTTTACAAGTATGAAATCATTGTCTGGGATGGAGTCTACCGCAGACAAATCAATTACATTTTCTGCCTGTAAGGTAGCAGAGTCGTTTTCCACCTCTCTTAGCGAAGTTATTTCCTTATGGACAATAGCTGTGGTGTCTTTTTGTTGCGCCATTATAGCCACGGGCAACAAAAAAAGACCGACAAGAAAAAAATTTCGGATGTTCAATTGGTTCATAGAGCGTAAAATTTCTTAGCGGGACCAACGAAAATCGTACATTTTTCCCTTAGAATAAAATTTTCTTTCTTAAAATGTACATTCTATCGATGAAGCCGTTAATCGATAACGCCCTGGCTATTCGTTTATTGCGGCAATTCCGGGTAAAGTTTTTCCTTCAAGACTCTCTAACATGGCCCCACCTCCAGTGGAGACATAACTAACCTTATCCTCAAAACCAAATTGCTTGACCGCAGCTACCGAATCCCCTCCTCCAACAAGTGAAAAGGCACCATTTTGAGTAGCCTCGTCAATATAATTGCCCAAGGCTATCGTTCCTTTGGCGAATTTTTCCATTTCAAATACACCAATAGGACCATTCCAAAGGATTGTTTTAGCTCCTAAGATTACTTTTTTGAAATTCTCTAAGGTTTGAGGTCCAGCATCCAAACCTTGCCAACCACTTGGTATTTTATCCACATCCAAAATCTTGGTATTGGCATTGGGACTAAAATCATCGGCCGCTAGAACATCCACGGGAATATGAACATTTACTCCTTTTTCCTTTGCCTGTTTCAAGATGTCAAGTGCCAAGTCCATTTTATCATCTTCGCATATGGAATCGCCTACGCTACCGCCCTTTGCCTTGATGAAAGTATAAGTCATTCCTCCACCAATAATCAAATCGTCCACTTTGTCCAGGATATTTTCAATGATGGTAATTTTAGACGAAACCTTGGCGCCGCCCAATATTGCCAAAACTGGTTTTTCCCCTGTTCGCATAACCTTTTCAATAGCCTCTATTTCTTTGGCCAATAAATATCCAAAGCATTTGGCATCAGGAAAGAACTTGGCCACAATGGTCGTGGAAGCATGTGCCCTGTGGGCCGTTCCAAAAGCGTCGTTCACATAAATATCTCCAAGTTTCGATAATTTTTCAGCAAAAGCCTCGTCTCCCTTTTCTTCTTCATTATAATATCTTAAGTTCTCCAACAAAAGGACCTCTCCGCTCTTTAAATCGGCCACAGCCTTTTCTGCTTTTTCGCCTATACAATCATCCACAAATTTAACGGCAACACCAATTACATCTGAAACCTTGGCGCAGATATGCTTCAGCGACAAATCCGGGTTCCTTTCCCCTTTTGGTCTACCCAAATGACTCATGAGCACCGCACTACCGCCATCTTCCAAAACTTTGATGATGGTTGGTTTGGCCGCCTCGATCCTGTTCGCATCGGTCACTTCAAATTTCTCATTCAAGGGCACATTGAAATCGACCCTGATCAAAGCTTTTTTATTTTCAAAATTGTAGTTGTCTATTACTTTCATGGAATGGTGCTTTAAAATAAAAGGCAAATGTAAAGATTAATAGGTGTAGTTAAAACCTTCCCCTCCAAATTCTGCATATTCTTTAATGGGTGAAAAACAACTATATTTGAAGCTATGCTTTTTAAGGACGTTTTAGGGCTTACTCATTTAAAGAACCACCTCACTTCCAGTGCCGATGCGGGAAGGATTCCCCATGCACAATTGTTTGTTGGCCCAGAAGGTTCTGGTACTTTACCTATGGCGTTGGCCTACTCGCAATATTTGATTTGTGGGAACGTAAACGGTGAAAATGAGGGTGGGAATCCATCATGTAACCTAAAATTCAACTCATTTGCCCATCCAGATGTGCACTTTGCCTTTCCGGTAGCCAATACGGAACAAGCCAGAAGCCATGCGGTAAGTGACCACTTTTTGAAAGAGTGGCGCACCTTTATGAAGGAACAACCCTATGGTAATCTTTTTGATTGGTACCGATTAATTGACATAGAAAAAAAACAAGGGCAAATCGGTGTAGACGAAGCCAAGGATATCGTGAAAAAATTATCCTTAAAATCCTATGAAGGAGGGTTTAAGGTGATGATTGTATGGATGGCCGAAAAATTGAACACCGCAGCGTCCAATAAGCTTTTGAAATTAATAGAGGAGCCTCCGGAGAAAACCGTTTTTTTGTTGCTCTGCCAGGATGAGGAACAGATTTTACAAACTATACGGTCCCGCTGTCAAATTTTACATTTTCCCCCTTTGGCTGAGGATGTTATTGCCGCTGAACTTTTAAAGAAAGGGGCTTCACATCAAGAAGCCATGCAAATAGCCCATGAGGCCAACGGCAATTTCAACAAAGCCCTAGATCTACTAAACAAGGATTCTGAAGACCTTGTATTCGAGAAATGGTTCGTACAATGGGTACGCAGTGCCTTTAAGGCAAAGGGCAACAAAGCAGCAATCCACGAATTGCTGCTTTGGAGCGAAGAACTTTCAAAAACAGGCAGAGAAACACAAAAAAAGTTTCTACATTACTGTATCATGGTAATGAGACAAGCCATGCTGTTGAATTATGGTATAGATGAACTTGCCTATATGAAAATGCACTCAAATGGTTTTCAATTACAGAAGTTTGCACCCTTTGTCCATGAAAATAATATTTTGGAAATTACCGAAGAATTGGAAAGGGCCATATATCATATTGAAAGAAATGGGAATGCCAAGATCATATTTACGGATTTATCGATTCGCCTAACAAGGCTACTGCACAAAAAACCAACTAAAATAGGTTCCTAATGGAAGTGATCAAAGAATATGCCTCAGAGCTCATATTACTCCTTTTTTTGTCCATTACTTTTTTACAAAGCGGGTTGGACAAAATAACGGATTGGAAAGGTAACGTTGAATGGTTAAAAGGACACTTCGCCAAAACGCTTTTCAAGGGTTCGGTTCCCGTTTTGCTGGGCGCTATACTTGTTTTGGAAATGATTGCGGGAATAGTTTCACTGTTGGGGATTTATAGCGTCTTGAGTAGCCAAAACACTTCATTTGCCTTCCTAGGGGCTTTCTTGGGATGCATCACCCTATTGATGCTTTTATTCGGGCAGCGTGTGGCGAAGGATTACGACGGAGCAAGGACCATTGTCATTTATCTTATCCCCACAGTTTTTTTGGTCTTCCTGCTACAAAACTAAAAAACCTCCCGGGATTGGGAGGTTTTTGGAGGCATCGAGCGGATTCGAACCGCTGTACAAGCTTTTGCAGAGCTCTGCCTAGCCACTCGGCCACGATGCCCTTTTTTAATCGATTGCAAATTTAGTAAAAATTAATCCTTTCCTTTTTAAAGAAACGAAGTTTGTTCAAAATAAAATCCATGACATTGTTGTCATGGATTTTATTTGGCCCGGTTTTATTGATTTTAGAGGCATCGAGTGGATTCGAACCACTATTAGAAACCCTTGCGGGGTTTTGCCTAACCGTTCAGCCACAATGCCATTATTTTTAATAACCAAGGCTAAGGGAAAAATTCAGTTTCTAAAAACTAGAACGTATCATCTTGCCGTTTAAATGAAAGGTTCACCGAAACTTTTTCCACATCTCCATTGATTGGGGGATTTACTTTGGCTACATTTATTTTTGATTTTTTCACCATAGGTAACTCCTTAAAAATTCTGTCACCAATTCTTTTGGCCACATGCTCCAATAATTTTGAGGGAATACCCATTTCCTCCACCACGATACGATTAATTTGAACATAATCAACCGTGTCCCTTAATTCATCTGACTCAATAGCTTTTGAAAGGTTCGCCTTGACTTTTACATTTACCAAGTAATCACTTCCAATTTTTGTTTCCTCAGAAAGACATCCATGATATGAATATACCCGAATATTATCTACCCTTATCGTTCCCATGTAAAAGTTGTTGATTCTGTTCACAAACTTAAAACAAAGAAGGGTAACTTAATAGGTACATCTACAATTACTGATACCTTGGAACAGGTCAACACCTATGGTCACCACATGGGTTCCCGTACTGTATCCCAATATTTCGTTTAAAATTATTTGATAGGAATAGCCAAAATAGAAGTTGCTCTTTTTGAACCCTACGATTGGGGCAATATAGAGCGGATTACCTATTTGATCGTTCAAGAATCTATAGGTGACCCCGGCATAGTAATAATCCTCAAAATCATACCAGCGAAACTTTAGGTTCAAATCTGTTTCAGACCTTCCATCACTTTCAAAAATCTTGAACAATAATGAAGGTTCTATTTCCAAATTGCTCGTTCTGCTTTTGGTATATCTGTAACCTGTATATACATAATAGTTTCTCAGTTCATTGGGCTCGTCTATATTGAAGGTAAGGCTTCTTGGGTCTTTGTCAAGTATATTGGAAGCATTGGCCGCAAAGTAAAATTTATCGTACCGATACAAAACCCCGACATCAAAGTTGTGATTGGTGGTTTGCCTGTTGTTTACGATTCCACCATCGGGAAAATCGATAAGATTGAACTGGTCAATATCGATATTGAACTGGTTAAAATTGTATGAAAGACCGAAAGATAAAAATTCATCCTCATAGCGGTCCAAGGTAAGGTGGTGGGCAAATGAAACCCTGGCTCCCCTTTGTTTGGTATATCCGTTGGAATCATTATATAAAAATACGCCTATCCCGGATTTTTCGCCTATACGCATATCCGCGGCCAATGACTGCGTTCTTGGAGCATCCTTAATTCCTACCCATTGAGCCAAACCATTGAGCCTAATCTTAACATGGTCCCCAATACCAGCATACGTAGGTGCCAGCACGAACGGATTGTCTGCCAAGTATTGCGAAAGTTGTGGAGAATTAAGTTCTTGACCCCTTACTAAAAAGGCACTTGTAATAAGGGCGAAGGTCAATAATCTCTTAAGCATATTTTTTAGGTTAAGGTTTTTATCTATACAGGGTGAAATGGCCTACAAATTCCCGACTATCTTCCTCTCCGTTCAATTGGATGACGTACCAGTAATCTCCTGTTGGCAATTCATTTCCTTCATATTTTCCATCCCAGCCTTGAGCATCATAGGCCTGTCTGGAAACCACTCTACCATAACGGTCATAAATCTTTATTAGTATATCTGGGAATTGCTGAATATTCTTAGGTATCCAGAAATCGTTTTTCCCGTCTCCATCAGGAGTAAAGAAGTTGGGAATATCTACATCTATGAACTCCATGGATATATTGGCAGCCATCTCACAGCCATTCTCATCAATCACGATTACTTCGTAAGTATCCGTTCTGGTGATATAGAACGTATTGTCATCTCCATTGTCCCTACCGTCAAAATAGAAGGTGTATCCTTCCCTACCTCCTTCCGCCAGTGCGGTAATCTCGTTGAGGTTTCTTTGTTCTAAAGTCAACGTCAGAGGTTCAAAGGCCTCAATAGTGAAATCGAATGTTTGAACACATCCATTAGAATGGGCAATTGCTATATAATGCAAGCCTGGCGCGGTATTTCTAAAATCAGGATTCAACTGCATATCAGCAGGATCCATTGAATCCAATGCATAAAGTACATCTCCGATTACCGTTTGATCTTCCAATGTAATGTTCACATAGTTATCCGGAGTATCTCCAGAACATTCGTATACAGGTTCAATCGTTGCGTTCAAATTAACACCAGGGTCGATATCAACGACCAAATTGGTTTCACAACCATTGGCATCCCTAACGAATACCAAATAGTTACCTCCGGACAAGCCATTGAAAGCTAACCTGTCTTGAACAAAATCAGCATCGTTATTAGAATTTAATGCCGTACTGTAGGGCGCTGTTCCCCCCGTAATATCCAGTGTGATTGAACCGTCAGCACTTCCAACACAAACTTCCGGTAATGCGGTTGGAACAACCATAATCACCGCTGGTTCTATTATGGTGTACTCCAAACGTTCAAAACATCCATTTTGATCTTGCGCTATCACAACATAATCGCCCGGAGCCAAATCGGTAAATGTATTTTCCGTATCAAACTGGTTTAGGTTTGGAGAAATGGCATATTGATATCCACCAGCTCCACCCGAAAGGGTAACCGTAATACTACCGTCATTTTCGCCCGCACACGTTACATTAGTAAAACTATCTGAAATAGCCAGTGGGTCTGGCTCAATAATTGGCACCCGAACAGGAGTCGTTGTACAATCTCCACTAACGGCCTCTACGAAATAGACACCTGCGGTAAGATTTCTAAAAATACCATCTGAATTTGGTCCTGCTACTCTAGAACCTACACTTAGAGAGGCATCCGTGTAAAGGGAGTATTCATAATCTCCTAAGCCACCGTCAGCATCCGCAAAAATAATAGCGGTATTTTCTCCAGTACAATTGATGAACGCTCCAGAAGTATCAACGTCCAAAGTCAACGGTTCAATTGGGTCTTCCACAATCTCGTTGGAAAGTATGGATTGACAATTGAATGAATCCTGAACGTAATAGCGATAGGTTCCCGCACTTAATCCTGTAAATAAGTGTGTGTTAGGCCCATTAGCCGCGTTCATTGGAAAGAAATTGACCCCATCCTCACTATAAGTGTACGGACCAGTTCCTCCAACTGCCCTTAATTCCAATTCAGCACCCGTCTGGCAAGTCAATTCGCTTGTTCGTATCAATTGTGCGGATACCTCCGCCGGATCGGTTATTTGAATTCTATTTGTCTCCGTAGCGCAACCTTCATCATCAGTTACCGTAACACTGTAAAATCCAGCACTGAGGCCGTCAAAAGTATTTAATGATTGTCTAACCGACGTTTGTAATGGTGTTGTTGATACCATATTATCATATACATTTAACTGATACTGATAAAGTGGTGTAACGTTTCTTGGTCCAACCGAAGCCGTAACAGAAGCATTATTGTCGCCGTAACAAACAAGCGTACTTGCCGATAATGTTGCAAGAATGTCATCTGGTCTAATTAAAGTAATGCTATCGGTGAAATCACAACCATAGGCATCTGTCACCAAAATATCAAAATCTCCTGCTGATAAACCCGTGAAAATAAATGCATTCACATTGGTCTGAATATAAGGCGCTTGACCCGTGACAGTGTTTGTTAACGTAATCGTATAAGGACCTTGCCCACCACTTGGGTTTACCAACAAGCTTCCTTGGTCATTGGAACAACTAACACTCGTCTGCTGAGTAATGACGGCGGTAATTGCCGCTTGTGGCGCCCTAACCGTAATTACATTGGAGTTCTCCACGCAGAATGGTGCTTCCGTCTGTGTAATACGAACGTAGTATGTTCCTCCCGGCAAATTAGTTATCGGTGGCAAGGCAGTGGCTGTGTTGCCTGTTCCATTTTGCCCTGCAATCGGATTATTGTTTACATCAAATACCTGATAGGAATAATTTCCAACATAATCTGATATTGCAACCCCGAAACTTCCATCATCCACTCCATTGTTCAAACACTCCTCATCGGTCAATTTTGTTGCAACCACATCCATTTCTGGTGGTGTTTCAACCGTATGTACCGTATTGATCATACACCCTGTATCCAAATTAGTGATGGAAATACTATAATTACCGGCCGCTAATCCATTGAAGGTTTCGGAATGATTTGTTGAGGAAACTGATTGATTATACACCACATTGATTCCGTTTACCACATATTCTAAATTTGGGGTGGCAGTTCCTGGGTTTACAGTAACACCAACCTCAATCTGTGCATCATTACCTGGATTACAGGTCACATCAGCAGTATCCGTCACAACTGGATCACTTATTTGTACAAACGGTGCAATACTGGCTGTTGCAGTGCCTATACACCCTAAATCATCAAAAACATTGACGGTATAATTTCCGCCGTTAGGGTTGGTTTCGATGTATGTTGTATTCGTACCATCCTGAACTGGTATGCCAGGATTTAAATCATTGATAAATTGATACCTCACAAAAGTATTTGAACCTCCTGTTACGCTCTGTACAGAAATACTTGCATTGTTGCCGTTGTTACCCATGGTACAAGCAAATTCCACCGTAGCATCCATGGTTACCACTACAGGAGAAGGCTCTGCAATTGTAATGGAGCTGCTATCCACACTACAGTTGTTTGTAGCGGCGTTACCCGTAATTGTAACTATATAACCCGCAGGAGTAGTTGTTGGTGCCAAACCTGTGAATGTTGCAGAAATATTGGAAGTACTTGTTGGAGCAATCGAAATGGGGCTTCCATCCAAGGAAGTGATTTCAAAAGTATAAGGTCCTGTAGCATTGTCCAAGACAGTAACGGATATAGTTCCATCCGACGCACCGTTACAGGTTACATCGGTTGTGTTGATTGTGTCGATTGTAGGTACAATCGCTGCTGGCACATCGATTATAAAACTTCTAGCCGGACACGTTGGTCTGTTATTGTCAAAAACCTCAACCGTATAGATTCCCGCAGCTGATGCCATGTCCCATACAATTGAATTCGCCGGAGAAGGAAGTGCAGTTCTCACTTGATTTACCGGTCCGGAAATTTGATAGTCATAAGAACCTGAACCATTACTTGCTGAAATCGTAATTTCGGCATTGGGGGATACCGTACAGTCTAAAAATTTTGTCTGTACCGCACTTGCCTGTAAAGTTGGATAAATTTCGGCGGTATCAGAAGCGGTACAACCATTCGCATCAATGATGGAAATAGCATAGGAACCTACTGGAACATTATTGAAAACCCCTCCATTGTTAACATACGTAGTGCCTCCATTAATGGAGTACAGATACGGCGCCAAACCGCCACTCGCATTAACGGTAATGCTAAAAGGCGTTCCACAATTTGTAGTAGTTACGCTGGTTATGGTGGGACTCTGTGAAATATTCATAGAAACCGTATGGGTAGGCAAACTGGTAACAGGACAACTATACTGGTCGGCTATTTCAACCAACACATTAAAAGGAGTAGCTGTAGGGTCTACCAAATTAGCAATTGGAACCTCTATAGGATTGTTAGTGGTTACAATAGGTGCAATGAAATTAGCACTGCTTAAAGTGTAGGTATACATTCCACCTCCCCCTTGTGCGCTCTGTATTTCAATCAGTCCCGGGTCGGCGCAGGTAATGTCAGCTAATACATTTGGTGTAAAAGTAATGGGGTCTAATACCTCAACCTCTACATTTTCGCTGCCTATTACACAATTATTCGGTGCAGCTCCCCTAATTTCTACAAAATAATCTCCAGCTCCCAAACTTGCCGGGGTTGGCGCTACAAAAGTATCACCTGTTGTAAAAGAAGCAACGGTACCTGTAGCTATAGAAGTGTGGGCAGGACTTCCTACTCTAAAAAGTTCCCAATCAAAGGTTCCTCCCAATTCGCCGGGATTATTTTCAGTAACTGTATACGTGATTTGACCATTTGTAAGTCCGTCACAAGTTGGTGTAGCTACACCATCAATTTGTATTGGCGGCGGTGCCACATTATTAACATTTACACTACTTTGACGCACGCATCCTGGAGGCCCGGAGGAATCCCTAACATAGAACACATAAGTACGTCCCGGAACCAGACCTGCAAAAACATGACTTCCAGGTGTGGCGGCCGTCCAAGTTGCTGTGGCGGGGTCAAAATTGACCGGATCCTCAGAATAGGTATATTCGTAAGGAGAAAGCCCTGCAGTACCTTGTACGGTAACCTGTAGGTCATTGCAATCTATAACAATCGCTGCAATGGTGATATCCAAATCATCCAAAGGATATGGTATCGTATACCTTGGAAGGTCCATCTGACAATTAGTACCCTGTACCCGTACTGAAGGCAATACTTCTGTCCCGGAAGCGAAACTAGCACCAACAAAAGTATCTGATAACCCCCAAGTTGCACCACCATCGGAACTAAATTCCAATGTTCCTAATGTTGTCGTATAATTGATAAATTCAAACCCGTATAAATTAGGGTCAGGGTCACAACCGGGAGGCAAAATAGGACTGATTTCCGCAATAAGTTCATCAGGATTGTTGATGGTTACCGGCGTCTCTGTTATGGCACAATTATTAGCATCCGTTACGATTATGGTATAATCTCCATCTGCAAGATTAAAGTAAGTCCTTGTTGTGTTGACAACGTTTGTATTGGTCTGGTCAGCTGCACCACCATTATCCAAATCTATAATTTGTATGGTGTAAGGGCCAATACCAGATGTAATATCTACTTCAATAGATCCTGGTCCCTCATAACATTCCGGGTCCGTAGGTGTTGCCGTGAAAGCCAAGGCCACCGCAGGATTTACAGTAACCGTTTCCATATAATTACAAGCATCCGGAGCAACGGCAAAATTATCCCGTACATATACATCATAATCCCCATCATTGCCCGTAGTAACCGCAAACGTATTGGATGAACCAAAATCTGTAAATACTGGTGCAGAACCTGTTGGCATAAAGGCATAGGAATAGTCTCCATCACCCCCTTGTGCATTGACAGTGATACCACCGTCCGCACATGAACTAATATTAACTACCTCAACCGTAGCGTTCAAACTTGGATTAAGTACAACTGTTTGTGTATTGGAGGCCAATGGGCATCCAAATTGGTCTCTAACCTCAATATCATAGCTTCCACTTGCTAAACTCTGAAATGTAAACGTGGTTGCGGTAACAGGTGTAGGTGTTCTCCATGGGCCTCCATCGATTCTAAATTGATAACCGCCATTTCCATCGGTTACATTTACAATAATGGTTCCGTCATTATTTCCAGAATAACATGCTGTCGGAATCGCGTCAAAAGCAATGGTTTCAGGTTCTGTAATTGTCAACGCAGTGTCTATCGCATCAGTACAATTATTAGTATCCCTTACCCTAACAATATAGTCGCCGGCAAGCGTAATATTACTAAATACCCTATTGTTGCCATTAGTTGCAAAATCGTATCCTGCAATCACATTGCCCAAATCATCCTCCAATTGGTAAACATACGTTGGTGTTCCACCAGTCGCATTAGCCGTTATCGTTGCTCCTGCATTACATGTTATTTGTTCGTTAACTATAGCAGTAGCAACCAATGCAGCTGGTTCTGTAATCGTTGCTGTTACAGAGGATGTACATGTTATTTCATCCGCTTTTCTAAGTAATACCGTTTGACTTCCTGCTCCAAAAACGGCATTTGTGGTCACTGGAGATGTGGTAGATGTAATCCAAGTTGTTCCCCCGTCTTCCGAATATTCGAAACCAGCCACAGGATCAAAATTATCTACTTCAAAAGTTATGGTTCCATCAGATACTCCATTACAAGACACATTAGTAGAACTTAAGAAAGTACTTCCAAAAACCCTTCCTGCTTCAACGGTTACCGGTGTTTCAACAAATAGCTCACATACTTCAGGAACCTGAAAGATTTCAATATCATCCAATGCCAAATCATTACCGCTATTCCCCGAAATTTCCGAGCGAATTACAAATTCTAAGCTGGTGTTTGGACCTGGATCTAGATTTGTACTGAAAAGCTCCCAGTCATCCGGTCCTGTATTCTTAGGAATTTGTCCCGTTCTTATCGATTGGACAACAACTCCCCCTGTAGTCCTTATTTCAATTGTCAGGTCAGGATTTAACTGTGTGTTTCCTATTAACCCATTGAGTAAATTAAAAATGTACAGGCTTATTGTTAATGGCCTGTTAGGAATAACATCATTTATTGGTTTTGTATAAATGATTTGACCAGGACTAGGGGTTCCCACATTAATCACCAAAAAACGGCCATCTGGATCGGATGGGTTTGTATGGTCATTTGGATTAACCCAAGGCCCGAAAGGAGCTACTATATGGTTAGTGACGCTGTATTGAAAATCATTAATGTTTCTGTTCGTATCACCACCCCCTGCTGTGCTGGTGGTTTGGTCTTCATACGCGTATCCAATAGTATCCGGACTAGGAATTGTTCCGTTTCCAACACCAAAATCTTCAGTTAACAAAAGGCTTGGTGTGGGAGGTGTTTGTGAAGCATAATAGGTAGTCACGGTATATGTACCCGGTCCTACATTGTTAAATACATTACTATCTTCCGGAGTGTTAAAAATACCATCAAGGGCATACCTATAATCATACCCAGCTATGCTTGGGGACGCGGTTATTGTTCCCGTACCATCACAATTATAAGAGACCTCTGGGGTTAACGTTACATTTGGAGGTGTGGGCAGACCTTCCACAGTTACATCCATTGGATAAGAACAGGCGCCATCCCTTACATAAACGGTGTAATCCCCAGGAGGCAACAGAGCCGTAGATGCAATTCCCCATGTACTACCGCCATCAAAACTATATTCGTATGGTGCATTTCCACCGACTACATTTGTAATCCGTACTTCAGCACCATTCGGATCGCATGTTGCATCCCTTGATACACCTGCGGAGGCACTTAATGGAAAAGGTTGGTTAAGTACGTACTGTTGGGATATATCACACCCACTACTATCCAAAACTCTTATATCGTAATTTCCAGCAGACAACCCTACAAAGGTATTGGTAGGTTGGAAACTAGCTCCATTATCAATACTATATTGATAAGGTCCAATTCCACCTGAAATATTTATGGTTAATTCGCCATCTGAATCCCCACTACATGAAGGTTGAACTTCATCAATTGAATCAATAGTGGACGAGCCATTATCATTAATTGTAATGGGACTTGAAATAGCATAACAGTTGTTAGCATCCAATACGATAAATTGATACGTACCATTTTCTCCTGGATAATATTCATCGTTCCCGTCGTCATCTTCATCCCTCCATCCAAAAGTGAAGGTAGTCTCTACTTGATACGCATTTGGGTCAATATTATCTACAATTTCCCTTTCGGTAGGGCTACCTCCAGGACTATGTAAAATTGTGCCATCTTTACTCCAGATAGCAAATAAAAAGTCAGGATTGCCTTGCCCTCCGGTTCTGGACAATTCTATGCTTCCCGCGGTACAGCCAATATCGGCTATGGTAACGCCTGATAATGTTGGGTCCGGTATACGACCTACAGTAACCGACTGAACATCCACACAACCATCATCAGTTCTGGTTATTATAAAATAATTACCTGGGTTGACATTATTAAAAGTATGGGTATTACTTGGTTGAGCGGTTTCGCTATCCACCAGTGTTCCGCCCGGATGGCCAGGATAAGCAGGCGTAGCGGGAGGTGGCGTTCCGTCGTCCAATCTAAGTTCATATTGGTAGTTTGGAAGAACATTGTTAGCATTTATATGGATACTTCCCAGGTTATTACAATTAGCATCCGTTTGAAATACATCTACCTGCAAATCCCTATCAAGAATTCCTATATCCGGTGTGCTAAAAATACATGCTCCGAGAATCGGGTTACCGGTTGACGGATCCAATTGAACTACTTCTACCCTATAAGCTCCATTACTAGTAAAATCAAAGCTTGGCCCATTATTAGCGCTAAATGGTATGACTACCGCATCTGTACTTGCGTTAACCAATTGATATCCATACCCTGATCCTAAATTTGTAATGGTAATGTTACCATCCGTATCACAAACTACATTAGTAGTATTGTACTGAATATCCAAGGTGTTCTGAAATATATCAAAATAAAAACGGCTAACACAACCGTTCTGATAGGTAATGGACAATCGATATTTTCCTGCCGTTGTAGCCGTAAAACTACCTCCTGTTCCAACTTGATCCCAAGAACAACCCAAGTTCCTATTCAAACAATTTTCTGGCTGAACCGTACAACTAGATTCATCCAATCGCTCCCAAAAAAGATTTTGCGCATCTGAAATATTTACCTGTAATAATTGCGTATCGTTTATCCCACAAAGAAATATTTTTGGGAAAAGTGTGGTACCATCACCACAGTCGGCAACGATTTCCCCTTGGATATCATTGGTTGGATCTGCGTCTGCATTACTATTGTTAAAAAAGTCAATTATTGGATTCGTTTGGGTGCTTCCAAAACGCTCAACAGTAATGATTTCCATAAACCCCTTACAGGGATCGGCAACCTGCTTGTCCACAATATATACTCCTACTTCGCTAACCAAAATGGTACTTGGGTCATTATCCGGATTACCATCCTGACCTGTTATATTAACGTCGCCGGCATCTATTAAACCATCTTGGTTAACATCCAGATACCAAACATAATTATCGAATCCATCCCCTGAATCCAACACAACGTTATCACCACAGAGTTGTGCTGTTCTGGAAAAATTACAAGCGGAAAGGTCATCCAATAAGAAATTAGTTGCTCCTGGGGTAACAAAACCACAATTGTCAAAATCGGAAACACTAGGGTCATCCGAAATAACAGCACTATTGATATCTCCACGATATGTTGAATAGGCTAAATTCTGTATAAGATCAGTACATGCGTCCACAAAATCAAAACAGTTTTCGGCCACCCGAACCCTAAGGCGAATATTATAAACGGCGCTGCCCATTGTGACAAGATTGTCCGGAACATTAAATGTAATTTCATTGGTGGCTGAATCGAACGAATGAGTAACTCCGGGAGCGCCATCAAGATCCACGCTCAGGAAGGTAGTGTTAACGGGCAAAACGTCTCTTATGGTATATCCCACCGCATCATCGTTTCCTAAATTTCTAAAGGAAAGAACATAATCAAGCGTTTGTCCCAAATTTACACCTTGACCGGTAATGTCGTTTCCGGCAATATCTTCTACCCTTTTTTCAAGAACAATATTAGGTTCTATAATTTCTACTGAAAAGGATGCCAAGAAAGGTCCATATCCATCTCCGGTTGAAGTAAAACGTAATGTGGCACCAGTTTCATCGTTTGGCAACACAGTTTCACTAGGGTTGTTTAAATTAAAAATGTCCAAATCGGTTCCCAGCGTGTTCGTGCCATAAGGTGTACGAGTCGGAACTTGGACTCCATTAGTTGTAATTGTTGAGTTGAAAAAATTGTTATCTGGGTTAAAACCGGTACTTAAGTTGGTAAATGCAGAACTTGAGTTGAGATCCGCTCTTATAAAAAATCTATCATTGTTGATTCCTCGATCCCCCTCCAAGGCCCCAACACCTACTCTCGCCCTGACTGGAAAAGGCGCTGGAAGCGTTCTAAACCCATTAACATCAACATCAACATTTCCTACGCTTCCCGAAAGACTTGCATAACCATCAAAAGTGGAGATAAACTTACCAGATTCGTTTGGGTTTTCATAAATAATGACCATCACCCATCCGGCAGAGCTCGAACCATCTCTTCTACCTCGTGTAGCCCTAATGTTTGCTGCTGTATATGAACCATTGGGGTTGGCATTGCTACGTACTAAGTTCGTGATATTTTTATAGCAAATGACAGGAGCGTCCTTCACGAATACCCCAGGATTTCCCGGTTGATATCCATCTAAAATAATATCGTCCTCTTCGCCTACGGGATCGGGATTATTATCCGCGACTAAATCGACATAAGCACCTCCCGGAATTTGAAATTTTATCTCGTTCCATTCCTCTATCCTAGGAGTTCCGTTAAATTGTGCTCCACCGTCTGTACTTCTTTCATTGGGGTAAGTCCCTGCCCAATATAATCCTGCATAGCGTATTTGAGAACAGTCGGGATCCGTAAGGTTCAATTCTGCACTACTGGAACTGAAGGTCGATGGATCACTGTCTATGTCAATATACTCCATCCACAGCGAGTTATTGTTTTCTGTTCCGTTATATGGATCATTAGCTTGTGCTGGATTTGACTCAGATGCACGGTTAAGAATATTATTACCCACAAAAATAATGTCGCCTCTTACTTCTATATTTCCTCCATCAAGACGTGGGGTAAAAGGAACATATTCTTGAGAAAACAAGGTGTAGGTTCCCATTGTCAAAAAAATCAAAAACAAGGAAAGCCTAAGAAATAAATCTCTCATAGACGATTTTGGTTTGGTGAACCTAGAAAGGGTAGTTTCTTTAATCATAGTCTGGTTGTTCTTGGATCATTCCTATGCCTCCCCAATTAGGTGGTGGCACTATGGAATACACCAATAACAAAGATTGTCCATACTAGGAAGGTTTGAAATTTAATGTTGTAGCCGAATTGCAATATGTTGTGAAAAGGGAATTGTTGATGGTTAGTGAAGTGCAAATACTCTATTTTTCAGTCTTTACGCTCCGTTTTTATGTCGTAAAAGCGATTAGAAACTTTGGTGAAATCTATCATGTGGACAAAGAATAAAAAAAAGGCTTGCGGGCGCCCCAAACATGTTATTCTGCCCCTTGGAACCATGTATCTTATTTTATGAAAACGACAACTTTCAAAAGTAATAACACTATTGATGGTGATAGATAGAGTTGATGCCTATAAACAAAAAAGGACCAAGCGAAAATAGTTTCCTTGGTCCTTTTTTTTAATTATTTCTTACTTACTAAGCCACCTGTCCGGGTGCTACCCTCATTATCCACATTTTTTCATCATAGGCATCGTTCAGCTTGGAGTAATAGGAAATCAAAGCATTCGTCCAAGAATCATGCTTTTTTAGATATACATACCTCCAATTATTTTCAGGATTGATGAAGTAACTTGCACTAAGTCCATAGGAGTTCAATAGTGCCACAAATCTATTGGCGTTTCTGGGGTTGGCAAATACATTGGCAATTATATAATATCCAGAACCGATTCCTTCAATTTCATAATTTCTAGGCTCCGTACTATTTGCCGCCACCTTATCCTGTTCCACCACATTTTTTCGAAGTACTCCTGTATCGTATTTAGATGATTTTTCTTTAAGCTTATTTACATTGTTTGCATAGGCTTCGTTGGTGTACCTATTCTCTACGTTCATAATCCATGTTGTTCCTTCGTATGCACCATTAAAATTTGTGTCATGAGCGGCCACAGCTTCCTCCCAAGTATCATATCTATCTAGATAGACATATTTTAATCCGTTGTTAGGGTTATCTATGTAATTTGCGTTGATGCCTTTAGCATCCAAAGTGTTTAAGAAGTTATCCATGTACTGACCTCCCTTATATACGTTGGCCACTACATAATAGCCATCCCTTACGTTAGGTAAATCCTTAAACTTTCTGCTTTTCACCCTATCCTGAACCACAGGCTCATTCTGTTCCCTTTTTACCGTTTTTCTTGCGGGAGGAGTATAAACTATAACATCCTTTTGAGACGCTTCCCTAACCAATTCTTTTTTAGGCTCTCTTGCTTGAGGATTTTCATTGGAAGCAACTTCCACTTCCTCCTTTTTCCAATTACTCTCAACTTCTGAGGGCCTATCATTCTGGTTACTTTTCTCAATTACATTGGATGGATTTGTAACAGACGATGCTATAGCATCTTTTTGAATAATATTTCGTTCGGTATTTTTTGTTTCCTTACCAATATCCTTGTTGGTATTTTGCGCCGATGCCAATGCTACATCAGTTTCATTCCCCTTAAATATTTCTTCCGCTCTTTTTTCCAGATCCGGACGGTCACCATTGGTCTCGTTGCGAACCATACGCATGACCATATTGAATCTACGTTCCAAATCTGCCTGCCTGTTGGATTCCAAGGAGTCTTGTCTAAACATAAGCTCCTCAATGATGGCATCGTTTTCAGCCAACTTCCGTTTAAGCTCCTCTATCTCTTCATTGGTCGCGATGTTCTCCGGCTCTATATCATTCGTGACTAAATCATCAAGGTTGTCATCCTCTAACATGACCCTGTCTTCCGTAAGATTTGGCGTAAAGGAGTAAGCAAAAGATATTTCATGGGTAAGTCCAAAATTGTCAAAGTTGTTGGAGAGTCCTTTTTCCATGGTATACCCTAAGGAAATCCTTCGGTTTAGGTTAAAACCAACTCCTGCAGCCGCTCCATAAAAACTATCATATCCCCCTTGGATCCAACCAATTTTAGGAAGGTCCAAGATTAAACTACCTCCCAAGGTTACATTATCCTCTTCCCCATCCATACGGACTCTTGCCAAAGGCATCAAACGTCCAGCCTCCAAAATACCCGATGTATTTTTAAACTGATGGGTATATTGTAAATGTCCGGAATATGTCTTTTCACTAAAATCCGTTAAGGACTTACTGGTCTTTAAATTATAATCAAATAGATTTTCGGCAAAGGCACCTATGTCAAAATTACCGTAAGAAAGGTTAAACCCTGGTTGAAAGGACAAAAGATTTTGGTCCTGGAATCCTGCCAAAAAGGGATCTTGTTCCACCGTTGTAGCCCTACCTTCGTCGAAACCACTATTATAGTAAGAGAGGTTCGCCCCAAATGTAAAATTACTCTTGTCGCTCAATTTCACACCATAAGCATAATTGGCTAAAACCCCATAGTTGCTCAATGCACCCAAACGCTGCGTATACAAACTCAATCCCAATCCCGTACGGTCACTGATTCGCCCACTATAACTTAAAAAGTAATTTTGGTTGTTATCATCAAATTGTACCGATTGGTTTCTGTGTAGTAAATTGATGTACGATTTGTCTTCCCTAACCGTAGAAAAGGTTGGGTTAATCAAGAATCTATTATATTTCAATAAATTCTGGGAAGGTACTTCATACCCAAAATAAGGATTGTCTTCCTGCGCCTGGGCCCTGTTGAACCCAAGTGCAAGAAGTACAATTAATAGTAGTATACGTGTTTTAGGTAGCATGTTTGGTTTTAGCGTATTACGGTGATCGTGCCTTGTTTCAGCACCTCTTTGGCGTTGCGGATCTTATAATAGAACACCATGTTTTGCTTGGTAAAAGCAGTTGAGGTCTGAGGCCAATTATTTTTATATTCGAACTCGTTAAGCACTTCTTCACCCTGTCCATTGTAAATAATTACATTTATATCCGTCCTATTGGAATATGAATTGGGTATTATCCATTGGTCATTGATTCCATCCCCGTTTACGGTAATGACATTCGGTACTTTGAACGTATCCAATATAGAAACCTCAAATTGCTTCACGATATCACAATTATCAATGCTGGCAATTAGCGTATAGGTTCCAGGCTCTGTAATAGAAGCACTATCGGAAGAACTTATCTCTATATTGTTGGCATCCATCCATCGGTATGCAGTTCCTCCCAAAGCACTAATGGTTCTCGTCGTTCCTTCAGGAATCACAAGATTTCCGGATGGTTCAAGAGTAATTAGGTTTTCATCCAATGGAGAAATGACAATCTCATTGGAAATCAGTTGACACCCGTCCCTGTTCAAAACCAATCGGTATGTTCCTGTGGCGCTAACATTCAAATCCATATCAGAGGAACTTATTGTATTACCATCCAATTGCCACTCATAGGTTTCGGTGGACAAATCCAATGATGAACTTAATGTAACCATGTCACTGGAACTACAATAGACCGTACCGGTACTATTAATTGTAACTGTATCTCCGGTCAATAATTGTACGGACATTACATTGGAAGTGGCGTTGTACGAATCAATATTTGCATTTAAACGGTAATTTCCGTTCTCCATATTGGAAGCAAGGCTAATGGAGTTTCCTGTTTGGCCTGCAATATCAGCCCCATCCTTTTGCCATTGATAGGCAAAGGAATTGATTAGGTTGGTGGTTACATCTGTTTTGGTTCCGTCCGAAGCAACCGCATTAATGCTCTCTACTTGCAGCACCGTACTTGTGGAAACACAGGAAGTATAATTATCCGCATAATCTAGAATTACTTCGAAAGAAGCTGGGGTAACTACCACTGTAGTTTCAGAATTTTTACTTGAACTTCCACAGGATCCACCCGTCTCGGTTATTTGAGCATAATAACTACCAACTTCTGTTACACTTAAGGTGTTACTTGTTTCCCCTGCAATCTCTGCCCCGTTCTTATACCATTTATAAGTTGGGGAACTGGCATCCGTACTTACGGACAAGGTTTGGGGTTGTGATGGAAGGACTACAATATTGGCTGGATTGTCCCTGGTTACCGTAAAAGAACCGGGGTTGCTCATAGTTATTGGCGCCGAACGCTCCGTACATATTCCCGTAGCGGAAATTTCAACGGCATAATCACCTTCAAAACCAACTACTCCCCCATCAACCGTAAACGTGGTACCAATCGCCCCTGCGATGGCAACATCGTTCTTATACCATTGGTAGCTCCATGATGGGTCTGTTTGATCTATGGACAGTATTTCACTATCCGTGGGACAAAGAATGGTCTGGCTCGGCGGATTAATGGCAATACCTGTACCGGTGCCGCCTATGGTTACATCCACAATATTGGAATCCGTATTTCCCGAACCCGTACAATTAGGACCATAATCTATATAAGCATTGTACATGCCGCTTTGGGTCACGTTCAGGGTATGCCCAGTTTCGCCATTTAAGAGCGTACCGCTCCTAAACCAAATATACTGATAGGTTTCTGGGTTGGGAATATTATCCACTTGTAATGTAATGGGTCCCGTAGCACAAACGCTTCCTGGTGGCACCCCATCTCCAAGTTCACTAATGTTCAGGTTGTTGGTAATATCCATGTAATACATGTTGTAGGCAGGGGATTCCGTTCCAAGCTTTACGGGATCCGTACTCCTTACGCGCATCTTGTAGCCAAGGCCCCGTGTGTCGTCAGGGACGGAAAAGCTTACGTCAAAGTCGTTTATAGTATTTTTATCCGATATGGTAGCCAATTCCGTTGGTGAGGAAAAACTGCCGTTGGCATCTGAAAGCTCTAGGATAAATTGATTTCCTGCATTTGCAGTTCCTGCCCAAGTAATATTTACAAAATATTCATTGAAGCCGCTGCTACCCGCACATATGTATGGCCAAGGAGAGTCCCCCCCCAAATTTGGATTGTCCACAGGTTCCGGCGCATTGATAACAATGGCCTGTGCAGAAAGCCGTAGGAAGCCTAAAAGCACAATTATGGCGGTCAAGTAGTAAGATTTGTAATTGTTTTTCATAGTGATGTGTGTTTTGCGCCCCAAATGATAGTGATATTGTAGGTCATTCACCTTAAACCTTTGGTACTCAAAACAAATATGAAACTAATAACGTGCTTAGGGAATTTATTGTTGTGGGCCGAATCAAAATTGTTGTGAAACGCATTTTGTACAAGGTGAACCTATTTTAATCCTATGTTATAAAGCAATTTTGCTACTTTTGTAGCTTGAAAAATCATGACATGAGCGAGACAACTAAGTCTTTGAATTTTATTGAACAAATTATTGAGAAAGATCTTGAAAATGGTTACTCAAAGAGTGACTTACGTTTTAGGTTCCCACCCGAGCCCAATGGCTATCTGCACATAGGACATGCCAGCTCAATTTGTCTGAATTTTGGTTTAGGGCTGCGTTACAAATCCCCTGTTAATCTGAGGTTTGACGACACCAACCCGGCAAAAGAGGAGCAGGAATTTGTAGATGCCATCAAAAAAGATATTTCTTGGTTGGGTTTTCAGTGGGATACCGAACGGTATGCTTCCGATTATTTCCAACAATTATATGATTGGGCCGTTCAGTTGATCAAAGATGGTAAAGCCTATGTGGATAGCCAATCTTCGGAAGCTATGGCAGACCAAAAGGGAACTCCAACGGAGCCTGGCGTGAATAGTCCTTATAGAGACCGGTCCGTTGAGGAAAATTTATCCCTTTTTGAAGGAATGAAAAAAGGCGAATTTGATGAAGGTGCCCATGTACTTAGGGCAAAAATAGATATGGCCCATACCAACATGTTAATGCGGGACCCTATAATGTATCGGGTGCTACATAGAGCGCACCACAGAACAAATACCAATTGGTGTATTTACCCTATGTATGATTGGACACATGGGGAAAGTGATTATATAGAACAAGTTTCCCATTCTCTTTGTACGCTGGAATTCCTACCTCACCGAGAATTGTATGATTGGTTTTTAGATCAAGTGTACGACCCTAAGAAATTAAGGCCTAAACAGCGTGAGTTTGCCCGTAGGAATCTGAGCCATACCGTTGTGAGCAAGCGTAAATTAGCACAACTGGTTGAACAAAAAATCGTCAATGGGTGGGACGACCCAAGAATGCCCACCATTTCAGGGATGCGAAGAAGGGGGTATACCCCGGAATCCATTCGGAATTTTGCGGATACTATCGGAATTGCTAAAAGAGACAACCTAATCGATGTTTCCCTATTGGAGTTTCACGTACGTGAGGACCTCAACAAAACCACACCAAGGGTTATGGGTGTTCTGAACCCGCTAAAGGTTGTGATTACCAATTATCCCGAAGGTCAGGAAGAATGGCTTGAAGCTGAAAACAGTCCGGAAGATGAATCCTTAGGGTCTAGAGAAGTGCCTTTTTCCAAGGAATTATATATAGAGAAAGAGGATTTTAAGGAAGAGGCAAATAAAAAGTTCTTCCGTCTAAAATTAGGGGGTGAAGTGCGATTAAAGAATGGGTATATCATTAAAGCGGAAAGCTGCTCAAAAGATACCGATGGGAATATTATAGAGGTTCAATGTACCTATGACCCCAAAAGTAAGAGTGGTAGTGGAACCCTTGAGAGTTTGCGCAGGGTAAAGGGGACTTTGCACTGGGTTTCCATAAAACATGCGGTACCTGCAGAAATTCGCTTATACGATAGACTTTTTACCCACGAGAGCCCGGACACACAAAAGGATAAAGATTTCATGGATTTTGTAAACCCTAATTCTTTAGAAGTAATTACTGGGTTCGTGGAACCGAGTTTAAAGGATTCCAAGGCAGAGGACCGCTTTCAATTTCAACGTATGGGGTATTTCTGCGTAGACAAGGATTCATCAGACGAAAATCTTGTTTTCAACAAAACCGTGGGGCTTCGAGATTCTTGGGCAAAGATTCAGCAGAAGAATTAAAGCTTTTGCTTTTTAACAAGATATAAAAGAGCCCCAAACAATTTGTTTGGGGCTCTTTTTCAGTTTTGCAACAACAACTCTATTTTTTATCTTCGGACTTTTTCCCGTTAGTTTTCTTCATTTGTTCTCCAATCATATTACTGGCCGTAAAGGAAGCCACCATATTGTTCAACATATCACTGCCTGCCTGTGGAGAGTTTGGCAATAGAATCAAATTGGTATTGGTTTCCTCCCCTATACTTTGTAAGGTATCATAGTGTTGGGTCACGACGATCAAGGCGGAAGCCTCCTGAGAATTGATTCCTACCTTATTCAATACCTCGACGGATTCTTCCAAACCTCGGGCAATCTCACGGCGCTGATCTGCGATACCCTGACCTTGCAAACGCTTGCTCTCCGCTTCGGCCTTGGCTTTTTCCACAATAAGAATACGTGCCGCATCACCTTCGAACTGGGCCGCTATTTTTTCTCTCTCCGAGGCGTTGATACGGTTCATAGCCGCTTTTACCTGGGCATCTGGGTCAATATCAGTTACCAAAGTTTTAATGATATCAAAACCGTAGTCTAACATGGCGTCGTTCAGTTCTGCTTTAACGGCAAGGGCAATATCATCCTTTTTTACAAAGACATCGTCCAATTTCATTTTGGGCACTTCGGCACGAACCACATCAAATACATAGGAAGTAATCTGTTCATGCGGATAATCCAACTTGTAAAAGGCATCATACACTTTTTCCCGAATAACGCGGTATTGGACAGATACTTTGAGCCTTACAAAAACATCGTCTAAAGTTTTGGTCTCTATTATTACGTCCAATTGTTGGATCTTTAAGCTTAACCTTCCGGCTATTCGTTGAACAAAAGGTATTTTAAACTGTAAGCCAGATTGTCTTATACTACTGAACCTACCAAAGGTTTCTATGATAGCAGCGGTTTGTTGCTTTACGATGAACACAAAGGACAATAACAAGAGTCCCAAAATAATTACAATTGGTATTAAGATGAAATTTCCCATAATCGTTGTTTTAAGTTAATGATTGAATGTACAAAATTGTAGGTTCTTATAGGTCGTATTTATCTTCTATTTGTTACAAATCTCTTCAAATGATGGAAGGCATGAATTTCTGTTCACTAACGTAAAAATTAAGCTTATGACCAAAAAATACCAATTATTATTATTTTACAAGGGCTTCTTTATCTGCTGTTTATACATTAACTTATACTGTCGATACAGTTATTTTACCTAAAAACGCCCCTGTTTTGTATTTTCTGTAAGCGATAATTTTCAAGTGCATAAATCAAAACCAACCCTTATACCTCATGAAATCAAATTACTTCTCCAAAACTTTATTCGCTTTAATCCTTATCCCTTCTATTACGGGCAGTTGTAATGAAAAACAGCCCGAGCAAGCTTCGGTTAAGAAAACCTCAGATGCAGAACTTAACGCCCTTATAAAAAAGCAGGTGGACAGTCTATACGCCGTTTACTCTAGATTTGATTATGACTGGATAAATTTTTATGAAGACCCTTATACCTTTATTTATCCGGATACCCCTATAAATGTGAACAGAACTGATTCACTCAGACAGAACTGGAAAGGAATCTATGAAAAGTACGAAGTTAAATTGCTAGACCGGGGAGAGCCGACCATCATAACCTCAGAGGACATGGCCATTTCCTACAATAGCTTTAATGAAATCTTCATTAACAAGCAAACTAGGGATACCACCAAAAGTGTGGGAACTTACATTATTGCATGGCGTAGGCAGCCGGACGATTCTTGGAAGATAGCTTTTGAAACACTGCATAATAATTGATTCGGTCAATACCAACTAAAAACTAAAACACATGAAAAATCAAATTAAAATACAGAACAGTAAGCTGGTGCTAATGGCATTTGCCTTGGTTCTCATATCGTTGCAAGCCTGTAAAGAAGAAAAGAAAAAACCTGTTGAAGAAACACCTGAAAAAAAGGAGATAATTTCCGTCATCGATATCGTTACAGAAAACATGGAGTTTCAGGCTCCCGACACCATCCCTTCCGGATGGGTCACTTGGAAATATCACAATGAATCCCCGCAGCCCCATTTTATACTTATAGATGACCCTATTGACAGTATAACCGTTGAAGATTTTGAAAATGAGCTATTGCCTCCTTTTGGAGAAGGGATTACCCTTTTATATGAAGGAAAAAATGAAGAGGCCTTTGCCGCCTTTGGCAAAATACCCGAATGGTATGGCGGTACCGTTTGGCCCGGCGGGGTTGGATTGATATCCGGAGGACATACCGCACAAACCACTATGAATTTAGCTCCAGGGTATTATATCATGGAATGTTACGTAAAAATGCCGAACGGTATGTTCCACACCAACATGGGAATGTATAAGGTGCTGGTGGTATCCGATGAGGTTTCCCCATTATCGAAGCCCAATGCCGATATAAGCGTTTCGGTTTCAGGCGAAACCGGTATTTCATTTGAGTCTCCCACAGGTGCTGGAGCATTCACCTTTTCGGTACACTATCTGGACCAAAAGAAACATGAGCATTTTCAAGGGCACGATGTAAATTTGGTAAAAATAGCCAACGGCGCAGACATAAAAAAGCTTGAAACTTGGATGAATTGGCTGAATCTTGATGGTCTCATAGATCCGGTTCCTGAGGGATTTACCTTTTTAGGGGGCGTAAACGATATGCCGGCCGGAAAAACCGGGTATTTTACGGCGACATTGGAACCCGGGAACTATGCCCTGATTTCTGAAGTGCCCGAGGCTTCTTCCAAAAATATGCTTAAGGTTTTTGAGGTAAAATAGAAAACAAAACACTTTTATATGAATAGGGTTATATTCAACATAATTCTCTTTTTAATCACCATATCTTGTTCAAGTCCAAAAAAATATGATTTGGTCATTGAAAACATCGGGCTTTTCGATGGGGAAAAAGATCATGGCCGGGTAAATCTGGCCATAAATGCCGATACTATTGCCCTAATCGCTTTAGGAGATATTGAGGGGGATTCGGTAATCGATGGAACGGGAAAATATATCATTCCGGGCTTAGTGAATGCCCATGTCCATGCTTCTTCAGAGGAACATCTCAAGACCGGCTATCCCCTGGGAATTCTATACTTGTTAAATATGCACACAGGGCAAGAGGACCGTGAAAAAGACTGGAAAGAATTAGCCAAAGACTCCCTTGGGTATTCCGTTCTATATGGTTCCGGCCATGCGGCTACGGTTCCTGGGGGGCATCCTACCCAGTTCAGCCCAAATATGGAAACTATCAATGATTCAACAAATATAGAAGACTGGGTAGACCATCGCATTGCAAACGGTGCGGACTATATAAAGCTCATTCATGTCACCCGAGGTTTTATGGAAGAGCCTACACCTCCGTCCTTAAATTATAATCAGATAGGTGAACTCATCGAATATAGTCATCAGAGGGGTTATAAGGTAGTCATTCATGCGACCAGTATTGATGAAATGGTGGAAATTGCTAAATACAAACCAGACGGCTTTGTTCATATGTTGGATTACAAGGATGAATATCCGGTTCCAGAAGGTTATTTTAAGGAAATTGAAAAAAGTGATGCTTTCATTGTTCCAACTGGCGGGATTTCACTTAAGCCAATGGACGGTTTACCACCCTTTATCATAGAATGGGTGTCTGAAAATGTACTGAACGCCGAGGAGAGGGCAGAAATCATTAGGAAATATCAGGAGTATGATATTCCTATTGTAGCTGGAACCGATGCGCAAGAGGGCCAGATGGATTTTGGAGCGGATTATTTTTTGGAATTGGAATTATACAAAAAAGCAGGGTTCTCAAACCTTGAAGTGCTTAGAACCACTACAGGAAATGCGGCAAAGGCATTTAACTTGCCCATCGGGGAAATAAGGGTAGGAAGCCAGGCAACTTTTCTTCTTCTCAATAAGAATCCATTAAATGACCTGTCAAATCTAAGAACCTTAGAGCAAGTCTGGAAAAACGGAAAAACACAATAAAATGAAGTATATAATACCCCTATGTATCATTCTTTTTGCCTCGAGTAGCAATAACGATTCCTTTACCAAAAATCAACAAGATGAATTTGAGCAGGTCGCAAAAAACTATCAAAAAATCTATATGGATGGAAATGCGAATTGCGATGAAATTTTAAGCCATTTGGACGAGAATATTATCATGTCCGAAGCTCAGTTTGGAGGTCCAAACCGGACCATAACTTACGATCAATTAAAAATGTTTTGTCCTCATCTACCACAAAAGGAGGTGATTGGTACCATAACAGAGCAACGTTTGCTTGCCACTGATTTGGGATACGATTATGTTAGCCAAATTTATCTGAGGAAGAGCGTTGGGGATACCGCCAGGGAAACCAGCGCTAGAATTTGGGAAAGAAAAAAAGGTGTTTGGAAGATTATACAAATGAACAATTCCTTGAGGAAAGAATGTAACTAAAGTCATTATACTAACGATTAAATACTCAATAAATCTATGCTATGAATAAAGCTTTAGCCCTATGTATTGGAGTCTTGTGGATTTCCTGTAATGAAAAAGAAAAAGCAACAAATGACGCTGAGCCTAAACAAGAAGTACGCACTATGGATGTTGCGGCTGAATTGGAAAAAATTGAAGCCATGAGGGATTCATTTGAAAAAACGGTAAGAGAGAAGCGGTATGGAGACCTAGGAAACTTTGTGACCAAAGACCTTGTTTCGATTGGCCCAGGAAGCGAAGACTGGATAGCCTACAGAAAACTTAGGGAACAACATGGTAATAAGTTTCGGTATGATAGCATCATCATGACCCCAAAAGAGACCGTAATCCTCTCTGACACCATGGCCTACGATTTTGGAGTAAGTAGAACGTACTATACGGACGAAAACGGAACCGTTCATGAAATGGGAGATTCCTTTTTGGTCCTTTTGAAGAAAGTGGATGGTCAATGGAAACTGTACAGAGAATTGGCATCTTCACTTGTTGAATAACATCCCTTCCCGATAATAAAAGCAACTGTTATATTCGTTTTGAGAGTCGGTAGTGTTAATAAAACAACACTGTTTTGTATTGCCCAAATTACTTCTGCTATAAGTGTTGGAGCTGAAAAAGCATTTAGGCAAATTAGCATTTTCTCTTTTTATATCTTGTGCCTTAATTCTCTAATACTGAACCTATGGGTGCTCGCGTAGATAAATATATCTCAAAACAAAAAAGTTGGTCTAGGGAAATTACCCATATCAGGAACTTATTACTTGATTGTGGATTGGAAGAAACTCTAAAATGGCGACAACCTTGTTATACTTTCAAAGGTAAAAACATACTAATTATTGGCTCTTTCAAAGATTTTTGTTGTCTTAGCTTTTTCAAGGGCGTACTTTTAAAGGATGCCGAAGGCATTCTAAAACAACAGGGGGAGAACACCCAATCCGCAAGAATCGTCCCCTTTACCAATATGAGCGAAATCATGCGGTTAAAACCTATAATTAAGGCCTATGTGTTCGAGGCTATTGAAATTGAAAAATCGGGGTTGAAAGTTGAATATCGTCAACCCAATGAAATGGGATTTCCAGAGGAATTGGAGCGGGCTTTCCAAAAAGATGCTGACTTCGAGTTTGCCTTTAAGAATCTAACGCCCGGAAGACAGAAGGGATATCTGCTTTTTATTTCTGGAGCAAAACAGTCGGCCACGAGGGTTTCAAGAATAGAAAAACACAGGTCTCGTATCATGGCAGGGAAAGGCATACATGATTGTGTCTGTGGCCATTCCCAAAAAATGCCTTCTTGCGACGGTTCCCATAAATATATTTGAGTAAATTGGTAGCTTTAGGGACCTCCTGATTCCAACGCCATGAACAAGCTCAACTATCTTTTCTTACTACTAGCCTTGGTGGCGGAAATAGTGGGTACCGTTGGAGGTTTTGGGTCTTCTGTGTTTTTTGTTCCTATTGGGAATTTTTTCTTTGATTTTCATTTTGTTCTAGGTCTTACCGCCCTTTTTCATCTATTTAGTAATGTGAGTAAAATCATGCTCTTTAAAAAGGGGCTGGACAAAAAACTGTTGATGAACATCGGTATACCGTCCGTTATATTTGTTGTTGTTGGTGGTTTTTTAACCAAGGTTATGGATAGCTTCTTTTTGGAAATAGCTCTTGCCTTGTTTTTGGTTTGTCTGAGTTTGCTGTTCCTTATAAAAAAGGACTTGGTTATCGATCCAAATAAAAAGAATGCCATAACCGGCGGGGTGTTATCCGGGTTCTCCGCCGGACTGCTGGGCACGGGAGGTGCCATTCGAGGCCTTACCATGGCGGCCTTCAATCTTGAAAAAAGTGTTTTTATCGCTACCTCTGCATTTATCGACTTCTTTATTGATTTTACCAGAACATTTGTCTACTTCAACAACGGATATATACATAAAGAACACCTGATTTATTTGCCCTTCTTATTGGTAATTGGCTTTTTGGGCACCTATTTGGGCAAACGCATTCTCAATTACATCCAACAAGATAAGTTTAAAAGAATTTCTCTAGTACTCATATTGCTTATCGGCCTTGTCACCCTAGTCAATGTTTATTATAAAATAGCCTAAATCGTATTTCTTTTCCATTGCCTTTTTAAGTCTCCATGTTATTTCTTGGTAAAACTTAATTTTATGATTGCCGCCATGTGTTTTATACTCTACTTTAGGGGCCTATTGCATTAATTTAGCTAAAATGATTAAAAGAAAATCGGTCTTTTTTCTGTTGCTTTTTGTTTTTTTACTGGCTTTTTCCGGCTGTAAAAGCAGTTCCGGTGTCATCTATACCGCCAAAATAAACTCCAAGGAGGCCCAAGAAAAGCCATATGTGATACTGATTTCCTTAGATGGTTTTAGGTGGGACTATGTGGCGCGTTTCAAACCTCCCTTCTTAACCGACTTTATCAAAAACGGGGTGAATGCGGAATCCTTAATTCCGTCATTTCCTTCCAAAACCTTTCCAAACCATTATACTATTGCAACCGGCATGTATCCCGATAAACACGGTATCATCGGCAATAGCTTTTATAGCCATACGAAAGACGAAATCTACCGTATCAACAGACGGGAACTCGTGGAAGATGGTACTTTCTATGGGGGCACACCCCTATGGATACAGGCAGGGAAGTCCGGAATGGTCACGGCAAGCTACTTTTTTGTGGGCTCTGAGGCCAATGTTTTGGGTTCTTGGCCTACGTATTACAAAAAGTATGACGAGTCAGTCAAAAATGAGGAAAGAGTATCACAGGCCTTAAAATGGCTTGCTTTACCGGAAAAGAAAAGACCCCATTTAATTACGATGTATTTTTCGGATATAGACGATACCGGACATCGTTATGGGCCAAATGCCGATATCGAACTGAAAAGCACCCTAATAAAGTTGGACAAAAACCTGGAATCCCTGTTCCAAGGAGTAAAAGCTACGGGGCTTCCTGTTGATATTATTATAGTTTCCGATCATGGAATGGCTGAGGTTCCCAAGGAGCACTACTTGCCCGTAGATACCATAAAAAATGATTCACTCTACCGACTTGTAGATAATGGCGCCCTCCTTAATATTCATTTGAAAAATAAACAGGATGAGGCGCGGGTTATGGATTCCCTTAGGCAAGAGGAAAACCACTATAAGGTCCATAAAACCTCAGAAACCCCTGGTTTTGAGTATGTAGCTATAAATCCAGACTGGGGACAAATACAGATAATCCCGGATTTTGGCTATTATTTTGCCCCCCAGGACAAAATCGAAACCATCATTTCAAAATCAAAGACTCCGTTCGGGGTTCATGGTTATGACCCAAAACATAAAGAAATGCACGGTATTTTTTATGCCAATGGACCAAGCTTTAAAAGCAATTACGACATCAACTCCTTTAAAAACATCCACATATACCCGCTCATCTGTGAAATATTAGGTTTGAATGTTCCAAAAGAAGTGGATGGAGATTTAAAAGTTGTTCGAGAGGTTTTAAAGAAATAGCGCTAGGTCTTCGCCAATTCGGTTATTGCCTTATTAATACGTTCCAAACTTTCTTCCTTACCAATCAAGGCTATAATGTCAAAAATGTGAGGTCCTTTCATATCACCGACCAAAACGAGACGTAACGGGGGCATCACTTTGCCGAAAGACAATTCTTTTTCGGCAATCCAGGCTTTTACTACCGTTTCCACGTTTTCCGAGGAGAAATCTTTAATAGTATCCAACACGTCCAACAACGCTCTCATAATTTGCCCGGTATCATCTTTCCACTGTTTTTTAACCGCCTTTTCATTGTAGTCGGCAGGGGCAACAAAAAAATAATCGCTCAGCTCCCAAAAATCAGAAACAAATGTGGCGCGGTCCTTTATAAGGGAAACCACTTGTTCCACGTATTCCATAGATGGTGCTTCAATATTTTTTTCGGATAGAAAACCTAGATAAGATTCGGCCAATACCGCATCGCTTTTTTGATGCATATATTGCTGATTATACCATTTGGTTTTATCTGGGTCAAATCTAGCTCCAGACTTGTTTACCCTTTCTAAAGAAAAACTTTCTACCAATTCCACCAAACTGAAAAGTTCCTGTTCCGTTCCTGGGTTCCAGCCCAACAAGGCCAAAAAGTTGACCACAGCTTCTGGAAAATATCCTGCTTCGCGGTATCCCACAGACTCGTTCCACGACAATGGAAATACCGGAAATCCTCCCTTTTCTCCATCGCGTTTACTCAACTTTCCTTTTCCAACCGGTTTCATGATTAAAGGCAGGTGGGCAAATTGGGGGGCTTCCCATCCAAAGGCGTCATACAATTGTTGATGCAAAGCCAATGAGGGCAGCCATTCTTCCCCACGAATAACATGGGAAATCTCCATCAAGTGGTCATCCACAATATTGGCCAAGTGATAGGTGGGCATGCCATCACTCTTAAAGAGCACCTTGTCGTCCAATATATTGGTGTCTATTTCAATATCTCCACGGATAATGTCCTTAAGTTGAAGTTTTTCATCCGGTGGGGTTAAAAACCTTATGACATAATCTTCACCCGATTCCAACCGTTTCTTTACTTCTTCCGGCATAAGTGACAACGAATTGTCCAGTTTTAGGCGATTATGCCAATTATAGATAAATGTCTTTCCCTTTGCCTCGTGGTCTTTTCTATGAAAATCCAATTTTTCGGCAGTATCAAAAGCATAATAGGCCTTGCCCTTTTCAATGAGGTCTTCCGCAAACTTTTTATATAGATGCTTTCGTTCACTCTGCCTATATGGGCCATGTTTGCCCAAAGTGTTCCCCTTTGAAGTTGGGGAAGCTGGTCCTTCATCAAATGGAATACCGCACCAATGTAAGGCCTCCACTATATATTGCTCTGCTCCCTCTACAAACCTGTTTTGGTCCGTATCCTCTATGCGCAATATGAAATCCCCGCCATGTTTCTTGGCAAACAAATAATTGAAGAGAGCGGTCCGTACACCACCAATATGTAAAGGCCCAGTAGGACTAGGCGCAAATCTTACCCGTACTTTTTGTGTCATGTCGCAAAGGTATAAAAAGGGATGTTGGAGTAAAAACTCACATTGCCGTTTTAGGTATTAATTTTCATCTGTGGTCTTGGTATTTCCATTCAATAGGTTTAAGTCACAGATTTAGTGCCTTTTAACAAATATTTCTAAGCTAAAAATTGAAAACCTTATATCTTGGTATAAAAATACATTGCATTTGAAGTTCTGCGACCAAATATTAAACAAACTCAACGGCTTTATAAAGTCGTATTATACCCAAAAACTAATTAAAGGGCTTATTCTTTTTATTACACTTGGCCTGCTTTTCTTTCTGGCCGTTCTAGGTATAGAGTTTGCGCTTTGGTTAAATTCCACGGGAAGATTGATCTTGTTTTTATCCTTTCTGCTGGTTGAAGGGTTTTTGCTCTATAAATATATTTTCATTCCCTTATTTTATCTGTTTAAAATCAGAAGGGGAATCTCAGCCAAAGATGCCTCGGTAATGATTGGTAAGCACTTTCCGGAAGTGGGGGATAAGTTATATAATTTATTGGACCTCGTGGATAATCCTGAAAAATCGGAATTATTATTGGCCAGTATCGAACAGCGTTCGGAACAACTTAAAACCATTCCCTTTAAACGGGCCATCAACACCAAAGAACCCCTTAAATATTTAAAATATGCATTGTTCCCCATAGTCATCATTGGGTTGTTATGGGCATCAGGTAATTGGAATTCTTTTTTTGGAAGCTACACACGTGTGGTCAATTACAACCTTGCCTATGAACCCCCCGCCCCATTCAAATTTGAACTGTTATCCCCTCATCTTCAGGTTATTGAAAGTGAGCCCTTTACATTTCAAGTGGCAACGGAAGGCGAAATAAGGCCAGAAAACGTTTATTTGCTTTTAGAAGGAAAGGAAATTCTATTACAGGAAGAAAACGGAATCTTTCAATATACCCTTTCACCACCAATAAATTCCGCTACTTTTAGCTTTAAAGGAAACGACGTTATATCCAGGGACTTTACCCTTGAAGCTTTAAAGGCACCCGCAATATCGGATTTCAATCTTCTCCTGGAATACCCAAAATACATTAATAAAACCCCGGAAATCATTAAAAGTACCGGTAACGCCGTACTTCCTGAAGGCACAAAGGTTACTTGGGAAATAAAGGGGCAGGATACGGAACAAATAAGGCTAATTGCAAAAGATACTTCGCTGTTTTTTGAAAACCGAGGTGATGATTTTAAGCTCTCTAAACGAATCTATTCCAACTGGGTGTACCAGTTGGCCACCTCAAACACCAATATTCGGGATTATGAAACCTTGAGCTATTCCTTTCAGGTTGTGAAGGACGCCTATCCTACCATAAAAGTACAGCAGGTGTTGGATTCTTTGGAGCCCAATGTTTCTTATTATTCTGGAGAAGCAACAGATGACTATGGACTTAAAAAAATAGATTTGGTCTATTATGAACAAGGGAAGGAAGAAGAGGAAAAAATCCTTGAACTAAACAGCCCAAATAATAGTTTCCATCAGTTCTACTATACTTTTCCATCCGGTCTACAATTAGAGGAAGGAAAAAATTATTCATTTTATTTCCAGGTGACCGATAATGATGCCATACATGGTGGTAAAACGGTAAAAAGTTCTGTTTTCAATCAGATGATTTTAGATGGTAATCAACTAAGGAACAAAGAGTTAGAATCTCAACAGTCTTTAATTAATAGTATGGATAAGTCCCTTGAAAAAGCGGTTGACCAAAGAGATGCCTTGAAGGAAATCAATACGTTACAAAAAGAAAAAGACCGATTGGATTTTAATGACAAAAACCAGATTAAGGACTTTCTTCAAAAGCAGGAGCAGCAGGAAGAAATGATGCAAAAGTTTAGCAAGGAGCTTAAAAATAATTTGCAGAAAGGGGAGAAGGACGACAAGCTAAACCAATTACTGCAAGAACGGTTGGAGCGACAAGAGATAGAGGCAAAAAAGAACCAAAAGCTTTTGGAAGAACTCAACAAGATTGCGGATAAAATCAATAAGGAAGAATTAACCCAGCGTTTGGAGGAGTTGGGCAAAAAGCAACAAAACTCAGAGAGAAATCTGGAGCAACTTGTTGAACTTACAAAAAGATATTATGTCACGGAAAAAGCGGCACAATTGGCCAATGACTTGGAAAAGTTGTCGGAAAGACAAGATGAGTTGTCAAATCAAGAAATAAAAAAAGATTATACAGAAAAAGAGCAGCAAGAGCTGAATAAGGCATTTGAAAACATTGCGAAGGAACTGGAGGAATTACAAAAAGATAATGGCCAGTTGAAAAAGCCGGTAGAATTAAATATAGACAAAGAAAAAGAAGCGGGGGTAAAAGATAATCAGAATACTGCTCTTGAGGAAGTCAAAAAGCATCAAGGCAACCAACAAAGTTTAGATACGGACGCCAAGGAGCAAAATGCCAATAAGGCCAAACAAAATCAAAAGTCAGCTGCTGAAAAAATGAAGGAAATGAGTCAAGAGCTCGGTAAATCTGCCATGAGCGGTGGCGGTGGAGAATCCTCGGTGGCCGAAGATGCGGAAATGCTGCGACAAATTTTGGACAACCTCATTATATTTTCCTTTAAGCAGGAAGGTCTATATGATAAGCTTAGCGTTCAAGACCGGGAGGATATCTCCCATTATTCGGAAACGGTTAGACATCAGAAAGAATTACGCAGTCTTTTCGAACATGTTGACGATAGCTTGTTTGCTCTTTCCCTTCGGCAAGCAGAACTTTCAGAATTTGTAAACGAGCAAATTACAGAGGTGTATTATAACATAGATAAGTCTTTGGAAAGCGTTGCGGAAGGTCAAATATACCAAGGAGTATCCTATCAAAAATATGTGTTGACTGCTTCAAATAGTCTTGCGGATTTTCTTGCCCACGTTTTAGAAAATATGCAGCAAAGCATGCAAATGGGTCAGGGCAGTGGCCAGAGCCAAAATGGATTTCAACTACCGGACATCATAAAACAACAACAGTCCCTAGGTGAAAAAATGGGTCAACAAGGAAGCCAAGGACAATCCAGTTCTAAAGGTAATCAACAACAGGGAGAAAATGGAAAAGAAGGAAATAAGGGCCAGGGTGAAGGCAACAAAGGAGGAAAAGGTTCGCAAGGACAACAAGGTAATCAAGGAAGTGAGGGTGCTCAAGGCGAGCATTCTGTAGAAGGAGAAAATGATTCCCAAGGACAATCCAACGGAAATGGAAATTCGGGTCAGGGTAGTGGTGGAATGACAGAATCCGAACTCCAGGAGATATATGAAATCTATCAAGAACAACAGCGTATTAAGCAAGAGTTGGAACAGCAATTGGAAAATATGATTAATGAAGGAGATAGAAAATTAGGAGAAAAACTCATTAGGCAGATGGAAGATTTTCAAAATGATCTTCTTGAAAACGGAATAACACAACACACTATAAGCAAAGCCAACACGGTGCAATATGAATTACTCAAGTTGGAAAACGCAGCTTTAAAGCAAGGAAAAAAATCAGAACGTGAAAGTAATAGCAATAAAAAAGACTTCACAAATCCTATAACCACCAAACCCTCATTACTAGATAATTATCGGAACGAGGTAGAAATTTTAAATAGACAAGCCTTACCTTTGCGCCAAAATTTTCAAAACAAGGTTAAAGAGTACTTTAAGGACAATGATTGAATTTAATTTTGAGACGGATTTTAAGCTTTCAAACCCTGAAAAATATATAGACTGGATTCAATCAATTTGCAAATCCGAGGGATATCAAGCCGGCGAACTTAACTATATTTTTTGCGACGACAATTATTTGTTGAATTTAAACCAACAATATTTAGACCACAACACGCTTACCGATATTATAACTTTTGATTATACGGCAGGTAAAATTATTTCCGGAGATATTTATATTTCCGTGGATCGTGTTCGCGAGAATGGAGACCTATATCATGTTCCCTTCGAAAACGAGCTGCTCAGGGTAATGTCCCATGGTATCCTTCATTTGGCCGGTTACAAAGACAAAAAGGAAGAACACATTAAAGAAATGCGTTCAAAAGAAGAAGAAAAAATTAAAATGTTCCACGTGGAACACTAGATGCTATGTTTGACGAAATTTATGATGTTATTGTAGTGGGTGGAGGACATGCCGGTGCCGAAGCAACGGCCGCAGCCGCCAACATGGGTTCAAAAACTCTTTTAGTTACCATGAATCTGCAAACTATAGGACAAATGTCCTGCAACCCCGCTATGGGCGGAATAGCCAAAGGACAAATTGTGAGGGAAATAGATGCCTTGGGTGGTTACAGCGGTATTATTACCGATAAATCGGCCATTCAATTCAAAATGCTCAATAAATCGAAAGGTCCTGCTATGTGGAGTCCTCGGGCTCAAAGTGATAGAATGCGCTTTGCTGAGGAATGGAGGCTCGCTTTGGAAAGAACTCCCAATGTTGACTTTTATCAGGAAATGGTTAACGGTCTTTTGATAGAGGATAATAAAGTGGTAGGTGTAAAAACCTCTTTAGGTATCGAAATAAAAGCAAAATCAGTAGTCCTAACAAATGGTACCTTTTTAAATGGATTAATTCATATAGGCGAAAAACAATTTGGTGGTGGCAGGGCAGGAGAAAAAGCCGCTACCGGTATTACAGAACAACTTGTTCAATTAGGATTTGAAAGCGGAAGAATGAAAACCGGTACACCTCCGCGTGTAGACGGAAGATCATTGGATTATTCGAAAATGATTGTACAGCCGGGTGACGAAAACCCTGAAAAATTCTCCTATTTGAATACACCAATTTTAACAAAACAGCGTGACTGCCACATGACCCACACCAGCGCCTTGGTTCATGATTTGCTTAGAGAGGGTTTCGATAGATCACCAATGTTTAACGGTAGAATAAAAAGTATTGGCCCGAGATATTGCCCATCTATTGAGGATAAAATAAATCGGTTTGCAGATAAAGACTCCCATCAGATGTTCATTGAGCCAGAAGGTTGGGATACCGTAGAAGTATATGTCAACGGATTTTCAACCTCCTTGCCAGAAGATGTACAGTTCAAAGCTCTACGTTCTGTAAAAGGTTTTGAAAAAGTAAAATTCTTTAGGCCAGGATATGCCATTGAATACGATTACTTTCCACCAACCCAATTAAAACATACTCTGGAAACAAAAATCGTAGATAATCTCTATTTTGCCGGACAAATCAACGGAACTACCGGATACGAAGAAGCAGCTTCACAAGGTTTAATGGCGGGAATAAATGCACACTTAAAAATTAATGAGAAAGACCCCTTTATACTAAAAAGAGATGAAGCTTATATAGGAGTTCTAATCGATGACCTTATTACAAAGGGAACCGAAGAGCCCTATAGAATGTTTACGTCCAGAGCAGAATATAGAACCTTGTTAAGACAAGACAACGCGGACTTAAGATTAACCCCAAAAGGTTACAAATTAGGTCTGGCAAAAGAGAATAGAATGAAAAGAATGGAGGAGAAAATGCAAAAATCAGAAGCGTTTATAGAATTCTTTAAACAAACTAGTGTACTACCAGAAGATATGAATCCGATATTGGATACTATAAAATCATCGCCTATTCGCCAATCTGATAAAATGTTCAAACTATTTTCAAGACCCAAAGTCACTATGAATCACATGATGACATTAAATCCAGTTCTTGAATATGTCGAAGAAAACCAATTAGACCAAGAAGTGTTAGAACAAGCAGAAGTTCAAGTAAAATACTCAGGTTACATTGAAAAAGAAAAACTAAATGCGGACAAACTTAATAGACTCGAAGCTGTAAGGATTCCAGATGGTTTTGACTATAAAATATTAAAATCCTTGTCCTTTGAAGCAAGGGAAAAATTAAGTGCAATACAACCTGTTACCATTTCCCAAGCCTCAAGAATTAGTGGTGTAACTCCAAGTGATATTAGTGTATTACTTGTACATCTTGGTCGATAAAATAATTGTTCCACGTGGAACGATCTGTGGAAAATACAACCAACCATGAAATTGTACCTGAAAACAAAAGATTATTTTAATACCCACGAATCTTTTGATTTAATATACAATCCCGAATTGGATATGCTAATCACTGATCCACAACCAAAGGATTTAGATAAATATTATTCGAGCGATTACTATATATCCCATAACGATCAGCGTAAATCTATAATAGATAAAATTTATAAATACGTTAAAGATTATAGTTTAAGTAAGAAATTAAGGTTAATAGATTCGTTGAACACAACTCAAAAAAAACTATTAGATATTGGAGCCGGTACAGGAGATTTCGTTAAAACAATAAATCAAAACTCTTGGAAAGCTGAAGGTATTGAACCAAATATCAATGCCAGGAATCAAGCAAAAAAGAAAAACATTACGCTTCATAAAGATTTTGATACCATAACATATGATGCCTATGACGTTATTACTTTATGGCATGTGTTAGAACATCTACCTGATTTAGAAAACCAACTTATTAAAATTACTTCACTACTTAAAAAAAACAGTTTCATAATAGTAGCTGTCCCTAACTTCAAATCCTATGACGCTCAACATTACCAAAAATTTTGGGCGGCTTATGACACTCCAAGACATCTATGGCACTTCTCACGCAACTCAATACCCGCTTTATTACGTAAACATAACATGGAACTCATTGAAACCAAACCTATGTACTTTGATTCCTTTTATGTATCCCTACTATCAGAAAAATACAAATCAGGTAAAAACAATTACTTAAAAGGTTTTATGTTAGGATTGATATCTAACATTAAGGCACTATACACAAAAGAATACTCCTCACTAATTTATATATTAAAAAAGACCCAATAATCAATATAAAGCTAATTAAGACATAATAATTAATCTAGATAGGAGATACCTTTCCTTATCCTAGAAAGTCTCTTAAAAATTAAATAAAAGTCTTTTTTATAATAGTTAAAGTCTATTTAAATTTTAAAAACCATAAACTAAATACATAGTTAATATAAAATTAAGGGAAAGCTGATATTTGTCCTTTTTATAAAAAGCTTTGCTACTTTTGCAAACTAAAATAAACATAGATGAAAAAAATAATATTTGGCCTGTCACTTTTGATATTAGCCTCTTGCCAACAAGAAAAAATTGCGTTTGTAGATAATGTTAAACTTATGAATGAATATCAAGAGAAAATTGATATTGAAACAAAATTTAAAGAAAAAGCAGAAGTACTGGCTAAAAAAAGGGACAGTATATCTCAAGCATTTCAAGCAGAGGCTTCAGAATTTCAATCAAGGGCCCAAAGCATGTCCCAAACAAAGGCTCAACAAGAATACGCACAATTTCAGCAAAGAGGGCAGCAAATGGGACAACAATTACAGATGGAAGATCAACAACTACAATTGTCCGGTCAAACAGAAATGGATAGTGTCGTTGCCAAAGTAAAAAAAGAAATAGAATCTTATGGAAAAAATAATGGGTACAGTTACATCCTTGGTGGAGGTGACGGCGGTAGTGTACTCTACGGAAAAGATACTTATGATATAACCAATGAAATCATAGAATTGTTAAATTCCAAGTACAAAAAGTAATCCATTAGATAGTACCCAATAAAAAAGGACCTAATTTATGGTCCTTTTTTATTGCGCTATATTTTCAATACGCTTCTCTAAGTTGAATCTATCTTTAGGTATAAACCCCTTAATTATCAGTACAACTCCACACACTATTAATATAATAGCTATTCCCTTTTTAATTAAACGAATGCGTTTACCAGTAAGTTTCTTTTTTAGCTGTTTGGCCAACAATATTTTAAAAAGATCCGTGACGAAATAAGCAAGAAGCATAGTACTAAAAAAAACACGGATTCTATTCGGCTCATTATCCAGACTCGGACCGACTATAATAATAACGCCTAGCCAAAATACCAATACCCCAATATTGATAAAATTCAAAAGAAAACCCTTTACAAAAAGACTTAAATAATCACTCCTCTTTGTTTTGGCGTTAATAGGTAAATCCGAAGTTCGCCCTGAACCTTGTTTAAAAAAGATAGTAATACCATAAACTAACAAAATAACCCCACCAAAAACATATAGCCCCGGTTGATTACTCAGATTCTCAAGTAACTGATAACTGCTAAAATAAGCTATGGTAATAAAGACAACATCGGCCAGGATAACACCCAAATCAAAAACAAGGGCTGCCCTAAAACCTTTAATTGCACTTGTTTCTAACAGTACAAAGAACACAGGACCCACCATAAAGCTCAATATAAAGCCTAATGGTATTGCCGCATGTATATCTTCCCACATTTATAAACTACATTCTTTTTATGCTACCCCCAAAAACCGTCTTCTCTTCCAGTTTTGGTGGATTACCATAAACCAAAACCTCTCCCCCCGCCTTTACAGCAGCCTTTACATACTCACTGGCATAAATTTCAGCTCGTGAACCGGCATTGACGTTCACGGTTGAAAATTTTGTCTTTAAGGACTTACCCTCATAAACACCACCAGTATTGATTTGAACATCCTGAAGATTGGATGTACCCGTAGCCTTTACTATACCTCCTGAAACGGATTTAATCAACAACTGCTCAACTTCGGTGGATACATTAACCTCTCCGCCCTCTTGGGCCTTAAGTTCTAGAATGTCCTGAATAATTGTTCCCTCAGAAACAATTCTTGCATCTTCGTTTACATCAATCACCATTATATCATCAGTATAATACAAATCCACAAAAGTTTTATATCCTCTAAAGAATTTGGTTAACTGCATCCTAATCTTTAGGATACCGTCATTGTTCACGATAGCCACTTTATCCGTACTCTCACCTGAAATTACGGCCTTGTTCTCCGTGGACCTTATAAGATTGATAGAAATACCATCAAAACCCTTTAGTTCAACAAACTTTTCAAGGCTTTGTGTTAAAGTATTGTCTTGAGCAGGCACCATATACCCAAGAAACATAATAACTAATAACAATAAACGCTTCATTAACATGGTTTAACACCTGAAATTCAGGTTTTTGATACAAGGATTCCTATGAATCAAAATTCATTCCAAAACTACTAGTTCTTACCAATAAGGGAAAAATCCAGATGACGCTTTATCAAATCAGTGCTCTTTACCATAACGATAACTTCATCACCCAATTGATACATTTTCTTTGTTCTTTCCCCAACGATGGCATATTGTTTCTCGTCAAAGATATAATAATCTCCCTTTATGTCCCTGATACGCACCATACCCTCACACTTATTATCAATAATCTCTACGTAAATACCCCATTCCGTAACCCCACTGATTACACCAACAAATTCCTCATCCTTATGGTCTTCCATAAATTTAATCTGCATGTATTTAACGGAATCGCGTTCTGCATTCGCTGCCAAGCCTTCCATATCCGATGAGTGCTTACATTTTTCTTCGTATTTATCTGCCTTAACGGAACTACCACCATCTAAATAGTGTTGTAACAACCTATGAACCATAACATCTGGATACCTTCTGATAGGTGAGGTAAAATGGGTATAATAGTCGAATGCCAAACCATAGTGACCAATATTATCCACGGTATAAATAGCCTTGCTCATACTCCTTATCGCCAAGGTATCCACCAAATTTTGCTCCTTTTGTCCCTTAACATCCTCTAAAAGTTTGTTCAATGAAGCACTGATGGTTTTCTTATCCTTAAAATTCAATTTATGTCCAAACTTAGAAACGATACCGTTCAAGGCAATTAGTTTATCCTCATCCGGATCATCATGGACCCGATACACAAAGGTTTTTTTAGGCTTCTGTTTTCCTATGAACTCCGCCACCTTTCTATTGGCCAGCAACATAAATTCCTCTATGAGCTTATTGGCATCCTTGGATTGCTTAAAATAAACTCCTACAGGTTCATTATTTTCATTAAGATTAAAACGAACCTCAACCTTATCAAATGAGATTGCCCCCTGGTCCATACGCTTTTTACGCATAATCTTAGCAAGACGGTCCATCGTCAATGTGGCCTCCACAATTTCCTCATCAACAGTATAGGCTCCCTCTCGTATTGAGATATCTTTAGGTATCTTACCCTTTTTCGTCTCTATAATATGCTGAGCTTCCTCATAGGCAAAGCGCTCATTTGAATTTATCACCGTCCTTCCGAACCATTGATTTCTTAGAATAGCATTTTTATCCAATTCGAAAATAGCCGAGAATGTATACTTTTCCTCCTTAGGTCTTAAGGAACAGGCATTGTTGGACAACACCTCCGGTAACATAGGTACCACGCGGTCTACCAAATACACGGAAGTAGCCCTATCATAGGCCTCATCGTCCAAAATGGTATCCGTTTTTAAATAATGTGAAACATCCGCAATATGAATTCCTATTTCATAATTTCCGTTTTCTAATTCAGAAAATGAAAGGGCATCATCAAAATCCTTCGCATCCTTTGGATCAATCGTAAAGGTTAAGACATCTCGCATATCCCTCCGCTTGGCAATTTCATCGGCTTGTATACTTGTATCCAAACTATCCGCAAATCGTTCTACTTCTACAGGAAATTCATAAGGCAAACCATATTCGGCCAAAATGGAATGTATTTCCGTATTGTGCTCTCCAGGTCTACCCAAAACTTCGGTTATCTTTCCGTATGGTGAATCCACACCATCGGGCCAATCCATCAATTCTACAATAACCTTGTCCCCATCCTTAGCTCCGTTCAATTTGTCCTGAGTAATAAAAATATCCGTGTACATTCTAAAATCAGTAGGTCGTACAAAGGCAAAAGTCTTTTGCATATCAACAATACCCACGAACGTATTCTTATACCGTTCAATCACTTTTGCGATTTCACCCTCAACCTTTTTGCTTTTCTTCCTGGGGTGGATGTATACCTCAACGATATCCTTATGGAAAGCTTTATTTATCTTATTATTTGGGATAAAGATATCATCCTCCATACCCTCTACTATAATATAAGCATTTCCACGCCCGGTAATATCTACCTGTCCTTTGTGGTAGGTTTTAGTATCTTCCAAAACCTGATAATTACCTATAGATATTTCCTGAATCCTCTTTTTCTCCTTTAATTCCACCAAGCGCTTGATCAACGTATTTCTATCTTGGGCTTCCGTAACCCCAATTTTGGCAGCTATTTGTTTGTAGTTGAAACTTTTTTTGGGCTCCTTCTCCAATACGGTAAAAATCCCCTTTGTAATTTCGTTCTTTCTATGGTTTCTACTCTTCTTATTTCTCTTAGACATTAAAGTTTCTATTTATCGGAAAATTACGAATTATAATCCAGTAGCGAGGATTATATCCATTTCATAGTTGTTATCAACATATAATACATACTCATCTTTTTTTCTTTAAAATTTAAAATTAAAATGATGGTTATGATAGATTGTTAATATGGGGTAAAACTTATTTTAAGAATACTTGATTTTGTTAGATACTAATAGTTATTTACACATTATGAATAAAAAATAACCGTGAAAATCAAGATATTAAATAAGTTATCAGCAAGCGTTGATAACCTATTTAAACATGTATTTATTAATAAGTTTAAGTAAATTTAATGTTAACTAAGGAATAGAATTTTTTAAAAACCTACTTACAGTTTCTAATATCATTTTTGGTTTTGTACAAAAAAGGATTGTATTGTAAAAAATTCCCGTTCAAAGCAAATTTAGAATTGCTTAGTTGTTAACATATTATTAGCGTCTTACAACCAATTTCCAACCTCTAATAAACAGTGTAAATTCAACTTTAGGAAAACTATGTTGTAAACCTATGATTTTTTGTGGTCAACATAGGGAAGTTGTACCTTTATGGCTATTATAATTCCCCCAATGCCTACAATAGGAGTTTTATATTAAAAAACTTTATTATGAAAATAGCTATAGGAAACGATCATGCGGGTACAGATTATAAACTTGCCGTCATAGGTCTTTTAAGGTCCATGGACATTGAAGTAATCAACTATGGAACGGACGGTTCAGATAGTGTTGATTATCCTGATTTTGTACATCCGGTCGCCCAGGATGTGGAAGATGGCAAAGTGGATTACGGTATTATTATCTGTGGTAGTGGAAACGGTGCTTCCATGACGGCCAACAAACATCAAAAAGTAAGGGCCGCCTTGTGTTGGACCAAGGAAATTGTGGAATTGGCCAGGGAACACAACAATGCGAATATTCTAAGTTTACCAGCCAGGTATATCGCTTTACAACAGGCCTTGGAAATGGTAGAGGTCTTTTTAAAAACCCCGTTTGCAGGTGGACGGCACGAGAGAAGAATAGAGAAGATACCTTGTAGTTAATAGGTATATGGGCCACAATCACCATAATCACGCTCATGGGCATGCCCATCCACAAGTAGAGGGTAAGAACCTTGTTATTTCCATATTCTTAAATATTCTAATTACCGCCTCTCAGGTTGTAGGAGGTATCATTTCGGGCAGTCTTTCCTTACTTTCTGATGCCCTTCATAATTTTAGTGATGTTTTATCGCTTATCGTTAGTTATATAGCCAACGTACTTTCCAAAAAAAAAGCATCTACTACTAAAACGTTTGGTTATAAAAGAGCGGAAATAATTGCGGCCTTTGTTAATTCGGCTACACTAATGGTCGTTGCGGTTCTATTGATTAAGGAAGCTATTGAACGTTTTATTACTCCCCAGGAAGTAGAATCTGATTTGGTTATTTGGCTTTCCCTTTTAGGTATAGTAGCCAATGGTTTTAGCGTCTTTCTTATTAAAAAGGATTCTGATAAAAACATGAATATGAAATCTGCCTATCTTCATTTATTAACGGATATGCTGGCTTCCGTAGCCGTTTTAATTGGGGGATTGTTGATGAAGTTCTACGAACTATATTGGGTAGATCCCTTGTTGACTTTTATCATTGCCGTCTATTTGATTTATATGGGATTTGATCTTTTAAAGGATTCTACCCGTGTTCTTATGCTTTTTACACCAAATACTGTTCAGGTACAACAGATTGTGGATACGATATCCAGTTTGGATGACGTTAAAAATGTACATCATGTACATCTGTGGCAATTGAACGAAAACCAAATTCATTTAGAAGCCCATATAGATTTTAGTGAGGATATAAAGCTTTCAGAATTCGATAAAATTTTAGAAGATATAGAAGAAGAATTATACCATAAGCACGGAATAAACCATGTCAATATTCAGCCCGAATTTGGTAAGTGTGACAATAAACATGTCATTGTTCAGGATTGAGTTATTTTAACCCATGAAAATCTATAAATCAAAAATTAGTTGGGGACTTTTATTCTTTCCGATGCTGCCTTTTTTAGGAATCATCGTGTACATGATGGTAAAAGGGGAAGAACCTTTGGCAATCCTTACGACTTCTTTTATTTTTTTACTCGTGGGATTGTGCATTTTATATCTATTGATTACTACGGAATATTCCATCGATAAAGAAAGGCTGTTTATAAAATGTGGTTTTATCTACAGAAAGCATCTTGATATTTCAAGAATCCGATCGGTTAAAAGAACAAGCAGTATGTTCTCCGCTCCCGCGGCATCCTTGGACCGGATACAGATTGCCTATGATTCTTTTGGTATATTGATCATATCCCCCAAGGACAAGGAAAACTTTGTACAAGATTTAATAGTAATCAATCCTGATATAAAAGACTACGTGAACCTATGAAGATATATACCAAACCCTTTGATGCCTTGACCATACAGGAACTATATGCCTTGTTGCAATTACGTAGCGAAGTTTTTGTGGTGGAGCAAGATTGCGTGTACCAAGATTTGGACGGGAAGGATACTAAGGCCATTCATGTGATAGGAAAAAAGGGAAATAAAATTGTTGCCTATACCCGTGTTTTTGCTCCGGGGGACTATTTTCCCGAAGCTAGTATTGGTAGGGTAGTGGTAAAAAAAGACCAAAGGCAATATGGGTATGGAAAAACGATTATGGAAGCTTCCATAAAGGCTATTGAAGAAGAACTCCATACCAAGACCATTAGAATTTCTGCTCAGACCTATCTCTTAAAATTTTATAATTCGCTTGGTTTCCAAGCTGAAGGGAAAGAATATTTAGAAGACGGTATTCCGCATGTTTCCATGGTGCGGGTAGAATTTTAAGGTTGAAAAGGGGTTCTATTAACGAGCGTTATTCATAAAAAGGAAGTATGATTTATATTCATACGTTGATAATAATTTAGAAAAATCTTATGCTTTATTTATTTATTGGAGTTTTTATCTTAATTGTGATTGTTTTCTTTGTATCAAAGAACAAATCAAAAAAGGATAAAAAAAATAAGCCTGTAGCCTTCCCTAAAAATAGGACAGCTTAAAATTAGAATTTTCTAACTTTAAATTTTAACTGTCATATGAAAAAAAGCAAGTTTACCGAGAGCCAGATCATCAAGGCATTAAAAGAGAACGAACAAGGAAGAAGTGTCGGGGACATCTCCCGCGAGATGGGTGTTGACAAGAGCACCTTTTACTATTGGAGGAAGAAGTACGGGGGCATGGAAGTGGCCCATATGAAGCGGCTCAAAGAGCTCGAGGATGAGAACCGCAAGCTCAAACAGATGTACGCCGATGTAAGTCTGGACGTTCGTATGTTAAAGGATGTACTGTCAAAAAAGTTCTAGGGCCTTCCGACAAGAAGCACCGCGCAAAATATCTCCAGGAGGCCTATTCGGTCTGCGTATCGCGTTCCTGCCGGGTAATCGGGCTTGCCCGTTCGATGTGGTACTACCGTACCAAAAAGGACGATACGGAAGTCATCGATGCGTTATCGAGGTTGGCGGAAGAACTGCCGACCAGGGGTTTCGAGGTATATTTTAAACGGCTTCGTCGCGAAGGCCATAAATGGAACAGGAAACGTGTACTTAGGGTCTACAGGAACATGGGTCTAAAGTTGCGCAGAAAACATAAGAAAAGACTCCCGGCAAGGGTAAAGAACCCGTTGGAGGCCCCGATCGAGCTCAACGAGGTATGGAGCATGGACTTCATGGCCGATGTACTGTCCGATGGAAGAAAGGTAAGGGTGTTCAACGTCATGGACGATTGCAACCGTGAGGCACTGGCAATGGACGTTGGCCTGAACTACCCGGCAAGAAAGGTCGTGGAGACCCTTGGGCACCTGGAAGAGGAGATAGGCCTTCCCAAAACGATACGGTGCGACAACGGTCCCGAGTTCATCTCCAAGACCTTGGCGGCATGGTGCAAAAAGAAAAGGGTCGAACTCAGGTTCATCCAACCGGGCAAGCCCATGCAGAATGGATATATGGAACGCCTGAACAGGTTTTACAGGGAGGACGTACTCGATGCATACTGGTTCAACGACCTGCACCAAGTAAGGGCGCTGACCCAAAAATGGAGGGAGGATTACAATACAAGGCATCCCCATTCATCCATCGGGGATATGCCGCCTAGGGAATACAAGAACCGTTTCGGGGAAGAATTCTTCCCCGAAACGGACAACATTAATGATAATTTTATGAATTTAGCGATGTCCTAA